>NZ_JBIBVC010000004.1:0-377124 GCF_043080005.1 Streptomyces sp. NPDC015130 | reverse complement strand
TGGGGGGGGGGCGGGAGGGGTTTTTGCGGTTTCCGTTGGTGAGGCTGTGCCAGTTCTATCGGGCTGTTGGTTGGCTGCGGGGGGGGGGGCGCGCGCCCCCCCCCCCCCGCCCCCCGGCCTTCCTCGTCCTTCTCAGAGTCCACCGCCGATGCGGAACGCGAACAGCAGGGCCACCATGACGGCACCGAGGACGATCAAGGAGACCCACATCATCGGGTGCTCCCAGACACCCCCGTCCGGTCGCTCCGGATGCGCTGATGACGTGGAACCCTCGGCCGGCGGTGTCTCCTCGGGCCGTACGGGTGCGGGTGCGGGCCTGTCAGCCATGATGCCTCCCGGGTGTGACCGCCGCGGACGCCGTTCCACACCACCGTCCCCCCGTCTCACCCCTGCCTACAAGCTGCGTCGCTCGTGCGTCGAAACAGCCGCCCGCGGCCTGCCCTCGTGGCCGGTCACACGGATGTCCGTTCCCAGGCGGATGCCCAGAGCCGCCCGGGCCCGGCGCACGGGGCCGTCGACGACCTGCTGGACCACGTCGCCCGGTGGGGCGGACCCCGCCAACCGCAGCCTGACCGTCGCCCGCAGTCCCTCGCCGCGTCCGCGAAGGACGACCCGTGCCGAACGGACTCCCGGCAGCGCGCGGACGTCGGTGGCGATCGCACGGGCCAGCGTCCGGCGCCGGACGCGGAGCCCCTGTACGGCCAGGACACACCGCGCCGAGCGACCGGAGGGCAGCTGACCGATGCCCCACAGGAGCGACAGCGCGAGCACGGCCACGAGCGACAGGAGGACGGCGGCCCCCGACGGTCCGTACTCCCGCAGCCGCTCGAACGGCACGGCCGGTGGTGACCAGGGCAGGATGCTCCGCGCTGCCGGCCCGTGCCACACGATCCAGCCTCCGCCGGACAGTGCCGTGCCGCCGACCAGCATCATGACCAGGCGATTCACCCTCAGGGCGCTCATCCCGCGACCTCCCTCTCCCCCGACGGCCGCCCTCGTTCGTCGGCCACCACCTTCACCGACACCCTGGGGCTCCGCAGGAGACCGGCGCCGTCCAGTACGGCGGACGCGGCCCGCACGACGCTTCCTCCCCGTACGTCCGACGAGCCGGGGGAAGCCACCCGCACCCTGATTCGGACGCGGAGACGGCCGATCCTCACCCGGACCGATCTCACCCCCTCGACGGGCAGGACGGCCTGCCCCAGCAGCGAGGCGAGAGCGGCGCGATCGAGCGTGGCGAGGGTGGCCCCGTCGGGCGGTGCCATCGGCAGCCGACGCCGATACCCCGGCGTGGCGGCGAGGACCATCAGTACCACTCCGAGCAGGGCGGTCACCACTCCGGCCGCGGTCCACCGCCCGTCCGACAGCGGGACACCACGCAGCCCACCCCACGCGCCGGGCCCGTCACGGGCGATCCGGACCAGGAGCGCTCCGGCCGTCGCCGCCACGACGAGGGAGACCGCGGCGGCCGACAGCCTCCGCGCGGACCACGGCCGGTGCCCCAGGGGTGCCGCCGCCACCGCACGTGGCACCTCGGAGTCCGCCCGGGTGGCCGACGGCACGAGCTGCGCGGACCCGAGCCCTCCGTCCCGTACTGCCCGAAGGTCCACCGGTGTCACCGGGACGGTCCGCAGTCCCTCGATGACGATGTCGGCCCGGGTGATGTCCACGCCGGACAGCTCCGATGCCCGGTCCATCAGCTGCCGTCGTACCCGTACGCCATGGCCCACCAGGTCAGCGGGGTAGGCGAGTTCGAGGCCCATCCGGATGTGGGCGGCTCTCTCCCCCACCCTCGCGACCCTGGCCTCCCGCGCCGTACCGGCACTGCCCAGGACCTCGGCAGCCACCTGCCGGACGATGCGCCGGACAGCACGGTCGGAGACCGTCACGTCCCCGCGCTCGTCGACACAGGGCGCGGGAGCCGGCCTCGGCGCGCTCAACGCCGCTCCCCGTACCAGCGCACCAGGAGTTCCCTCGGGTCCGCGCCACCGTCCAAGGCGCGGCCTGCCCATCCGCCGAGCGCACCGAACGCCCCGACCAGCAGGAAGGCCCCGAACCCGCCGAACCAGGCGGCGAAACCGAGCGCCATACCGACGGCCAGTCCTGTCAGGGATCTACTCATCACACACACCTCGTAAGGAGTCGACCGTCCGTCGCCGGACGGGGAAGCGGCCCGCGACCGGGCGCCGGGGGTGTCTTGTCGATCACGCCGCGAGCCCGGGCTGATCGGCGGACCTGTTCGGCGGAACAGATCGGCAGAGCTGATCGCCGGATCTGATCAGCGGACCTGATCGCCGGATCTGATCAGCGGACCTGATCGGCGGATCTGATCGGCTGACGCCCCTAGGACACGCGGCTCTCACCGGTCGAGAGGTCCTGCACCTCGTCGGGCAAGTGCACGTCGTTCACCGCGATGTTGACCTCGACGACCTCCAGGCCCGTGGTCCGTTCCACCGCCGCGATGACGTTCTCCCGGACGTCACGTGCGACATCGGCGATGGGCACGCCGTACTCGACGACCAGATCGATGTCGAGCGCCGCCTGACGCTCGCCCACCTCGACCTTCACGCCCCGGCCGACGTTCGGGCGCCCGCCCGGCACACGGTCCCGCACCGCCCCGATCGTCCTCGAAAGGCCGCCGCCCATGTCGTACACGCCCGGGATCTCGCGCGCCGCCATGCCCGCGACCTTGACGACGACCAGGTCCGCGACGGAGGTCTTGCCCCTGCTGTCCCCGGGCTCGGCGGCGTCGCCGACGACACCCACGGAGACCGACCGCGCGTGCCCCCTCCGGGCCTCGAGCCGGCCGGCGTCCTTGTCGGTCAGGGTTGCTTCGGTCATGTGACTTCTCCTCATCCGTACTCGACACAAGTGGTCGATCACGTCGTTGGACACGGGCAATCGACATTCGTCACGCAGCAACCCGCGGTCTTCTGCGCGAAGGCGTCTCGGAGGGATGCGTGACGTTCGTGCAGGGGGCGTGTCCCACTCCCGCCGGGCAGACACCTTCCCGGTGGCGCGGTCGCGTGGCGGAGGGCAGGGACGCCCGGTGAGGAAAGGAACGGCCAGTGCGAGGGCTGACGGACGAACCGCCTGGGCTGACCCGGCGCGGGGCCGGCCCGGACGACACACTGCTCGTCGCGCGAGCGCGCGAGGGTGACGAGGAGGCGTTCGAGGTGCTGGTCCACCGGCACGGGCCCACTCTGCTGAGGCTGGCGCGGCGGATGCTGAGCGGCTCCGCGGAGGCCGAGGACGTCGTACAGGAGGCCTTGGTGGGCGCATGGCGAAGGCTCCCGGACTTCCGTGGGGACTCCGCGTTCCTCACCTGGATGTACAAGATCGTCACCAACCGCTGTCTCAATCAACTCAGATCGCGGAGGCCGACCACGGAACTCGACTCCGTCCCCGAGCCGCCCGCTCCCCCGCACGAGGGTTCGCCCGCCCGCGCGGCGGAGTCGAGTGCGGCACTCGCCGACCTGACGGTCGCTCTGGCCGAGCTCTCGCCGGAGCAGCGTGCCTGCTGGGTCCTGAGGGAGCTTCACCTGCTGTCGTACGAGGAGGTCGCCGAGGCGGTGGGCATCAGCGCGACAGCCGCGCGAGGCAGAATCTTCCGGGCCCGGCGCAGTCTGACGGAGGCGATGAGCGAATGGCGTTGAACTCGGACCCGCGGCCCCTCGGAGGCGCGGACGACGACGGTGAACTCCTGCCCTGCGGCCGGTCGCTGGAGAACGTCTGGGAGGGAGTGGCGCCGGAGGGGCAGAGCCCGGAGGCGGAGAGCGTCCACCATGCCCACTGCCCCCACTGTTCGGCAGCACTGGCCGACCTGCGTTCGCTCGACCGGCTGATCACGGCGGCACGCGAAGTCGATGCTTCGACCGGCGCCGACGCCACCGACGGCTACGCGGCCGCCGAGGCGCTGACCGCGCGGGTCATGGATGTCGTACGCCTGGAACTGCGCCCCGGTCGCACGCTGCCACTGGGTGGCGGGGACGACGAGCGGAGCTGGATCTTCGAGTCGGCGGCGGCGCGCGAACTCCGCGCCGCCGTGGACGCCTTGCCCGGCATCCGCGCCGGAAGCTGCCGCATCCATCCCCTTGGGGATGGCGGAAGTGAGGACGGCGCGGGTCGTGGCCCCTTGCGGGTGCAGGTGGCTGTCGTCGCGTCGCTCGCCGCGCTGCCCGATGCTGCCGACGAGGTGCGCGACGCACTGTTCGCAGCGGCGGACAGGGTGCTGGGCATGGACGTCCGTGAGATCGACGTACGCATCGTCGATGTGCTCGTGGAGGACGTCGGACCGGGGCCGGACGGCGGCCCCGGGTCGGAGAGGAGTGTGATGTGACGGAGCGGGACATGCGGGCCGAGCTGGAACAAGCGGCCGGTGCGGCCGCCCTGGCCACCGACGGAGTGGCCTTCCTCCGGCCGAGCCTCGGCGGGCTCCTGCGCCGGCTGGCCGCCGGAGCGGTCGGCCGCCCGGCCGTCGGGGCGGCGGATCGCCTCCCGTCCGCGCGGGAAGGGCGAATGGGGACTCCTCCCGCAGGGGTTCGGGTCGTCAGAAGCAACGCCGACCAGATGTGGGAGGTGGAGATCATGCTGACGGTCCGTCGGGGCGACCGGGCCCTGGATGTCTCCCGGGCCGTCCGCCGGGCCGTGGAACTCGCAGCCGAGCCGATCGTCGACGAAGACGGCGCGTCCCTCGGCGGAAGAGTGCGGACGACCGTGGTGGTGACGGGGATCGTCTGAACGCCGACCTGGGGCTCAGCCCGTCGGGGAGGCCGGGCGCTGCGCCGCCCGGGTGAAGTTGAGGACGACGGCCGTGACACTTCACCAGGGCGATGGTCCGACTTCATATGAACGCCATTCCTGCACCTCCGACCTCCTTCGACCACCGCACCACGTCCCCGGCGGCACCTCCGATCTCCCTGGACCACCGCGCTGCGTCCCTGTCGGCACGTCCGGCATCCCTCGACCGTCGCACCGCTTCCCTGCCCGCGCTCCCGCCGCCCGCGACCCGTCTGCGCCTCCGCGAGGCATGGGGACTCTCCCGTCCTCAGGTCGCGGCGGCCTTCGGCGTCACCGCGGCGACGGTCCGCCACTGGGAGTCGGGCCGCTCCTCCCCGCGGGGCGCGCGCCGCCGGGCGTACGCCGAACTCCTGACCGGACTCGCCGCGATGGAGCTCTCACCCGCCGCCCCGAAGCGAGCCACCGAGGAGTCCGCGCCCACCCCTCGGTCGTGGTATCCGGCACGGGTCGCCCCGGTGGGCACGCCCGTCAAGCCTCTCCGACCCGATCCCGTGTCGGAGTCGCGCCGGCGCCGTTGGCGCAGAGCGGCAGCCGCCGCCGGCTGCTGGACCCTGGTCCTGCACCTTCTGATGACCATGCCTGTCATGGGCTGACGGAGGGCATGTGTGGCGACGGCCGGGGGCGGCACCGAGGGCCGCCCGACAGAGCTGTGCTTCTGGGGCTTCACCGGCGACTGATATCCCTGCTCCGTCGCCGGACTCACCCGCGGTCAGCCGAAGCCCTGGGCTCCGATCCTCGCGTACATGCCGGCCAGGTTGTGGATGTCGCGTTCCGCGCCCTCGTGCAGCCACCGCTGGTACGTGGCCGCAGCACGGTGGGCGTCGAGCGCGCCGTTCGCCACGGCCACGGCAAGGCCGCCCGCCGTCGAACCGGACAGCAGTGCCCGCAGCACTCCGTGGGAGGACGCCGGGTCCAGCAGTACGCCGGCGTCGCCGACCACGAACCAGCCCGGCCCCGCTGCGGCTCCGCACAGCCGCCAGGTCACGTCGGCAGCCTGTGCGGGGCCCTCGGGGGTCAGACCCGCGAACTCCTCGGGCAGCCAGTCGGACGGCCTCTGCTCCGGTACGAAGTCCAGGCGCATCCACTGGTAGCGGGCCGCCCCCACCCGGGCCGTCCAGGTCCAGCCGGTGTGGTCCGCGACGATCGCGGGCGCCGCGTCACGGACCGAGCAGGCGCCCGACGCGTAGCCGTAGCGGATCAGCAGGCGTGGCGATCGCGCCCGGCCGGCCCCCGTGGGCCCGAGAGCGCGGGCGACCTGCCGAGCGCGGCCGGTCGCGTCGATGACGGTCCGCGCGTGCGGCTGTCTGCCCCGGTGACCTGCATGGCGATGTACGCGGCGAAGCGCTGTGGCACGGTACGGACGACGAACGGCTGCTTCGGGTCGAGCGGGGCGAACTGACGGAGCCGGGCGTTGTACCGGGGACCGGTCGTCCCCCTGCGGGTGATGCCCGGTCGGGAGAAGCAGAGGTCGGCGTGGCGGCCGTGCACCGAGCCGGTTGCGTCGCGGTAGTCGAAGGCGAACACGACCACACCGAGAGGGTTCTCACCGGCGATCTCCCGGAGCCGGGCCAGGGTGGGCGGGCGCACCCCGTACACGTAGTTCTCCACGGCCTCGATCTCGGCGAGGCTCGGAAACGCGCCGAGGGTCCGGCCCTGGCCGTCGGTGGTCACGTGGGGCGAGGCGAAGGCGTGGTAGAGCAGGCTCCGCGCCGAGAGAGCACCACGATCGCCTCCTGGGATGTGCAGAATCCCCCTCACCGATCGTCGATTCTGGCGGCTCGGGCGCGTTGGGCGGCCGACCGACGCGGGCTTGGCTCCGAACGGCCTAGGGGGTGTCCGGAAAGTAGCGTCGTCTGCGCGCAGGCCAGGCGGGACTTTACGGACACCCCCTAGAGATGCCGTCAGGGCTTGGTGCGAGGTGTGTCCGGGTTGGCTGCCAGGCTCTGGAGGGAGCTTGAGAAGCCTGCCGCGTGCTCCGCGGCCCACTCGGAGAACGTGCGGGCCGGTCGCCCCGTGACCTTCTCCACCGTGTCGACGACCGTACGGCCCACCTCCGGCGTGTTCCCGTACGCCTCCAGCAGAAAGCCGATCACGTCCTCCGGGTGACCCTCCGCCCGCCATCGGGCGACAGCCTCCTCCCTCGTCAGTTCGGCCAAGGAGATCTCCCGGCCCCGGGCAGCGGCGATCGCCGCCACCTTGTCACCGACAGTCAGCAGTTCGGGACCGGTGATCACGTACTCGCTGCCGCCATGACCCTCCTCGGTCAGGGCGACCGCGGCGACCGCGCCGATGTCCCCCTCGTGGACCATGGCGCTGAGCCGCGAGACGAACGGCTCGCGCACCTCGTCCCGGGCCGAGATCCCGGGCGCCCATTCCAGGGCGTTGGCCATGAACTCGACGGGCATCAGCACGGTCCAGGCCAACGATTCCTCGGCCCGTACGGCGTCCTCCAGCAGGGTCGGCCCACCGCCGTGCAGCACAGTGACCCGGCGTACCCCGGCCGCTCGGGCCAGCTCCAGGATCCGCGGGCCGGTCTCCAGAGGGGCGAAGTAGGGCCCCGCGAACGTGATGAGATGAAGGCCGGTCACTCCCTCCAGTGCCTCGGCCAGACCGTCGGGTTCGGTCAGATCGCCCTGGACGACCTCGACACCGGCCGGGAGACCGGCGCGCGACGCGTCCCGTGTGAGAGCGCGGACCTGGTGACCACGGTCGAGGAGTTCGGCGACGACCTGGCGGCCAACGGTGCCGGTGGCTCCGGTGACAAGAACCTTCTGGGCCTGAGACCCGTCGTGCGCTTCGTTCTGCCCCTGCGTATGCGGATGCGTTGGTGCGTGTGCCTGTGTCTGCGTCATGGAATGACCGTAGGGAGACTTGCGGTCAGCTTCTGTCCGTAAGAAGCTGAGGACGCCGGTGGACTCATCGAGTGCACGGTGCGCCTTCATCCCCGCGGCGAAAACCCTTCCCTTGCACGCCGCCCGCCCAGGTACGGTTTCGCTGATCACAGACCCGTGAGGCACGTACAGAGGAAGGGCGCGCAGCGCTGCTGGCGCCCGTGGGGGGCGTCATGAGAGCAACGTCGGCGACGATCCACGCGGTCAACGGGATGACCGCGCGCTGGGCGTCGGACGGCCTCGCGCCGGAAGCGCTCGCCAAGGGCACGACCTTCTCGGCGGTCGGAGTCTGGCCGCTCCTGGCCTTCCTCGCGGACGGCGCTTCCGGCCCGGCGCGCGACGAGCTGGAAGACGCACTCGGCATACGCGCCGCCGAGAGCGCCGGAGCCGCGCGCGGGCTGCTCGGCGCGCTGGCGCGTATCCAAGGCTCCGGTGCCGCTGTCGGCCTGTGGACGCGCCCCGGCCTGGAGGTGCACGGCCGGTGGGCAGCCGGGCTGCCCGACGCCACGCTCGGCCGGTTCAGCGGTGACGACGAGGCCGACAGGAAGGCGCTGGACGCGTGGGCCGCGGAGCGGACCGGCGGACTGATCCCCGCCATGCCCGTGCACGTCGACAAGGCGACGCTGCTCGTCCTCGCCGCCGCCCAGGCCGTGCGGACCAGGTGGCTGAGTCCCTTTCACACAACCGGGCTGGTGCCGGACGACCAGGGCCCTTGGGCAGGCAGAGACCTGGTCGGACTGAGCCGCCGCACCAGCCTGCTGGACCGGGTCGGTGTGGCGCAGACCCCGGCGGGCGCGCTGACCGTCCTCCGTGTACTCGGCAACACCGGTGTCGACGTCCATCTCCTCCTGGGAGAGCGGAACGCCGCGCCCGGCGCCGTCCTGGCCGCCGGAATCGCCGTCCTGTCCGGCACACACAGGGCTACGCCGGGCGACCAGCTGCCGTTCGGTGCGCCCGGACCCGGGTTGAACGTCCAGAAGGTCCGTACCAGTGACCGCGATCCCATCCTGTCCGTGACCACGTCGCCGTTCTCCCTCTCCGCCGACCACGATCTGCTCGCCACCCCGGCGGTGTTCGGACTCAGCAGTGCCAGGGACGTCGGCCGCGGCCACTTCCCGGGGGTCAGCGACGTGCCGCTGGCGGTGCAGCAGGCCAACCAGTCGGCCTCGGCCCACTTCACCGCGGAGGGCTTCGAGTCGGCGACGGTCACGGCCGTCGCCGCGGCCGCCGGCTGCGCGGAGTCGGCGGCACCGTACGTCGTACGCCACATCAGACTCGCCTTCGACCGCCCCTTCGGCTTCCTCGCCGTCCATCGCACCTCGCGGCTCGTTCTCTCGGCCGGCTGGATCGCCGAGCCCGTCGACCATGTATTCGACGAGGACGACTACGACGAGGACGACGAAGAGAGCGACGAATGGGACAACAAACGCGCCTGACGCGCACGGGCCCAGCCGGGTACGGGTGACCGCGCCGCATCCACGCCGGAACCGGCCACCGCGCCCGTGGTCGGCCTGCGGGCGCGCAGTCGAGCCGGGCAGGGACAGATCATGATCAAAGTAAGGTGTCCCGTCGAGCATGATCAATCAAGAGGGAAAACGGGGCAAGAAGTTGAATCGCATACGTACGACGGTGGCGCTCGGTCTGG
Organism: Streptomyces sp. NPDC015130; assembly: GCF_043080005.1. Lineage (NCBI taxonomy): Bacteria > Bacillati > Actinomycetota > Actinomycetes > Kitasatosporales > Streptomycetaceae > Streptomyces > Streptomyces sp. NPDC015130. The sequence continues at coordinate 367,788 of NZ_JBIBVC010000004.1, read as the reverse complement.
CGCTGTCCGCGGGTCTCGTGACCGGGTGCTCCGGAGGGGCGGACGCCGACCCCAAGGCCGGCGGCAAGGAGACCGGGAAGGTCACGGAGTCCTCGCCCGCGGCGCCGAAGGCCCCGGTCTACCAGGGCAAGCCGGTTCCCGGGCTGGCCGCGCAGCCGGCCTGGAGCCTCACGAGTGACGAGGCGGGGGACTGCGCGGGCAAGGCCTCCGAGGAGGACATGGGGCAGCGCGACGTCTGCACGGTCGGGGACGCCGTCATCGTGACCGACCAACGCGACTTGCCGTCGGGCACCAGCACCTTCACCGCCCGGCTGCTCGACGCCAAGAGCGGCAAGCTGCGCAAGAAGTTCGACTTCGCCTTCCCCAAGACGAGCAACGGGTACTCGTCCTCCCCGACGGTGGCCCTCGCGCAGGTGGGCGAGTGGCGGGACGGCTCGCCGGCCCTGCTGATCCGCAACCGCGTCGACACGCCGGCGAGCGGCCTGAAGAAGGCCTCGACCCAGACCGTGCTGACCATGTACGCGCCGTCCGGCGAGAAGCTGGGGAGCTCCTCCTTCGACGAGGACACCCACATGACCACCCCGGTCCGGAACGGCTACCTCGTGGACGCCGGCCTCTCCCAGGGCTCCAAGTTCATTCCGATCGGTGACGGGGAGACCCTCTCCAGCGAGGCCACGCACATCGACCTGAAGGGGTCGGTCGGCTCCGGTCTCGGCTACTTCTCGGAGCAGGACATCTCCTTCCAGCCCTCCGCCGAGTGGCTGACCGCCAAGGACGTCCGCACCGGCAAGAAGGCGTGGAACACCAAGGACCTCGCGCCGCCGGCCGCCATCGCCAAGCTGGTCACCCCGGACAAGGCGACCAGTGCGCGGCTGATGCCGTACCGGGGCGACAAGGCCCTCCTCGAATGGTCCTCGTACGGCGATTCCGAAGCGGTCATGACGCTGATCGACGTCCCGAGCGGCCGCCGGCTCGCCGAGGGGCCGGTCATCGACACCAACGGCACCATCGATGACGACGCCCTCGCCGTCTCCGCGGACGGCAAGACCGCCGTGGTGCAGTACGGCGAGGGCGCGGTCGCCTGGAACACGGAGACCGGCAAGGAGCTGTGGCGCCAGGCCGCGGACGAGGTGACCATCATGCCGCGCGCGCTCCCGGGCAACGGCGTCCTCTACGCGTACCTGGACGGCGCCGGAGCCGCGCTCGGCGCCGACGACAAGAAGCTGCTGGCCTCCGGGATCCAGGAGATGCCGCAGTTCACGACGAACGGGTACGCCACCATCCGCACCCCCGAGGGCCTCTTCGTCTTCGCCGCCCAGCCCGTCTGACGGACGCCCGCTCCCGGTTCGGAGGGCCGGGAGGGGCCGGCTGCGCAGGGCGACGTTCGTGCCGCCTGCCAGCCGGCCCATGGCATCCCCCGGCGGGTGCCTCTCGGGGACACGGACGGTGGGACGGTTGCCCGAACGGTTCGGCCCGTGGAAGACCGTGTGTGAGGCGAGGTCACGCCACGGCGCTCCGGTCCGCGAGGGCCTGTCCTCTGGATCAGGCCGGGATGCGGGTCCCTGCGCCGCCGACCCTGACCCGCCGGTCGCCCGCCCGCAGTTCCACCGTCAGGACGCCGGGGCGTCCCATGTCCTCCCCTTGGTGGAGGGTGAGGACCGTCGCCTCGGGCACGAGTCCGAGCTCACGGGCGTACGCGCCGAAGGCGGCGGCCGCCGCTCCGGTCGCCGGGTCCTCGACCACGCCGCCCACCGGGAACGGGGCACGGACGTGGAAGACGTCCGCGGAGGCGCGCCAGACCAGCTCCAGCGTCGTCAGGTCGAGCCGGTGCATGAGGGCTTCCAGGCGGGCGAAGTCGTACGCCAGGTCGGCCAGGCGCTCTCGGCTCGCGGCGGCGAGGACCAGATGACGGGCGCCCGCGAAGGCGATGCGGGGAGGCAGGGCGGGATCGAGGTCGCCGGCCGGCCAGTCGAGCGCCGCGAGTGCCTCTGCCAGGTCATCGGCCGCGACCTCCTCGACGTGCGGCTCGACGCTCGTGAGCGTGGCCCGCAGCACCCCGCCCTCACGCGTCACGGTGACCGGCACGGTCCCGGCCTGCGTGGTGAACACCAGGTCGCCGGGACCGATGCGCTCGCCGAGGGCCACGGCCGTCGCGACGGTGGCGTGACCGCAGAAGGGCACTTCCGCCTTGGGGCTGAAGTAGCGGATGGTGTACGCGCGCCCGGCTTCCGACCCGCCGGAGCCCGCTCCCTCTGACGGCGCTGTCAGGAACGCGCTCTCGCTGTAGCCGACTTCGGCAGCGATCGCCAGCATCTCCTCGTCGCCGAGCCCCGAGGCGTCGAGAACGATGCCGGCGGGATTTCCTCCCTCGGGATCCTCGGAGAAGGCGGTGTAACGCAGGACTTCGGGGGTCTCCCGTATGTCGTTCATGTCGGGGCAACGCCGAAGATCCCCGCGTTGGTTCCCCAGGTGGGGACCGTCTCTGCGCTCCGCTCCGCGGTCACGATCTCCCGTCGGCCATGACGGAGACGGAGCGGGCGGGCGGGCGGCCGCTGTTGCCGGTCCCGGTCTACTGGGAAGCACGGGGGGCAGCCCGATGACCGCCGTCAGCGTCGGATGTTCGACGGCTGTGACGAAGCGAACCATAGGTGATCGCGACCCCCGCCATAGAGATCTTTCAGGGGTCGGTGGGCTTATGGGCCCCATGTACGGACGTATTTGAGCTAGGAGTTGCTCGCGAATTAGCGTTCCCATGTCCGGTTGAAAGACACACCGACATACGAAAGGTGGTATCTGTCCCTGTGAGTAAGGCACCACCCAGGGCCTCATGGAACGTCATCGCCTCCGCCACCGCAGCGGCGGTCATCGGGCTGGTCGTCCTGGTCGCAGTAGGCAAGGCCACCGGGCAGGTCCTGCTGATCCCGCCGCTCGCGGCCAGCGCAGCACTCGTCTACGGGGCACCCGCCCTCCCGCTCGCCCAGCCGCGCAGTGTCGTGGGTGGTCAGCTCCTTTCAGCCGTCACCGGGTTCGTGGTCCTCGCGGTAGCGGGAAGTTCCGTCTGGTCCGCGGCCATCGCCGGCGGTCTCGCGCTCGGCGTGATGATGATCGCCCGCACCCCGCACTCCCCCGCCGCCGCCACCGCCGTCATCGTGGCCGCGACAGCGCCGGACGCGCTGGTGTTCCTCCCGTTGCTCGCGCTCGCGTCGGTCATCCTCGTCGCCGTCGGCGCCGCGGCGGGCCGGGTCAAGGCCCAGGCGGCCTACCCCGCCTACTGGTGGTAGAGCCCACCCCCCTTTGTTCACCCCATCGCCCGTGCAGGGCAGAAACCGAGGTACCCCCATGCCTGAAACCATCGCCGGAATCACCCTCCCCGACAGCCAGATCGCCAAGGAGGCGACCGAGCTGATCCGCGAGGCCACCGACGACCTGATCTACCACCACTCCCGCCGCGTGTTCATCTGGGGTGCGATCCAGGGAGGCCGCCGCGGCCTCGTCTTCGACGCCGAACTCCTCTACGTCGGCGCCATGTTCCACGACCTCGGCCTGACGGAGCCCTACCGCGACAACGGCACCCGGTTCGAGATCGACGGGGCCGACGAGGCCCGCAGGTTCCTTCTCTCCCACGGCATCGACGAGGACAAGGCCCGCTTGGTGTGGGAGGGCATCGCCCTGCACACCACCCCCGAGATCCCCTCCCTCATGGCCCCCGAAGTCGCCCTGGTCACCGCCGGCGTCGAACTCGACGTCCTGGGCATCGGCTACCACGACGTGTCGGACGAGGTCCGCGCCGCCGTCACGGCCGCCCACCCCCGCCCGGACTTCAAGCGCCAGATCCTCCAGGCCTTCAACGACGGCATCACCCGTCGCCCGGCCACCACCTTCGGCAATGTCAAGGCCGACGTCCTGGAGCGCTTCACCGACGGCTACGTGCGGCCCAACTTCGTTCAGGTCATCGAGAACTCCGCCTGGCCCGAGTAACCCCTCCCGCCCAGCCCCCATCACGCGCCAACTCTGAGGACACGGACACCTTGAGCACCAAGCACCGCCGCACATCCACCGCCCGCATCCGCTGGAGCGTCGGCATCGCCGCCGCCGTCGCCCTGACGACCGGCGCGGTCACCCTGACCGCCAACGCCCATCCTGCGCCCCCCGCCACGGTCGATCCGTCGGCGACGGCCGAAGGCAGCAACGTCGTCATCGAGTGGAACAAGGCGATGGCCGGCGCCCTGAGCACCGCGCAGGCCGGGAAGATGCACCCCACCTCCCCGCCCGTCGGCGCCCGCGCCTTCGCCGTCATCCACATGGCCATGTACGACGCCTGGGCCGCGTACGACAGCAAGGCCGTGGGTACCCAGTACGGCGCGGACCTGCGCCGACCGCCGGCCGAACGCACCGCCGCCAACAAGCAGGCCGCGATCAGCTACGCCGCCCACCGTGTTCTGACGGACTTCTTCCCCGAGCAGAGGGCGACGTTCGACAGGAAGCTGACCGACCTCGGCTACAGCACCGCCTACGCCGACGACCCCCAGGCCGGATCGGCGCAGGACATAGCCCTCAAGGCCGCCGACGCGGTCATCGAGGACCGCGCCGACGACGGCAGCAACCAGAAGGCCGACCCGGCGTACAAGGTCCCCGCCGGCTACTACACACCGGTCAACCCGCCGCAGGAGATCGCGAAGTTCGACAAGGACGCCCTGAAGTACCCCGACCGGTGGGCGCCGCTCAAGACGCCCGACGGCATGGTCCACAACTTCCTGACCCCGCAGTTCGCCACCGGGAAGCCGTACGCGGTCAAGGACATCAAAACCTACCTGTCCCCGAAGCCGCCCAAGTACGGCAGCCTGGCGGCCAGTAGGGCCATTGCCGAGCAGATGAAGGTCAACGCGGGCCTCACCGAACGCCAGAAGGCCATCGCCGAGCACTGGCAGTACCCCGGTTCCACCTCCTCCTCCATCCCGCAGGAGTGGGCCGCGTTCGTCTCCCAGCGCGACGGGCACACCCTGGACGAGGACGTGAAGATGTTCTTCGCCCTCAACCTCGCCGAGGGCGACGAGTCCGTCGTCGACTGGATGACGAAGGTCACCCACGACTACGCCCGCCCGATCACGATGATCCGCTACGCCATGGCAGGCAAGGACATCAGGGGCTGGGCCGGCCCCGGCAAGGGCACCCGGACCATCAAGGGCGAGACCTGGACCCCGTACCTGAAGACCCCGGCGTTCGCCGCCTACGGCTCCGGCCACACCGGCTTCACCGCCGTCGCCGCCGAGACCCTCAAGCTCTACACCGGCTCCGACCGCTACGGGAACACCGGCGTCATCAAGGCCGGCTCTTCCAAGATCGAGCCCGGTATGCCGTCCAAGGACGTCCGGCTGAAGTGGAACACCTTCTCCGAAGCGGCCAAGGAAGTCGGCGACTCCCGCATCTACGGCGGAGCCCACTGGCAGTTCGACCACGACTCCGCCGACGAACAGGGCCGCGACCTCGCCAAGGACGTGTGGAAGGTCTCCCTGTCCTACTTCGACGGAACCCACACCAAGGAGCAGCAGTAATGGCCGCAGAGGCAGTGAAGTACATCAAGAACGTCTTCCGCTCCGGATTCGAGCTGAAGGACATCGACTGGACCGCGTGGTCCGAGCCCGGCCGGATCGGCGTCGACCACCACGTCCTGTGGGCACCTGACGAGGCGACCGGCGAGGACTCGGTCGGCCTGCTGCTGCGCTTCCCGCCGACCGCCCACGGCGATTTCCACGAGCACCTGGGCTACGAGCTGATGCTCGTCCTGGACGGCCAGCTCGACCACAGCGACGGCGTGTCCTACTTCAAGGGAGACCTCGTCGTCGAAGGCCCCGGCACCGAGCACCGCATGTCGTCCGGCTCCGGCTGCACCGTGCTCGCCATCCGGACCCGTCCGGCCAGTCCCCGTGAGCCGAAGAAGCCGATCCGAGAGGTCGTCTCCGCCGCGTCCTGACGGGACGAAGGGCTGTGCTCCGGGTCGCACCCCGGGGCACAGCCCCTTCTGTTGCGCGCCACACCCCACCCACACCACCCACACCATGACGAGTGGAAGCACGGAGCATGACTTTTCCTGCGCCCGCACAGGCTATCCATCCCGACCGGGAACCGAAACGGCGTGTCCTGGTCTCCTCCACCTCATCCGATTCCCACACCTGGAATCTGGTGTTCCTCCAGATCCTCCTCGAGGACATGGGACACGAGGTCATCAACATCGGCTCCTGCGTCCCCGATGACCTGCTGATCGAACAAGCCCGCCGCCACAGGCCGGACATGGTCGTCATCTCCAGCGTCAACGGTCACGGCGCCCTCGACGGAAGACGGCTCATCACCCGTATGCGCACCCTTGTCGACCTCGCGGAACTTCCGGTCGTCATCGGCGGCAAGCTCGACATCAAGGCCGGGGAAGGCGGCCAGGCCGGCCCTGAGCTGATGGACGCCGGGTTCACCGCCGTCTTCGAGGACGTCCAGGGCATCGACGCCTTTCGGAACTACCTCGCCCTGACCGGCCGGCGGCGTGAGCTGGAGGCCACCGGATGAGCGGCGAACACGTCGCGCCGCTGTTCGGTGATGCCGTCGCCCAGGCCGCGCGCAAGGGCCGCCTGGTCGTGCAGCCGCGCATGGGGATGCCCACCGTCTCCGAGATGCGGCAGGGGCTGTACGCGGTCTCCCGGGCCGGCGCGACGACGGTGGGGACGATCACCCTCGACAGCTACACCCGTGTCGGTGACCACGCCTCCGCTCGTAAGGCACTGGACGAGGGCAGCGACCTCAACGGGTTCCCGATCGTCGCGCACGGCGCGGGCGTCACCCGGGCCATGCTCGCCGACCTGGACGCGCCGGGGTTCGCGATCCAGGTACGCCACGGGTCGCCGCTGCCGGTCGGAATCGTCCAGGGGCTCATCGACGCCGGGCTGAACGCCACCGAGGGCGGACCGGTCTCCTACTGCCTGCCCTACAGTCGCACCCCCCTCGCACAAGCACACGACGCCTGGGCGAGAAGCTGCGAACTCCTCGCCGAGAACGTCCCCGGCGCGCACCTGGAGAGCTTCGGCGGCTGCATGCTGGGACAGCTCTGCCCCCCGAGCCTCCTCATCGCGATCTCCCTGCTCGAAGGGATCTTCTTCCGCCGGCACGGGATCACCAGCATCTCCCTGTCCTACGCGCAGCAGACCCACCTCGACCAGGACGCCGAAGCCATCGCCGCCCTGCGCCGCCTGGCCGCCGAGTTCCTGGACGGCACGCAATGGCACGTCGTCCTCTACACCTACATGGGTGTCTTCCCCCAGACCCACGGCGGGGCCCTCGACCTGCTGCGTGCCTCGGCGCGGCTGGCGAGGTCCACCGGTGTCGAGCGGATGATCGTCAAAACCCCCGCAGAAGCGCACCGCATCCCGACCGTCGCGGACAACATCGAGGCCCTGGAAACCGCATCCGAGGCATCACAGGAGCCGTCGCTGGTGTTCGGGCCCCCGCAGGAGGGCCTGTACGAGGAGGCCCGCGCGCTGGTCGAAGCGGTCCTGGAGCTCTCCGACGACGTCGGCCGAGGACTGCTGACGGCGTTCAAGCGCGGCTATCTCGACGTGCCGTACTGCCTGCACGCCGACAACGCCCAGAGGACCCGGGCCTACATCGCCCCCGACGGCCGCCTGAAGTGGCTGACCACGGGATCGATGCCCATCTCCGTGGAGCGCCCGGCCTCCAGGCAGCGGCTGACCGCCGACGGGTTCCTGGCGATGCTCGGAAACGTCCAGCGCCGCTACGACGCCCCGCACCTCGAAACCGGCCGCAGCCTCGCCCTCACCTCCGCAGAAAAGGACGCCTCGTGACCATGCAGCCCCTGACTCTGGCCGTCATCGGCACCGGCCCGCGCGGCATCTCCGTCCTCGAACGCCTCGCCGTCCGCCTCGCCGAGTCCCCGCCCGACAGGCCGGTGCGCATCCACGCCATCGACGACACCGAGATCGGCGCCGGGCGGATCTGGCGTACCAGCCAGGACGACTGGTACACGATGAACACCGTCGCCGGGCAGATCACCATGTACTCCGGCACCCCCGACGAAGGACCGTGGCGCCCCGGGGCCGGCCCCGCGCTGGACGAGTGGTCACTCAGCCGTGGAGACATCCTCTCGCTGGGTTCGGACGACTACGCCACGCGCCGCACCTACGGTCACTACCTGCGCGACGTCTACCGCAGCATCGAACAGCACCTCCCCGAGGGGGTGGAGCTGGTGTCCACCCGCACCCGCGTGAAGTCCCTCGCCGCCCGCCCGGCCGGAGGCTGGTTCGTCGAGGTCGACCGCTCCCCGTACGTGATCGCCGCCGACCATGTCCTGCTGGCCACCGGGCACCCCAAGAACCTTCCCGACCCGTTCGAACGCCGGATGATCGACTTCTGTGCCCGCAACGCGTACGGCCCGCACTACGAGTCCGGGGACTCCGCGGCCGACATGGACCTCGGCGAACGCGCCATCCCGGCCGGCTCCACGGTCGCCGTCCGCGGACTCGGCCTGTCGTTCTACGACGTCATGCTGTCCCTGACCATCGGGCGCGGCGGCACGTTCAAGACCGACGGCGACCGCATGACCTACATCCCCTCGGGCCGGGAGCCGTACATCGTCGCCGGATCACGCTCCGGCCTGCCCATCCCCGCCCGGGGCGTCAACCAGAAGCGGCCTGACCACACCCACAAGGCCCGCCACCTCACCAAGCAGGCCGTCGCGGCCGCCCGCGTCCGGCGTCGGGAGTCGACCGGCAACGACCAGCTGTCCTTCACCGAGGACGTCTGGCCACTGCTGATGCGCGAGGTCGACCAGGTCTACCAGGACACCCACCGTGCTCAGGGCGGTGCCGGAACGCTCCCCGAGCTCGACCTGCACAAGCTGGCCCGCCCGTTCGCGGGCAAGACGTTCTCCAGCCCCGGTCACTTCCGCACCCACCTGCTGCAGACGATGCGCGCCGACCTGGACGACGCCGGCCTCGGCAACGCCCGAGGGCCGTTGAAGGCAGCCCTCGACGTCCTGCGGGACATCCGTAACGTCGTACGGGAAGCCGTCGACTACAACGGGCTCCTCCCGGCCTCCCACGAGGAGGACTTCAACCGCCAGTTCCTGCCCGTCAACTCCCTGCTGTCCGCAGGGCCCCCGGCGGAACGCGTCGAACAGCTCTACGCCCTGATCGAGGCCGGCCAGGTCGACATCATCGGCCCGGCGACCGAGTTCACCGAGGACGACGCCAAGGGCCTGTTCAAGATCTCCTCCCCGCAGGTCCGCGGAGCCGTCAAGTGGGCCGCAGCCCTGATCGACGCCCGCATCCCCACCCCCGACCTGCATCGCGACACCTCGGAGCTGACGTTCTCCCTCATCTCGACGGGCGTCGTCTCCGAGTTCTTCCGCACGGGACCTGGCACCGCGCCTCCCGTTCCGACCGGCGGACTGAACGTCACCCACGCGCCCTTCCACGTCATCGGCGCAGACGGGGAGGTCCACGCCGACCTGTACGCGCTGGGCATCCCCACCGAGCACACCCGCTGGTTCACCCAGGTCGGCTCCGGCAAGCCCGGCCTGAACACCCTGTTCAAGCAGGACGCCGATGCCATCGCCGAGTGCATGCTCGCCGCCCTCGACGACGACAGCGAGATCTCCGTCCGCCGATCCGCCTCCATGATGGGAAGCATCCGATGAGGAGCCCCTGCGCCACCCGGGCGTTCCGCACCGTCCGCGACGTGCTCCTGGAGCACCGCGACGACCTCGATGCCGCGCGGGAGAAGTTCGCCTGGCCTCAGGTCCCTCGCTTCAACTGGGCATTGGACTGGTTCGACGTCATCGCCCGCGACAACGACCGAACCGCCCTCCATCTGATCGGGACCGTCACCGACGACGCCATCAGCTACCGCCGCCTCGCCCAGCGCTCCGACCAGGTCGCGAACTGGCTCACCGAGCACGGCGTGGCCCGCGGCGACCGCGTCCTGATCGCCCTGCACAACCTGCTGCCCCTGTGGGAGGTGATGATCGCCGCCATCAAGATCAGCGCGATCATCGTCCCCACCTACCCCACCGCCTCTCCCGCGGAGCTCAAGGACCGGATCGAACGCGCCGGCGTCAGCCACGTCGTCACCTCCGCCGAGCTCGCCCCCAGGTTCGCAGGAATCGCCGACCACCTCACCGGGATCTGCACGGACGGCCCCGTTCCCGACGGCTGGCTCGACTACTCCACCTCCTACGAGGCACCGCGCGAGCCCTACGAACCGGTCCATCACACCGGCGCCGACGACCCCCTCTTCTGCTACTTCACCTCCGGCACGACCTCCCGGCCCAAGATGGTGATCCACACCCACACCAGCTACCCCGTCGGCCACCTGTCCGGCATGTACTGGAACGGGGTCCAGCCCGGAGACCGGCACCTCAACATCGCCGCACCAGGCTGGGCCAAGCACGCGTGGAGTTCCTTCTTCGTCCCCTTCAACGCCGAAGCCACCGCTGTCGCCTTCTCCCAGCCCAGGACCGAGCCCCACGGCATCCTGCGCGCCCTGCGCCGGCACGACATCACCAGCTTCTGCGCACCGCCCACCGTGTGGCGGGCCATGTTCGCCCACGGCCTCGGAGACCCGCCCGGCCGCCTCACCTCCGCGACCTCCGCCGGAGAGCCCCTCGACACCTATCTTGTCGACGCCGTCCGTGACTCCTGGGGCATCACCCTCAGGAACGGCTACGGGCAGACCGAGACCACCTGCCAGATCGGCGTCCCCCCGGGCCGGGAGGGCAAGCCCGGCAGCATGGGATGGCCCATGCCCGGCTACCGGACCGCCGTCCTGAACACCGCCACCGGCAACCCGGTCCGCGAGGACGAGCCCGGGGAGCTGTGCCTGGACCTGTCCGACATGTCGGCCGGAGTCATGGCCGGCTACCACGACGACGGCAAGCGGACCGCCCGCGCATTCGCCGGCGGCATCTACCGCACCGGCGACATCGTCACCCGGGGCGAAGACGGCGCCCTCTACTACTCGGGGCGCGACGACGACATGTTCAAGTCGTTCGACCACCGTATCTCCCCCCTGGAGCTGGAGACCGCGGCCCTGACCCACCCCGCCGTGGCCGCCGCTGCCGTCGTCCCCGAACCCGACCCGATCGGCATGTTCATCCCCAAGGCGCACATCGTGCTGGCCCCCGGATGGGACGCGACCGAGGTCACCGCCCGCCGGATCCTCACCCACGTCTCCGAGAAACTCCCGGACGAGAAGATGATCAAGGCCGTAGAGTTCACCGAGGAACTCCCGCTGACCGCATCGGGGAAGATCCAGCGAAGCGTTCTACGCAACGGGCACCACGAGAGCACCAGGGAGACCTGGACTGTCGAATAGGAACGGCCCGTGGCGGCCCTCTCCGCTCTGCGGATGCCGCCACGGGCTCAGCATGGACCACGCCGCGCGGCGCGCCATGCGCAATCCGGCACGGGGGCCGGATCTCATGCAACTCACCTGGCTGCAAACCTTCATGGCTGTGTACCAGACCGGGTCCTTCACCAAGGCGGCACGCCACCTCGGCGTGACGCAGCCGACCGTCACCCAGCAAATCCGCAACCTTGAGCAGGAGTTCGGACGCCCACTGTTCGAACGGACCGCCAAGGGAGCCCTTCCCACCCCCAGCGGGTCCGTCTTAGCCCGCGACGTGCAGACGTCGCTCAAGGGCCTGAACTCCGCGGTCCACCGCCATTTCGGCCACGCCGACGAGGAGCGCCCCATCCGCATCGGAGCGACCGCCGAACTCACGGCCGCCCGCGTCGTTCCCGCCATCTCCAGCCTGGTGTCCGGCGGCCTGGGAATCCGGCTGTCCATCGGCGCCAGCCACGAGCTCCTCCCGCAGCTCGAAGAGGGCTTCCTCGACCTGGTCGTCTCCACCTTCCGCCCCTCACGGCGAGGACTGGAGACCACACCCCTGGCCGACGAAGAGCTCATCCTCGTCGCCTCACCCGAAGTCGTCGAAGACTTCTTCCCCACCGGCGTCGACCGGCACAGCATCCTCAAGGCACCGATGATCGCCTACGCCGACACGATGCCCCTGATCCGCCTCTACTGGCAGACCGTGTTCAACAGCGAACCGGACTGCCCCGTCACCGCCGTCATCCCCGACCTGCGCGGCATCCTCGCCGCCGTCATCTCCTCCGCCGGCATCTCCGTGCTACCCAAGTGCCTGTGCTCCGCAGCCCTGGCGTCCGGCGCCGTCACCATCCTCATCGAACCCGAGATACCGCCCATCAACACCCTCTACCTCGCCGTCCATCCAGGGTCGCTGTCCGACTACCGCCTCTCCCAGGTCCACAGCACCCTCCTGAAGAACGCCCGCAACTGGAGCTGATCGGCACGACCACTGCCCGGGGCCGGCGGCTTTGCCGGACCCGGGCAGTGGGCTCCGACCCCAGGAAGTGCCTGCAGGCGGGCAGCGCCATGAGGAGCAGCGGGGTGGTGGTGGGCTGGGGTGAGCCTCCGGTCGGTTCGAGGGTGCGGCCGACGGCGGTGGCGTCGGCGGGGTCGCCGTGGAGGGGGACGGTGCCGTCGGAGTGGATGAACCCGGCGGGCTGCATGGTGCCGTCCTGGTCGAGCCATAGTTGGTAGGTCTTGCCCTGTGCCGGGGTGGGCAGACCGGTCGCGGTGAAGACGGCCTGGTTCTGGCGGTCGGAGCTGACGACCGTGGTGAGGGCACCGTTGGTGGCACGGCCGTGGGCGGTGCGGGCGTCCGGTGCGGCCAGGACGGTGCTGACGTCGTCCAGCTGCGGGGGGTCCTGAGCGGTGGCGGACGCGAGGCGGGCGGCGGTGGCCGCGTACTCGGCCACGTCCCTGCGGCAGTCCTCGCAGTGCGGGAGGTGTGCGGCGAAGTCGTCCCGCTCGATCCGGCGGCGTACCTGATCCGAAGAGGCGTTCCTTCCCGGCCGGCGGCATCCCGCTGGACAAAGTCTCCTTGGCCGGCACCTGGACCGCCGGGTACGAGCACTTCACCGCGGGCCCCGACGCTCGCCTGGCCCTCAGCCACCGGGCGCAGAACACCAACCTCGTTCTCGCCGGCGAAGGCACCGTCACCGTTCTCGTCGACGGCGAACCCACACGGACCGTCGCGGTCCACGGCACGCCGACGCTGTACCGGCTCACCGACCACGAGACCGCCCGCGCATCCCGCCTCGAGCTCCGCCTCACCCCCGGTCCAAAGCCTTCGCCTTCACGTTCGGCCGACCACGCCGCGCTCCGCCGGCCGACCGCCCCACCATGTGAGAAGGGCGGTGCATCACCGGTACGGCCGGTGGTGCACCGCCCTTCGGCGGTTCCGGGACTACTTGGGCATGAGGACCGTGTCGACGATGTAGACGGTGGCGTTGGCGGTGGGCACGTTGCCGCAGACGACCTTGGACGAGTCGTTGACGGTGTACTCCTCGCCCGACCCCTCGGTGGTGAGCATGCCCTTCTGAAGGGTCTCGAAGGAGCCGTTCTCCAGCTGCTCCGGCGTGAGCTTCTCTCCGACGACGTGGTACGTGAGGATCTTCGTCAGCTGCTCCTTGTCGGCGAGGACCTTGTCGAGGTCGGCCTTGGGGATCTTGGCGAAGGCGTCGTTGGTCGGCGCGAAGACGGTGATGTTCTCGGCCTTGTTGAGGGTGTCGACCAGGCCGGCCTGCTTGACCGCGGCAACCAGGGTCGACAGGGCCGGGTTGTTGGAGGCGGCGGTGGCCACGGGGTCCTTGGCCATGCCGTCGAACGAACCGGCACCCTCCTTCGGCACACCGGCACAGGCCGGCCCGAACGGGCCGTCGGCCGCCATCGCCTCCGAGGACTGTGCCGCGGGCGGCGCCGCCTGGGACGGGGCCTCGCCCGAGGACGACTCGCTGCCGGAACCGGAGCAGGCGGCGAGGCCGAACGACAGGGTGGCCGCGGCGGCGACGGCCACCGCGGAACGACGCAAGCGCAGAGGGTTCATGGGGTGCTCTCCTGGACATGTCGTGTGGGTGCTGCAGACTGCGGAGAACATCCGGCGGCGACCACGTCCGGCACGCGGAAGTACCCGGTGCCGCAGAGGCGTCGCGTCGGTGCTCATAGCCACTGTTCGGAGCGGAACCCGTCCTGGATTGGCCTCGACTCACGGTGACCGGGGCCGAGCCTCGTCATCTCCTCGGAGCATGGCCGGCAGCGCGTGACGCCACGCAGGCCCGTCGGGCAGGCTCGCGGTCGCCACCGGGTGCGGTCGGGGTCGGAAGCCGGGGCGGGCGGTCGCGGTCGAGGACTTCACCCGACCGTGACGCACGCCATGGGGTATCCACTGAGGCAGGCCCGGCAGTCGGACATAAGGTAGCCGCATGCCTAGAACCTCTCCTGCCGTGGCACTTGACGCCCTGCTCGCCGGTAACACGCGCTTCGTGTCGGGTGGGCCGCAGCATCCCAACCAGGACGCCGCCCGCCGTGCCGAGCTCGCTCCGGGCCAGGATCCGTTCGCCGTGATCCTCGGATGCTCCGACTCGCGGCTGGCCGCTGAGATCATCTTCGACCAGGGGCTCGGCGACCTGTTCGTCGTACGGACCGCAGGCCACGTCCTGGGGACGGAGGTCCTGGGGAGCGTCGAGTACGCGACGAGCGTGCTCGGGGCGAGGCTGGTCGTCGTGCTCGGCCACGACTCCTGCGGCGCCGTCGCGGCCGCCAGTGCCGCCGTGGAGGACGGCCTTTCCGTCGGCGGATTCGTCCGTGACGTGGTCGAGCGGGTGACGCCGAGCATCCTTGCCGCCCGAGCCGCCGGACTGACGGACGCCGCCGACATCATCGACGAGCACATCCGGCACACCGTGGATCTGATACTCGAACGGTCCCGGCTTCTCTCCGATCAGGTCGCGGCGGGCGAGGTAGCCGTGGTCGGCCTCGGCTACGCGCTGACCAAGGGCAACGCCCGGATCGTGACCACTCGTGGCGATGTGCGCACCGATACGGCCACCTGACCGGATGTGAGGTCAGCTCCACCTGTCCGGACCGTGGCCGGTCCGTGAACCGCGTGAACTCGGACCGGCCACTGCGGGGCAGGGGCGGTTCGGATCACAGCGATGGCCACGTGGCTGTGATCCGTTACCGCGAGCCGCACTCGAACCAGGGGCCGCTATCCGGCCCTGTCGGCTTCCGCCGCGCCCTGCGGTTCGGCCAGGAGCTCGAGAAGTCCGGCGATCTGATGGCCTGCCTCGGCAGGATGACGGAAGTGAGAGCCGCGCACGATGCCGTAGCGGTTGCGGCGGCCGTCCTCCGCGCGGGTACGAGTGAGGTAGCCGGCTTCTTCGAGGTCGGTGACGATGGCCTGCACCGTCCGCTCGGTCACCCCGCAGCTCGACGCGATGTCGCGGAGCCGCACGCCTGGGTCACGCGAGATCGCCAGCAGCACCCGGGCGTGACTCGTGAGGAAGGTCCACTCTGAGCGAGCATCCCTCGTTTCACTCATACAGGCATCGTGCACCCGGAGAGAGCACCCCCGCAATAACTACCAGACATGAACTTCAGGTAATTATTGACATGTAACTCTACGAAGCAGACAATTTGAGCATACGGCCGCCTCGATCCAGGAGGCCTCATGACTCCCACACCCGAAGCTCCCCGCCTCCCTCCCGTGCGACGTGGCGAAGGAGACGGAGGTGTGACGATCTCGATGAGGCCGATTGCAGGCGGCACCTTCGTCAGCGTGCACGGAGAACTCGACATCGAGAGTGCGACGCGCCTGCGAACAGCACTCATGGAGGCCTTGGAAACCTGCGAGGACGGCGGCGGACTCACCCTTGACCTGTCCGAGGTCGCCTTCTGCGACTCCACCGGCCTGAACGCGCTGCTCCGCGCCCGCCTGCGGGCCCACAGTGAGCACCGCTCCCTGACGATCACCGCCGCCAGCCCGCAAGTGGCCCGCCTGCTGGAGATGACCGGGGCCGCACGGCTCTTCGCCGTCACGTCGTAACCGTTCGAAACGCAGATGCCGGCCGGCATCGACGCGTGGCAGGGTGCTCACATGTCCAACGGCGTCTCCTATCCCGTCTTCCGCACGTCCGACCCGGCAGCGGCTCTCGCCACGGGGCGCCGGCTCCTCGCGCTGGGCGCGCGCGAGTATGCCCAGGTATCGGTGGATGTGGAGCTCTGCACCGTCGCGGAGGTGCTGGAAGTGCGTCGGTTGCTGCCGGACGCCTGGTTCCGCACGGAGAGCGAAGAGTTTTGGGCGAGGCACTTCGATGATGCACAGGCGGGCTTGCGGTGCGACTGGCACGCGGCCGAGCTTTCCGAGGATCCCGATGACCTCCTTGCCCTGCTCCCGCTCTGGGCGTCGATGGTGGACCAACCGGTCGGTAGCGCCGAGGACGCCTTCACCGCCTTGGTAGGGGCGAGATACGGTTCGATCCGCTGGGACCAGGTGATCTGGCCGGCGGTGCCGGAGCACGGGTACGACGGGCGGGTCGAACACGACGGGGTCACCCTGGTCTTCAACTGCGACGATCCTGGAACCGACCGGCAAGTCGGGACCCACACTGTCTGCGTCGACGTCCACAAGACCGGGGACTCGCAGAGCTACGCCGACTGGCTGGCCGAGCAGATCGGCCAGGCGGTCATCGGCCCGCCGTACGATTGAGACCCGTTCGAAAGTGCTGCTCACAGCCGTTCCGCATGCTGGTGGGCCCGGCAGAGGCCGAGTCGACTGAGCACTGACGGGCCCGGCCTCGTACGGGGGTCCCCCACGCCGAGCAGGCCGTACGGTTCGCCACCTGCCCAGCAGCGTGTCGGGTCGTGGTTGACGGGGGCGGCGGCGAGCAGCGAACGTGGCCGGCATGGGGAGAGAACGCCGGATGTCGATGCTGCTCGTCTGCCTGGTCCTGGCGGGTGTGCTCGCCGCATGCGCCCTGAGCACGGCGCGCACCGGCGGACCGCACGTGGCACCGTCCGCCGGGCCGGCGCCCGAGGACTACGTCGACCTCCGGACCGTGGCGCCCGCCCCGTCCGCGCCTCGGCCTGGTCCGGACGGCTCCGGCGGCAGTTTCACCGTCGACTGCGGGCGGAACGAGGAAGGGCACTACAACCAGGACAACCTGGTCGTCTCACCCGGTCTGCGGGGCGGCGCCCACCACACCCACGCGTACGTGGGGAACCTGTCCACCGACGCCACCTCCACGGACCGGAGCCTGGCGGCCGCGCCCACGACCTGCCGGGGCGGGGACCGCTCCACGTACTACTGGCCGGTACTGCGCCGCACCGACCGGCCCGCGACCGAGCCGCGCGAGACGGCCGCCGGACACGGAAACGCCGGCCGGATCCTCCAGCCCCTCAAAGTACGACTGGAGTTCCGCGGTAACCCGGCCGGCAAGGTCGTGGCGATGCCCCGCTTCCTGCGCGCACTCACCGGCGACGCCGTGGCCTTCACCGCGCGCACCGACGAGGCGGTGCGGGCGCGGTGGGGCTGTTCGAGCCTCCCCGACCGGTCCACCACGCGCTATCCGCGCTGCCCCGAGGGCGACCGGCTCACCCGTACGCTCGTCTTCCCGAGCTGCTGGAACGGGCTCGACGAGCGCGCAGCCGGCCAGACCCATCTGGGGTTCCCCGCGGCCAACGGCGTCTGCCCCGGAAACACCTTCGCCGTGCCCGAGCTGCGGATCGGCCTGGAATACGACGCACTCCCCGACGGCGTACCGATCGCCCTGGACTCCTTCCCCGAGCAGCGTCACAGCCCCAGGACCGATCACGCCATGTTCGTGAACGTGATGACCGAGAGCCGGATGACACAGCTCGTCGACTGCCTCAACGACGGTCGCCACTGCCGCACTTGAGAAGTGTGACGCAGGTCACGTGAACCGTTCGGTCCGGGGCCTCGTGTGGGTCACGACACAGGCGACTTCGGACGGAGCGGGGAGATGGCCGGACCACTGTGGCCCCGTAGCAGGCGGGGCTCCACCGACGAGGCATTGATCAGGGGGGTGTACGAGGAACACGGCAACGCCCTGCTCGCGTACGCGACACGGCTGACGGGCGACCGGGCCACGGCCGAGGACGTCGTCCAGGAGACCCTGATCCGGGCCTGGCGCCACGCCGACGCCCTGGTGAACGGGAAAGGATCGGTGCGCGGCTGGCTGCTCACGGTGGCCCGCAACATCATCACCGACCGGTACCGCGCCAAGGCCGCGCGGCCGACCGAGATCGCCGAGTCCCCGGCGACGCCGCCGCTGGAGGACGACCACGCGGAGGCGGTCGTGGACACGATGAGCATGCTCGGCGCGCTCGACCGGCTGACGCCGGAACACCGTGACGTGCTCACGGAGCTGTACTACCGCGAGCGCAGCGTCGCCGAGACGGCCGACGTTCTCGGCATCCCGGCCGGGACGGTGAAATCCCGCTCGCACTACGCGCTGAAGGCGTTGCGCGCGTCGTTCCATGAACATGAGACCGATCAGCCGGGCGTGCCGGAGCACCGGTCCGGACTGAGGGAGGTGGTGGCATGAACCGGCAGCAGCACGAGGAGGAGGTCCTGCTCGGCCCGTACGCGCTCGGAGTGCTCGACGAGGCCGACGTCCGTTACGTCGAGACACACCTGGCCCAGTGCTCGACGTGCCGGGAGGAGCTGGCCGCGCTGCACGAGCTGGAGACGGCGCTCGGCGACGTACCGCCCGAGGCGTTCCTCGACGGGCCGCCCCAGGGCGGAGAACTGATGCTCCAGCGCACGCTGAGGCAGATGCGGAACGAACGCGCGGGAGGGCAACGGCGGCGCGCGGCCCTGGCCGGCCTGGCGGCGGCCGCGGCGCTGGCCGGGGTCTTCTGGGCCGGAACGGTCACCGGGAACGGCGGCGCGCCGGTCGCGGCGCCACCCTCTCCCCCGCCGACGGCCACGAGCACCGCGACACCGGCGCCCCCGCCGCCGGGCACAAGGGTGGCCTCGGCCACAGACCCGGCGAGCGGGACGCGGATGACGGTACGGGTCACCCCGGCGGCCGCCTGGGTTCGCGTGCACGCGGCGGTGACAGGGCTGCCGCCCGGCGAGCGCTGCACGCTCGTCGTGGTCGGGCGCGACGGCAGCCGGACCACCGCGGGCAGCTGGGTCGTGGGGGGCGGTGAGCACCCGGGCGAGGGCAAGGGCGCGTCGCTGGACGGATCGGCGGCGGTCGACCCCGAGGACGTGCGGGAGATCGTGGTCGAGAACGAGGAGGGCAAACGGTTCGTGACCGTACCCCTGACTGCGTGATCCCTGCCCCTCCGTCCGTGCGTGGCGGTTCGCACGCGAACGCCGGCCGGTCCTGACATCCAGGCCCGGCCGGCGTTCGCGTGCGTCCCCCGAGAAAATTCTCCGGGATTCGTTGAACCCACCCCCTGACGGGCCACGTGTCTCCGATGCCAGCAGATACCAATGAAGTATCCGAACAGGGGTGTTCTCATGACGAACCTGAACAAGCTCACCATCGCCGCGGCCGGAACGGCACTCGTCCTCGGCCTGACAGCCTGCGGACCGCAGGAGAGCCCCGCCGGGTCCGCGGGTCCGGCCCCGGCCGGCGCGAGCGCCTCGACGGGAAGCGGCAGCGGGTCCGACGGCTACGGCACCACGCCTTCCGGCGGGGCGGCGGCCACGGCGGCCGGCTCCTTGGCTGTCCGTCAGGACCCCCGTCTCGGCGCGGTGGTGACGGACGCGGCCGGCTTCACGCTGTACCGCTTCGACAAGGACACCGCCGAGCCCTCCGCCTCGAACTGCGACGGCGACTGCGCCAAGGCCTGGCCGCCGGTCCCCGCCGGCAGCACCCGGCCGGGAGACGTCGAGGCGTCCCGTACCGGCTCGGTGGACCGGGCCGACGGTACGAAGCAGCTGACGATCGCGGGCTGGCCCGTCTACCGCTTCGCCAAGGACACCGCTCCCGGTCAGGCCAACGGGCAGGGCGTCGGCGGCACTTGGTTCGCCGTCACCCCCGACGGCAAGAAGGCAGGCAGCACGGCACCCGGAGCCGGCGAGAACGGCACCGGAAAGCCGTTGCCCGCACTCTCGCTCCGCAACGACGACCAGCTCGGCCGGATCGTCCAGGACGGCAAGGGCCGCACCCTCTACCGCTTCACCAAGGACACGGCCTGGCCGATGAAGTCCAACTGCGAGGGCGCCTGCCTGGACAAGTGGCGCCCCGCCAAGCCGGTCGACGTGAACGACATCGACGGCATCGACCCCAAGAAGCTGATCGTCCTCACCCGCCCCGACGGCACCGAGCAGCTCACCATCGACTGCTGGCCGCTGTACTGGTTCACCGGCGACAAGACCCCCGGCGACACCGACGGACAGGGGGTCGGCAACACGTGGTTCGCCGTCACGGCCGAGGGCAAGCTCGCGAAGTGAGACTGCCGAACTCCCGGCGCGCAGCCCCTCTGCCGTCGGGCTCAGCGTCGCAGGACCCACTTCTGGACTGATTCCAGGGGGCCGGTGGAGAAGCGGCGCAGCCAGAGGGTGGAGCCTGCCATGAGTACGAGGCACACCGCCGCCCACAGGCCCATCACCCACCACGGGTGGGCCGTGTCTCCGAGCCGCGCGGCGAGACCGAGTCCGATGCCGTACGAGACGACGACGCACAGCACGTTCTGGAGGACGTATCCCGACAGGGCGGTGCGGCCGACGTTGGTGAGGCCGGCCGTGAGGGGGCCGGGGCGGCGCACACGGTCCATGGCGGCACCGATCAGACCGATGTAGCCGATGGCGACCAGCGGCCCCGCGCAGTAGCGGCTCAGCAGGAAGTAGGCCTCGCCTCCGACGGCCGTCAGCGCGGTGAGCGGGATGCCGAGTCCCAGGCCCCAGACGAGCATCCGGCTCCGGATGCGCCGGCCGGTGTCGTCGGCGCCGAACGCCCCTGCCCGCAGCAGCCGTACGCCGAGGAGGAAGAGGAAGACGAGAAGACCGAAGGAGAGGACCGGCTCGATGCGCAGCGCGAGGATGTTCTCCAGCCGGAAGGAGACCTGCTCCAGGTAGCCGCCCTCCGCGTAGAGATCGACGACCTGCGGGGACACGGCATCCGTCGTGCCCGTCCCGTCGTCGGGTGCGGCGGCCAGTGCCACGGTCAGCAGACCCATCAGGGCCAGGTGCAGTCCGGCCGCCCACCACATGACGCGTTCTCGCGCCCGTTCGGAGCGGGTCAGGACGTGCGCCACGACCAGCGCGGTGACCGCGTACCCCATCAGCACGTCCCAGGCGAAGACGAGCACGAAGTGCACGGTGCCTTCGACGAAGAGGAAGAGGGCCCGCCACCGGTAGCGGCCGGGCCAGGGCTGTCCGCGCCTGGTGGCGGAGTCGTACTGGATGGCCAGGCCGACGCCGAAGAGGATGGTCAGCATCGAGAGGAACTTGCCGTCCGCGAGGAGCCGGAAGACGCTCTCGGCCGCGGCCGGAAGCGATCCGAAGCCCGATCCCCCGGTGCTACCGGACTGCACCACGCCCCACTCGGAGCCGGGGCCGGTGAAGATCCAGACATTGGTCATGAGGGTGCCGAGGATCGCGGCCCCGCGCAGGACGTCGAGGAGTGTCAGTCTGCCCTCCGTGGCGACGCGCGCGTTCTTGGCGGCGGCCTTCGACAGGGGAGCAGCGGCGGGCGTCGAGCGTGGCGAACCTGCCTGCGCCGAGGGGCCTTTGGGCGGTGACTCGGTCATGCTCCCATCGTCGGTGTTCGCGGTTCGGAGCTCGTCGTGATCACGGACGAGCCCCCTCTCCGTCGAACGGCGTACGAGGAGCGACGGGATGTCATCCTCCCGGCCGACCGCAGCGGGGCGACCATCCGGAGCGGTGCGTGAGTGGGTGAAGTACCCGGGCCTGACTGCATGTTGATCAGTTTCTGGGGGTTGCGATCAAGTGAGGATCGTTCAACAATCCTTTTGTGCAATCGAGTTGCCGACTGACTCATGGTTGCGATGCGGCAGGGCGCGCCAGGACGGGGGACGGAAGTGAGCAGGGATCCGTACAGATCACGGGGCAGGGCGTTGTGGTGGACGGCCGGGGTCGGGCTGGTGGCGATCCTTGCCACGTTCTTCGGCGTCCGGGCCGCGACGGGGGGCGAGGAACGTGACTGCTCGGTGCGGCTCACCGTGAACTCGTCCACGGAGAAGGCGGAGCTGCTCGCCGACCTCGCCGAGGAGTACGGGCGCTCAGGACGCGAGTTCGACGGGGGTCAGTGCGCCGAGGTGAGGGTTCTGGAGCAGAGCTCGGGTGTGGCGATGGAGGCGCTGGCGGCCGGATGGGACGCGAAGCGTGACGGTATGCCCGAGCCGCAGGCCTGGACGCCGAGTTCGTCCCTGTGGCTTACGCTCCTCACCGGCAAGGCCACCGCCGCCGACCGGTCCGTGACGGTGGCCGAGCCCGTGTCGCTGGCCACCAGTCCGCTGGTCATCGGCATGCCGCGGCCGATGGCGCAGGCACTGGGCTGGCCGGACCGGCAGGTCGGCTGGAAGGACGTCCTCTCACTCACCAAGAAGGGCTGGGGTGCTTTCGGGCATCCCGAGTGGGGAGCCTTCCACCTGGGGAAGGACAACCCTCGCACCTCCACCTCGGGTCTCGCCTCCACCGTCGCCGCGTTCTACGCCGCGACAGGGCGCTCGGGCGATCTGACGGAGGCCGACGTCCGGGATCCGAAGGCCCGGGAGTTCGTCGCGGGCGTCGAGTCCGGGGTCCTGCACTACGCCTCCGACGCGACCGTCTACATGTCCAACCTCGCCGAGGCCGACGCCGCCGGCACTGCGCTCTCGTACACCAGCGCCGTGCCCGTCCAGGAGCAGCTGCTCCACCTGTACAACCAGGGCAGCCCCACGGGCGATCCGGAACGCATCGGCAAGGGCCGGAAGCCGGCCGTCCCGCTGGTGGCCGTCCATCCGGCCGACGGCACGCTCATGATGGACCACCCGTTCATCGTGCTGCCCTCCGCCACGGACCCGCAGAAGGCGGCGGCCGCCGACTTCCGGGACTTCCTCCTGGAGAAGTCCCAGCAGAGGCGCTTTCAGCAGCTCGGGTTCCGCGACCACGAAGGCACGGCGGGCGCGGAGCTGGCGGCCTCGGTCGGACTGCGGCCCGCGGAGAAGCTCACCCTGATCGACCCGCCGGCCCCCGCCGTCCTGGGACGGATCCTCGACAGCTGGGACGACCTCCGCAAGAAGGCCCGCGTCGTCATGATCATGGATGTGTCCGGGTCCATGAACCAGCCGGCCGGCGAGGGACGCAGCCGACTGGAGGCGGCGAAGTCCGCAGCCGTCAAGGCGCTCGACCTGTACCACCCCGACGACGAGGTCGGACTGTGGGCCTTCTCCACCGAGACCGCAGGGCAGGCGGAGCCGTACCGCCGGATCCTCCCACCACGCCGCATAGCCGACGGGAAGACGGGGCTCGTCCGAGCCATCGACGGACTGCACGCGGAGGGCGGCACCGCGCTCTACTCGACCGTCCGCGCAGCGCAGCGCGCCGTGCTCGCCGAGCTCGACACCGACCGGATCAACGCCGTCGTCCTGCTCACGGACGGCAGGAACGAATACCCGGCCGACAACGACCTCGACGCCCTGCTGCGCGACATCGACGCGAAGAACCTGGAGCGCTCCGTCCGCGTCTTCACCGTCGCCTTCAGCGAGCAGGCCGACTTCACCGTCCTGCAGAAGATCGCCAAGGCCTCCAAGGCGGACGCCTACGACGCCCGCGACCCTGCCGTCATCGACAAGGTGATGCGCTCCGTCATCAGTAACTTCTGACATCCCGAACGGAATGATCACCATGACCGGACGCGTCCAGAACCACCGGTCCGTCGCCGCCGCCGCGGGAGCCTTCCTGGGCGCGGCCGGAGCGGCGACGGCCGCCCTGGCCGGAGCCGCGCTCTGGACCGTCCCCCTGATCGGCTTCACGATCGCCGTCCTGACGTGGGGCACCCACACGGCGGTGAGCCACCTCGACGGCGCCTCGCCCGAGGCCCAGGAGCCGCCACCGGCACCGGGCGAGTCGTGGTCCGCCAGGGGCGCCGCGCCCTCGGCGGAGCCGCCGCTCGGCGGTCACCGGCCGCTGCCGGCCGACACACGCCCCTGGCTGACCCGGGCGTCCGCCGCGTCGGCCAAACTGGACCGCCACCGCCGTGACGCCACCGACCCGACCCTCGCCCAGGCCCTCGCGAACGCCTCCGAGAACATCCGCTCCGCGGTGGACCAGCTGCGCGCCCGCGCGGCCGCCGTGGGCGTCATCGACGCCACGACCGCGGGCACCGACCGTGAGGCCCTGCGGCGCGACGAGCACCGGCTGAAGAAGGAGGCCACCGCGGCTGCCCCCGGCCCGGTCCGGGAGGCCAAACTCGCCTCCGCGCGCGCCGTCGCCGAGCGGCGGGACTCCCTGACCCGCCTCGCGGACCTCAGGGACCACATGACCGCGACCCTGGAGACCACGGCCCTGCGCCTGGAAGCGGCCGCCGAACGCGGCTCCATGCTGGTCTCCCTCAGAGCCGCCGACGAAGCGGGCACCCGCCCGCTCGACCTGACGGCCCTCGGCGACGAACTCGAGGCCGTCCAGGCGGGCCTGGACAGACTCGACGAGATCACCCGTCTCCTGCACGACGAGGGCACCACGCAGTGAGGCCCTCGCCCTCTCCTGCCCGTGACGCAAGGACCCGCACCCGCCCGGAAAGGACGCCCGCATGCCCAGACTCGACGACGAGCAGCTGAAGCAGAAGGACCGCACCTGGCGGACGGCGAGCTGGACGGCCTTCGGCGCGTTCCTGGCCGCACTGGTCTTCTCGGCCGCCGAGGTCTTCCCTGCAGCCATCCTGTTCCTCGTCATCTGCTTCGGCTCCGCGTTCGTGCGCATGGTGGCCGGCAGAGCCGTCAACGAGGAACTGTTCATCCGTGCACAGGAGGCCCGCCGGCGGCCGTGAGGCCCGCACCTCCTACGCCCCGCAATCGCCCAGGCCGGCCTGACCGTTGCCGCTTCGCCTGCTTGAACCCTCCCCCATGGCGGGGCAGGGTGGGTCCGACGGCACATGGCGGAGGTGGAGCGATGGCGGTTCCGACGAAGCTTCGCAGGTGAGGACGTCGGCGATGACTTCACGGGCCCGTCGGACGGCAACGAGGGACTCGACGGAGTGCACCCAGCCGACGCCGAGCGAGATTTCGCGGTGTTTCGGACCGGGCTCGACGCGTGCGACGCGGCAGTGGCCGGGCGCGGCCTCGACGAGACCTTCGTGTCCTCTCGCCGGGTCTTCCTCAGCCTGCGCTGGATCTACGTGCTGATGATCCAGGAGTACGCCCGCCACAACGGCCATGCCCGACTTCCTCCGGGAGCGGACGGACGGGGCGACGAGCGACTGAGCTCCTCTCTCCGTGTCTGCCTACTCGATCGGCTTGCCGGGCTGCTCGTGGGTGGCGCAGTGGATCCCGCCGCCTCCGGTGGCGATGGTGTCGATGCTCAGCTGGACGATCTCCCGCGTCGCGAACTGCTCCTGGAGGATGCCGCGCGCCCGGTCGTCCGCCGCCTTGTCGCCGAACTTCGGGAGGTACACCGCGTCGTTCCCGACGTAGAAGTTGGCGTAGGTCGACAGGAAGGCGTCGGTGTAGCCGGTGATCAGGTCGGGGTCGGGCTGCGGGAGGTCGATGATCTCGAACTCCCGGCCCTGGGCGTCGGTCGCCTCGCTGAGCACCGTCATGGCCTGGTCCGAGGAGCGTGACCAGGAGTCCGGCGGAGTCCCCGGGAAGGCCCGGTCCAGGAGGACCACGCCGGGTGCCGTGTAACGCACGAGGCTGTCGACGTGGGCGTCGGTGATGTCCTCGCCGCGCACGCCCTTCAGCCAGATCACCTTCTCCATGCCCAGGAGTTCCTTGAGCTCGGTCTCGATCTGGGCGCGGGACTTGCCGGGGTTGCGGTTGTCGTTGACGATCGAGCTCTCGGTGATCAGGAGCGTTCGCTCGCCGTCCGTCTCGAAGGAGCCGCCCTCGGCCACGAGGGGCGCCTGGATGCGCGGGATCCCGTACTTGCGGAGCAGAAGCCGACCGACCAGGGCGTCGTTGTCGTGGGTCTGCTTGTCGCCCCAGCCGTTGAAGTTGAAGTCGACTCCCTCGAGCTTCCCGTCCTGCTCGACGAAGACCGGGACGGTGTCGCGGGCCCACAGGTCGTCGACGGGCATGTCGATGACCTCGACGCCGGATCCGCAGGCCTTCTGGGCGCCCGCCCGCTGCGCCGGCCGTGCCATCATCACGACGTACTCGTACTCCGAGATGGCGCGGGCGACCCGCGCGATGTCCTCGCGTACGAAGGGGAGGTCGTCCTCCCAGACGGACTCGAGCGCCGGCCACGACATGAAGGTGCGCGCGTGGCTCTCCCACTCGGCCGGCATGCGCCGGTCCTCGTCCGCAGGCACGGCCTGCCCGGTGGTGGCGGTACCGGCCGGGCGGTCCGGCTCGCCGGAGTCGCCCGAGCCGCACGCCGTCGCGCCGAGGGCGAACGCGCCGAATCCCGCGAGTACGCGCAGGGCGGAGCGGCGGGAGGGAAGGTCGGCCATGTGGGGGTTCTCCGATCGTGGGCTCGGGATCGCCGCCGACGCGGCGGTTCGACGGTGAAGCAGCGGCGGGAAGCGCCCCGGGCGGCGGCAAGTCGCGTGCACTGGGCCCCGGCCGCTCTTGAACAAGGTGCGTGTTGTCCGCCGCGAATCGTGGGAACGGCGCGGGAGACACGGCCGTTCAGGCACCATCTCTGTCCAGACTGAAAAGTCAGTCGGGTCGTGCGACTTTCGCAGTGGTCGGCCGTCCTCGATCTTGCGGCGCGTAGGCCGGATCGAGCT
The DNA here is from genome assembly GCF_043080005.1 of Streptomyces sp. NPDC015130. NCBI lineage: Bacteria > Bacillati > Actinomycetota > Actinomycetes > Kitasatosporales > Streptomycetaceae > Streptomyces > Streptomyces sp. NPDC015130. Next base: position 340,996 of record NZ_JBIBVC010000004.1, on the reverse strand, counting down.
CGCAGCAGCGACCTGCGTGAACGATCTTGACTGAATTTTCAGTTAAGGACAGGATGGGCGACGCAATCAAGCCAGCCCTCTTCAAGGGAGCCCGTATGTCCACGTCACCCCTCACGTCCCGACGCAGGCTTCTCCAGTTCGGCGCGACGGCCGTGCCCCTCGCCGCCCTCGGCGCCACGATGCCCACGGCCGCCGTCGCGGCCACCGCCGCATCGGGCACCACGCTGCGGATCCCCGCGGAGACCGACCCCCACGTGCGGACCTTCATGGCCTGGCCCGCACTGTCGTCGGTCTGGTCCACGCAGCTCGGGGGCGTCCGCGACGACATCGCGCGCATCGCGTACGCCATCTCCCGCTTCGAGCCGGTCGTCGTCCTGGCACGCCCCTCGCAGGCCGCCGACGCCCGCTACATCTGCGGCCCCGGCGCGTACCACGGCATCGAGGTCGTCGAGATCCCCGTCGACGACCTGTGGATCCGTGACTTCGGCCCCACCTTCGTCGTCGCGCCCGGCGCCGTCGCCGGCGTGGACACCAACTTCAACGGGTGGGGCAAGACCGGCACGAGCTACTACCAGCCCTTCGCCAATGACGCCGCGGCGGCCACGACGCTCCTGGGCCAGTACGGGGTCAACAGGATCCAGGCCCCGTTCGTCGGGGAGGGCGGTTCGCTGGAGGCCGACGGCCACGGCACCCTGATGGCGACGGTCAGCTCCATGGTCAACAGCAACCGGAACCCGGGCATGACCCAGCACCAGGTCGAGCAGTCGATGAAGTGGGCCCTCGGCGCGGACAAGGTCATCTGGGTCCCGGGCCTCGCCGGCCAGGACATCACGGACTGCCACATCGACTGCCTCGCACGCTTCGTCGCGCCCGGCAAGGTGATCCTCGACCAGCCCGGCCCCGGCGCCAGCAGCAAGTGGGTCGCCGTCTACAACGAGACCAAGAAGGTGCTCCAGAGCGCCACCGACGCCCAGGGACGCCGCCTGGAGATCACGGAACTCCCCGGCCCCGACCGCCGCTACATCCGAGGGAGGGGCACGGACTTCCTGTCCAGCTACACCAACTACTACACCGTGAACGGCGCCCTCCTCGTGCCCCAGTTCGGTGACAGCTACGCCGACAACACGGCGTACGACATCCTGCGGGCCGCGTACCCCGGCCGGACCGTCGTCCAGGTCAAGATCGACAGCATCGCCTCCGGAGGCGGCGGCATCCACTGCGCCACCCAGTCCCAGCCCGTCGTACCCCCCGCGGTCTGACCCGCGGCCGCCCGGGCGAGCAGAGGGCGGAGTGGTCGACACCCCTCCTGGCGGTCGACGCCCCTTCCGGCGGTCGACACGCCCTCTGCTCGCCCACGGCGGCACATCCATGTCCACCACAGCCCACCCATGCACCCACATAATCGAACTGGAGATCGAATAATCGCGTTGCTCGGTATGTCTGCGCCATCAAGACGCAGACGCATCTGGCGCGAAAGGGCTTCCGGCTGCATAGCGGGAAGCCTCGCCCTCGCCCTGTCCCTCACGCTCCTCACCGGCGCCGAGGCGGCAGCCGCGCCGCTCCCGGCGGCGGCCACCCCCGACAGATCCGCCGCCACGCAGGCGGCGGACATCCCCTCCGCGCGTGTCGCCGCGCGGCTGTCGGGCCGACGGGTGGAGGCGCTCTCGGAGCGGACCGAGACGTCGACCACCTGGGCCGACCAGGACGGCTCCCTCACCACCGAACTGTCGGCCGGGCCGGTCCGGTTCAAGGACGCGGTCACGGGTTCCTGGCGCGATGTGGACGTCGACCTCGCCGCGCAGGCGGACGGTTCCGTCGCCCCCAAGGCCCATCCGGAGGGTCTGACCCTGGCGGGCAGGACCGGATCGCCCGCGCGCTCCCTCCTCGCGGCGCGGTCCGCACCGGCCACCGACCTGGTCACCCTCGGCCAGGGCGAGGAGCAGATCACCCTCCAGTGGCGGGGCGGTCTGCCCGCACCGAAGCTCGACGGCATTCGTGCGACCTACGTCGACGCGGTGCCCGGCGCCGACGTGGTCGTCGAGGCGACCCGTACGGGCTTCGAGCAGTTCGTCGACATCAAGGCCCGGCCCGAGGCCGGCTTCTCGTACACCCTGCCGCTGAAGGCCAAGGGCCTGAAGGCGGAGCAGCAGCCCGACGGCAGCGTGCTCTTCACCGACAGGAAGTCCCGGAAGACCGCGGTCATGCCCGCCCCGGTGATGTGGGACGCGACCGTCGACCCCGTCTCCGGCGAGCACACACGCCAGGTCCGGGTCGCCATGAAGGTCGTCAAGGCCAAGGGTGGCATCGACCTCGTGCTCGCCCCGGACGGCGACTTCCTCGCCGATCCGGCGACGAAGTACCCGGTGACGGTCGACCCGTCCACGTCCGCACTGTCGAACGTCTTCGACACCTACGTCCAGCAGGGCACGACGGTCGACTGGTCCAACGACGTCGAACTCGACCTGGGCAACCCCGGCACGAAGAACGCCGACGGCACCTACCGCACCGCGCGCTCCTTCGTCAGCTGGAACCGCGCCCATCGCCGACGCCCTGGTGATGGACGCGAAGCTGTCGCTGTGGAACTTCCACTCCGCCAACGCCGCCACCAACCCGCCGAAACTGGTCGTCACCCACAACTACCGGCCCCGCACGGGCACGCAGCAGGAGGCAGGTCCGCCGTACTTCTCCTATTCCGGCGCCTATGTCGTCAACACCGCGACGCCGACCCTGCGCGACACGTTCGTCGACCCCAACGGCGACAAGGTCCAGGGCGCGTACCAGATCTTCGACGCCACAACCGACACCCAGGTCGGCGCGGTCCTGCGGTCGGCTTTCGTGCCGTCCGGACAGCCCGCCCCGGTCGTCGTGCCGGCGGGTGTGCCGGCCAACGGCAAGACGTACAGGTTCCGCAGCAGCCCGTACGACGGCACGCACTACAACCTGGGCTGGTCGGAGTGGAAGACCTTCACGGTCGACACCTCCGCACCCTCCGCACCCCCCGGGATCGCCTCCACCGACTACCCGTCGGGCACGTGGGTCAAGGGCGCGGGACAGGCCGGCACCTTCACCGTCACCCCGAACGGCACCGACCACGAATGGCTCGAATGGTCCCTCGACGGAGTGACCTGGACCAAGGTCGCCACCGGGGGCACCACCACCAAGGCCCTGACCGTCACCCCGCCCAAGGACGGAACCCACACCCTCCAGGTACGGCGCTGCGTGCCGGAACCCCAGGCCCGTCGCGGCACCGCCTTGACGGCCCTTGTCCTTTTCCGAGCCGCCCGTCCCCGAAGCGGAGGTGATCCCTCGCCCGGCCGGGCGTACCCGCGCTTGAGCCCGGGGCCGTCCGGGCAGGCAGTCGTCCAGACGGCCCTGGCGGGACGGCGACGGGACGAGGTGCGGCGTGGCACGCGGCAGAGGACGGCACGACCAGGGCGACGGGCTGCTCACGCGTCTCCGGCGCGATCCCTTCGTCGTCCAGACGATGCGGTCCACGGTGGCTGCCACGCTCAGCTACGTCGTCGCCCTCTGGCTCAGCAGTGAACCGGTCCCCCTCACCGCACCCCTCACCGCCCTCCTCGTCGTCCAGGTCACGCTCTACTCCACCGTGACCACCAGTCTGCGTCGGGTAACCTCGGTCGTCGTCGGCGTCCTCATCGCCATCGCGTTCAGCGTCGTCGTCGGCCTCTCCTGGTGGAGCCTCGCCCTCGTGATCCTCGCCTCGCTGCTCGTCGGCCGGCTCGTCAGGGTCGAGGAGTTCATCCCCGAGGTCGCGATCAGCGCCATGCTCGTCCTGGGCGTCACCCAGGTCTCCGACACCGCATGGGACCGCGTCCTGGAGACCCTCATCGGCGCCGTCGTCGGCATGCTCTTCAACCTGCTCCTCGCACCGCCCGTCTGGGTCGACACCGCAGGCGACTCCATCGAGGACCTCGCCCGGCGGATGCGGCTGCTGCTCCTCGACGTGGCGGACGAGTTCACCGGCGCACCCCCCGTCGAGCAGGCCGCCAGCCGCCTCCACGAGGCCCGCCGCCTCGACAACGACGTCGCCGACGTCGACGGGGCACTGCGCACCGCAGAGGACAGCCTGCGCTTCAACCCCCGCATCAAGGAGGGCCTCCTGCACCGGGTGGTGCTGCGCACCGGCCTCGACACCCTGGAGATCTGCGCCGTCGTCCTGCGGGTCCTCGCCCGCACCCTCACCGACCTGGCCAAGCACCGCGGCGGGCACCAGCTGCTGCCCGAGGGGGCCGCCCCGGCCATCCGGGAGACCGCCCGGTACACCGCCGACGCCCTCGTCAGCTTCGCCGTCCTGGTCACCACGCGGGGCAGCGAGGACGCCCAGGCCGCGGAGACCCGGCTTGCGGCCGAGCTGCGGGCGGCCAGGACCTGCAGAGATCGCGCCGCCGACCGGCTCCTCGCCCTCGCCCTCGCCGATCCCGGCAGTTGGCAGCTGTACGGGGCGCTGCTCACCGAGGTCGACCGGATCCTCGACGAACTCGACCCCGAGCACCGGGGCCACCGGCTGATGGAGGAGCTGGACCGCCGGGTCCGCGAGCGCAGTGAACGTCGGCGCCTTCCGTCCCTCCGCGACCGGTGGGACGCACGGCGGGCCACCCGCGGCGACGGATGACCGTCGCGACGTCGCCGGGTCCGGCTACGCCGCGGCGGCGTCGGTCCCTTCGGACTCCTGGCGCTCGTTCACCGTACGACCGCCCCAGACTCCGTACGGCTCGCCCACGCTGACGGCGTGTTCCAGACACCGGGCCTGTACGGGGCATCGGTCGCACACGGCTTTGGCGGACTCCTCCCGCATCGCCCGGCTCTTGCCTCGCTCGCCCTCCGGGTGGAAGAACACCTCGGTACCCAGGCCGCGGCACGCGGCCGCCCTCTGCCAGTCCCACTGATGCTCCGCCCGTCCGGGCAGATGCGACACCTTCGACATGACAGCCCTCTCCTTCGCTCCGATCGCCGAACGACTCCACTCACGCGTCTGACCGAGAAGCCCGACACGAAACGTGCCGAGGGACCGCGCTCGTCGTCGGCCACGATCACGTGCGGACACGATCACGTGCGGACACGACAGGAATTCCGGCCATTGCGTTCCCGACGGGACCGGATCGACCGGCGAACCGATACGCTCCCCCGCATGCCAATCATGGACATGTCACCTCGGGGTGCCCGCCCAGGCGCGGGCCCACGGTTCGGGCCGCCCTCGGCCGGGACCGCTTCGTCGCGGAGAGCCGGACGACTTTCCGTGGTCCTCCTCCTTCTGGCGAGCCTCCTCGGAATACCGGCCCTGGCCAGTGCCGCACCGCCCGCTGCGTCGACCCGCGCGTTCGCGGTGGCGGCGGACGCGAACGACACGGCCGTGGCCCAGGCGCGGGCACGCTGGGGGGACCGGCGGCTCGACGAGGTCACCTTCCTCGGCACCCACAACGCGTTCACCAACTACGAGGACTCCCGCTGGAGTTCGGTGTCCCAGTCCGAGTCCGTACGCCACCAGCTCGACAACGGAGTGCGCGGCCTCAGCCTGGACACCCATTGGTACGAGCGCAGCACGTGGCTCTGCGTCATCAGCTTCGGCAGCGACTGCTACCCGAGCGACGCGTACCTCTGCCACGGCGAGTGCAAGACCTTCGCAGGGGTCACGTACGCACTGCCCCGGCAGTCCCTCCAGAGCGGCGTGCAGACCGTGGTGGACTTCCTCGCGGCGAACCCCCAGGAAGTCGTGACCGTCTTCCTGGAGGACTACGTCAGCGCCCAGCAGCTCGCCGACTCACTCGGCCGGGTACGCGGCCTCGACCAGCTGCTCTTCCGGCCCGACGCATGGAACGTGCGCCAGCAGGGGTGGCCGAGGATGACCGACCTCGTCGGCTCCGGGAAGCGCCTGCTGATCTTCAGCGACGCGCCCGGCCGTGAACACCTGGGGGTCATGCACGACAAGGCCTGGACCGTCAGCAACTACTGGAGCCTCGGAGACCTCGGCAACGACGTCTCCTGCGTCAGCCGGTGGTCCGACGTGCCGCTGGACCGTCAGGAACCGGGCTTCCGGCGGCTCTTCACCATGAGCCACCACCGGAACGTGCCCACGGCCATCAACGCCGCCCTCGACAACGGGACCAAGCTGCGTGACCGCATCGACCGGCAGTGCCGCCCGGCGGCCGGCGGTCGCGACCCGAACTTCGTCTCGGTCGACTTCCACCGGGTGTCCGACAGCAGCGGCCACACGCCGGCCTCGATCGTCGCGGAACTGAACGCCCGGAACTGAGACCCTGTCGCCGCCCTGAGGCGCGGGATCGTGGCGGTTCAGGGGCGGGTGCCCGTCGGCGGGAAGGCCAGGCCCGTCGGCGTGTTCAGGCCGGTGGCCGGGAGGGTGGTCTGGCCACCCCCCGTCTCCCGGACCCTGATCACCCGGTTGTTGAAGCCGTCGGCGATGTACAGGCCGCCGCAGCCGTCGAGGGCGAGGCCGAGCGGATCGCTGAGACCTGTGGTGGGGACGGTGGTCTGGCCGCCGCCGGCCGCGATCCTGACCACGCGGTTGTTGCCGCTGTCGGCGATGTAGAGGTCCCCCGTGGCGCTCAGTGCCAGGCCGGTCGGCTGCGAGAGGCCGAGGGCGGGGACCGTGGACTGGCCGCTCCCGTCACCGGCCACCTTGACGACGCGGTCGTTGACGAAGTCGGAGACGTACAGGTTCCCGGCGGCGTCCAGCGCCAGTCCCCAAGGGTGCAGCAGGCCCGCGGTCGGTACGGTCGTCTGGGTCCCGGTCGCCACGGACACCTTCACGACGCGGTCGTTGAAGCTGTCGGCGACGTAGAGATTCCCGGCGCGGTCGAGGGCGAGCCCCAGGGGGCGCGACAAGCCGTCGGTGGGGACGGTGGACTGGGCACCCCCGTACGCCGCTCTCACGACCACGCGGTTGTTGCCGGTGTCCGAGACGTAGAGGCGACCCGACGTGTCCCAGACCATGCCCGTGGGCCGTACGAGGCCCTCGAAGGGCACGGGCGTCTGGTCGCCGCCTCTCGTGGGCAGGGCGACGACCCGGTTGCCACCGTAGTCGGACACGTACAGGGGCGCGTGTGCAGAGGTCCGGCCGTCCTGCGACGGGGTCGCGCCCGCCGTCGTCGCGGGCAGCGCGCACAGGGCCGCGAGGCCCACCGCGGCAGCGAGTCGGCGGGCCCACCGGCGCGTGGCGCGTCCCTTCGAGGGCGCGGGCGTCGCCGTTCCGGGTCTGGCCGTCGTACGTACCATGACTCCCCATCGGGTCCGAGCGGCCGGCCCACTGCCGTACCTGCGCCGACCATAGGAAGTGGCGCCGGGAGATGCGGGAACCACGCCGCCCCACCTGCCCCGGGCCACTCCAATGTCGGGGACGGCTGCACGGCGGCGAACCGCGGCGCCGGCTGCCGGCCGCCGCCCCCGTGGGCCCCGAGGACGAAGCACACACGGCAGCACGGCCCCTCCGCCGTCCCGCCACCCGGTCCCGTCAGTCGAGCAGCACGCCGGGATTCAGGATGCGGCAGGGGTCCAGGGCGTCCTTGGCCGCGCGCAGTGCCAGCGCGAAGGGCTCCGGGCGTTGGAGGTCGTAGCCGGCGCGGTGGTCGCGGCCGACGGCGTGGTGGTGCGTGATCGTGGCACGGTGGCGGTGCAGGATCTCGCCGGCGACGGCCTTGATGTCGTCCCAGACCTCGACCTCGTCGCCGGGCCGGCCGGCGACGGCCACGGTGAAGTAGGGGGCGGCCCCGTCGGGGTAGACGTGGGTCAGGCGGCAGTTGACGGTGGCCGGGTGTCCCGTGATCTTCCGTGCGGCGGCGCCCACCTCGGTACGGACGGCCTCGATCAAGGCGGGGATCCTGTCCCAGGTGGCGGCCGTCTCGAAGGTCTCGACGACGGCGCCCATGCGGGCCAGGCCGTCACGCAGGTAGGGCATGCGCAGGAACGCCGAACGCCAGGCGCCCACGGCCGAGCCGGCCGAGGCGTCACCGTCCGCCGGGGGCGTCTCGGCTCGGCCGCCGTGGGCGCGGGCCAGGTCCACCGCGCTCGCGAGGCGGTCGCCGACGGGGCCGGTGGCGGATTCGAAGCCCAGGACCAGAACCGAGGAGCCGTCGTGGGAGGCGCCGGAGAAAAGGGCTTCGCCGGCGTCGAGCAGGCGGCAGTTGGCCGGGGCGAGGTCGGTCTGGGCGATGGCGCGCACGGCGTCGAGCGCGCGGTGGAAGTCGGTGAAGGCCACGGACGCGGAGGCTTTGCGGCGGGGGCGTTCCTGCACGCGCATCCATGCCTCGGTGATGACGCCGAGCGCGCCCTCGGATCCGAGGAAGAGCCGGTCGGGTGACGGGCCGGCGCCGGAGGCGGGCAGGCGCCAGGACGAACCGGCTCCGGCGGGTGTGATCACACGCAGGGACTGCACGAAGTCGTCGATGTGGGTGCGGCCGGTGGCGTAGTGGCCGCCGGCCCGCGTGGCGAGCCAGCCGCCGAGGGTGGAGAACTCGAAACTCTGCGGGAAGTGGCGCAGGGTCAGGCCGTGGGGCCGCAACTGCTCTTCCAGCACAGGGCCGAGGGCTCCTGCCTGGATGCGAGCCGAGCGGCCGTCGGTGTCGATCTCCAGTACGCGGTCCATCGAGGTCAGGTCGAGCGACAGCACGGCGCGGTGGGCATCGCCGCGGTACTCCACGCCGCCGACCACCGAGGAGCCGCCGCCGAAGGGCACGACGGCCACGTCGTGCTCGCCGGCCCAGTCCAGCAGGTCGGCCACCTCCTGGTCGCCGGTCGGGTGGGCGACGAGGTCGGGGAGTCGGCCGGGACGGGCGCGAAGGGCCCGGATGACGTCGCGGTAGGCCTTGCCCATGGCGTGGGCGGCGCGCGCCCGCGGGTCGCCGGTGGTCAGGTGCGCCAGGGAGGGCGGGGGCGTCACGGCGGGTCGGTCGACGGTCAGATCGGCGATGCGGGGTACGGGCAGCGGGCGGGTCAGGGTGCCCGGAAGCAGAGCCCCCATCGCGGCGCACTCGGCGTCGTCGGGGTGGGCGTCGGTGTAGCCCCACCCCCACCAGGAGCGGGTGCGGGCGGAGCGGGACACAGATGGGATCGCAGACATGAGAGTGCTCCCAGTTGGGGTCCGATGGAACTTACTCAGTGGTAAATTACCTTAAGGTAAGATCTCGTTCCATGACAACGCCCTCCTCCAAGGCCGGCACCAAGGGCGTGCCGAGAGCCGATCGCGAACAACAGATCCTGGCCGCGGCCACCGAGGAGTTCGGCCGCCATGGGTACGAAGCGACCACCGTGGCGGCCATCGCCGTACGGGTCGGCGTCACCAAGCCGCTGCTGCACCAGTACTTCGGCAGCAAGCAGGGCCTCTACCTCGCCTGCCTCGAACCGATCGGCGACCGGCTGCTGGACGCCGTCCGCACCGCCATGGCCGGACACGACACCGACGCGCACCCCACCCCCGTGCGCGTCCTGAACGCCCTCTTCACCGCACTCGACGGACAGCGCAGGGCCTGGTTCGTCCTCTACGACCCCACACTGCCGCCCGGCAGCGACGCCGCCCTGCGCGCCGCCCACCACCGCGACGCCATCGACGGCCTCGCCGCGACCGGCACCGCCGAACTCCTGCGTACGGCCGGAGCCACCGACCCACTGGACGCCGACGCCCTCACCTACGCCTGGCGCGGCCTGTGCACCGCTCTGGTCCGGTGGTGGATCGAGCACCCCGACCAGTCACCCGAGGCCATGACCCGGCGCTGCACCCGGCTCTTCCAGGCCGCCCACACCGTCTTCGCCGCCGGCGACGACCACACGTGAGTCGGACCCACGACCTGCGCAGCGGGTGGGTCGCCCGGTCCCCCACGGCGGACAATGGACCGACTCCACCACTCGCACGGTCCGCCGCACAGAATCTCAGGAGGGAAGCGTGACAGAGATCAGCAACACCCGATCCGCCGCCCAGGAGGCGCCAGAGGCGTCACGGAGCCGGTTGCATCGCCTGATGCGCTACCTCCCCTTGATCGCCCCCCTCCTGCTGTGGGCCGTGCCGTGCTGGGTCCTCCTCCACACGGGTCAGCACTGGCCGCTCCCCGTCACCCTGACGGGCACCGCGCTCTTCGTCCTCGGCCTGGTCGGCATGCCGCTCGCGATGGCGCGCGGCCACGGTCGTCGCCAGCAGGACCGGGCGGCCATCGTCGGGGACACGCTGCTGGGCGGCATCTGGGTCCTGTTCACCTGGTCCGTTCTGCTCGGCGTCACGCTGCGGCTCGTCCTGGCCGTGGCCGGTGTCGGTGACGGCCAGGGCCGGGCGCGCATCGTCACCTGGGCCGTCCTCGGCACAGCGGCGGTACTGCTCGCATGGGGGTACGCCGAGGCCCGACGCGTGCCGCGCGTGCGCCGGCTCGATGTGCCGCTCCCGCGTCTGGGAGCCGGACTGGACGGCACCCGCGTCGTTCTGATCACCGACACCCACTACGGTCCGCTCGACCGCGCCCGCTGGTCGGCACGGGTCTGCGAGACGGTCAACAGCCTGGAAGCCGATCTGGTGTGCCACACCGGTGACATCGCGGACGGCACGGCCGACCGCCGTCGCGCCCAGGCCGCTCCCCTGGGCACCGTGCAGGCGACGCGGGCCAAGGTCTACGTCACCGGCAACCACGAGTACTACAGCGAGGCTCAGGGCTGGGTCGACCTGATGGACGAGCTCGGTTGGGAGCCGCTGCGCAACCGGCACCTGCTGCTCGAACGCGGCGGTGACACCCTCGTGGTCGCAGGTGTCGACGACGTCACCGCCGAGTCCTCCGGGCTGGCGGGTCACCGTGCCCACCTCGCCGGAGCCCTCCAGGGCGCCGATCCCGGCCTGCCCGTCCTGCTGCTCGCGCATCAGCCCACGTTCGTCGACCGGGCGGCGGCCCACGGGATCGACCTCCAGCTCTCCGGCCACACCCACGGCGGCCAGATCTGGCCCTTCCACTACCTGGTCCGGCTCGACCAGCCCGCCGTCGCCGGCCTCAGCCGCCACGGCGCCCGCACCCTCCTCTACACCAGCCGCGGCACCGGCTTCTGGGGCCCTCCCTTCCGTGTCTTCGCCCCCAGCGAGATCACCTTGCTCGTGCTCCGCTCCGTGCAGGGGTCCACCTCGCAGTAGTCACCCTTTCCTTGAGCACCGGGCACCGGGCACTGGGCACGCGGCCCTGCCGTAGCACCGGCGCGCGTGTCGGGAAGCGCGCATCGCAGGAGCCCGGCCGGGCGGCGAGCCGGCCCGGACCGAGTCGCCTTTCGGTCACCTGGTCGGCCCATCAGGACCTAGAGTGAGCACGTGACCGAGCAGAACCACGAACTCATCGCCGGCCGGTACCAACTGGTCGAACGTATCGGCCAAGGCGGCATGGGCCGGGTCTGGCGCGGTCTTGACCAGCAACTCTTCGGGCGCGAAGTCGCCGTCAAGGAAATCCTCTTCCCACCGGGAATGGACGACGACGCCCGCGAGTCGCTGCTGCGGCGGTTCACGGGCGAGGCGCGCGCGGCGGTCACTCTCAGCCATCCGGGAGTCATCACCGTCCATGACGTCGTGGAGCATCGCGGCGCCCCGGTCATCGTCATGGAGCTGGTCCGCGGCCAGTCACTGGCCGCCGCGATCGGCAGCCAGGGACGGCTGCCCGTACGGCGTGTGGCCGAGATCGGCGCCGCCGTCCTCGACGCGCTGACCGCGGCGCACGAGGCGCGGATCGTCCACCGCGACATCAAGCCGGACAACGTGCTCCTGGCCAAGGACCGTGTCGTCCTCACCGACTTCGGCATCGCCCACCTCGCGGACGCCACGACCAAGCTGAGCCACAGCGGGATCGTCATCGGCACGCCGCAGTACATGCCGCCGGAGCAGCTGGACGGCAAGCGCCCGACGCCGGCGAACGACCTGTGGGCGCTCGGCGCCACCCTGTACCACGCCGTCGAGGGGCACCCCCCGTTCGAGGCGGAGGGTCTCCACGCCCTCGCCGTGGCCGTGTTCACCCGCCCGCACCGGCCGCCGGTCCACGCCGGCCCGCTCGCGCCCGTGCTGGACGCCCTCCTCACCAAGGACCCGGCACGACGCGTGGGCGCCCCGGAAGCAGCCGAGATGCTCAGGGGCGTACTGATGACCGCCCCGACGATGCCGACCCCGCAAAAGCCGACCCCGAAGACGCCGGCGCCGGAGTCCTCGGCCCCGACGATGCCGAAGCAGCCTCCCTCGTCGCCGTCGCCGTCGTCCGTGCCGACCCCCACGGTCCCGGACCTCTCCGGGTCCGACGCCGTCCCCTCGCCTCACCCCGTGCCGGGCCGGCCGACGGCCCCGCTCATCGTGGTGAACCCGGACGAACAGCGGCGCACCCTCGGCCCGACGGCTCCATCAGACCGGGGAGACGAGGTGTCCGCGGGAGGCCGGGGCCTCACCCGGCGCTCCGCGGTCCTGGGCACGGCACTCGCCGTACTCGCCACGGGATCCCTCCTGACCTGGTCCCTCACCCGCGACGACGATGCCCGGAGCGGCGGCCGGGCGGGGAGCAGCGGGGCGGCGTCTTCGGTCACGGTGAGGATCGGGGTGGACGCGCCACTCAGCGGCGGGCTCTCCTCGATGGGCGCCGGCATCAGGAACTCCGCCGAACTGGCGGTCAGGACCGCCAACGAAAACGGTCACGTTCCCGGTGTGACCTTCGAGATCACGGCCGTGGACGACGAGGCCGACCCCGCCAAGGGCGCGGCCAACGCCGCCCGACTCGTGTCCGACGACAAACTGGTGGGGGTGGTCGGCCCGCTCAACTCCGCCGTCGCCCGCACCCTGGTGCCGGCGCTGTCGCGCGCGGGCGTCGTCAACGTCTCACCGGGCAACACCGACCCGGCCCTGACGCTGGGACCCGACTGGGCGTCCGGCACCCGCGTCCGTCCGTACTCCACCTACTTCCGGACCATCGGCACGGACGTCGACCAGGGGCCGTTCGCAGCCCGGTACCTGCACGGGGCCGGGAAGACCAAGCTCTACGTCGTCGACGACGCGAGCGACCACGGCACCGCCCTCACCTCCGGCCTCACGGCCGAGTGGAGGAAGCTCGGGGGAACCGTCGTCGGCACGGAGCAGGTGGATCCCGCGGAGCGCTCCTTCGCGGGTCTGGCCGAAAGGGTGCGGTCCTCGGGCGCCGAAGCCGTCTACTTCGGCGGCTACTACGACACCGCGGCACCGCTGTCCCAGCAGCTCAAGCAGGCGGGAGTGGCCGTCCCCTTCATGGGTGGCGACGGCATCTTCGACCAGCAGTACCTCACAGGGAACCCCCGGGCCGACGGCGACCTCGCGACCCAGATCGGCGCACCCGCCACGGAGTCGGCGGCGGGACGCGACTTCCTGACCCGGTACGAGGCAGCGGGCTACTCGGAGCAGCCCGGCTGGTACGGCCCCTACGCCTACGACGCGACCTGGGCGCTCATCGAAGCGGTGAAGGCCGTCGCGAAGGCGGAGGACGGAACACCCGCCGCCGGTTTCCGGAAGGAACTGCCGCGAGCCGTCCAGCAGTTGACCTTCGACGGCGTCACCGGCCGGGTCGCCTTCGACGGCGGCGACACCGTCACCCGCCGACTGACGGTGTACCGGGTGGACGGCGGCAACTGGCAGGCCACGACGACCGGAACCGCCACCCCCTGACGGGGTGGTACCCATCGACTCCGTCGGCATCACCGAGGCATGCCACGCCTCCGAGCCCATGCGCGTCAACCTGACGGCTCATGATTCAACCTTCCGGGAGCCGGGCACGAAGCTGTACTGGCGGCTCTACCACCGGGGCCGTCAGGGGCAGGACACGATGGCGCTGGACATCGGGGCGACGGGGAACGTGGTCGAGCAGCGCACCTTCACGGACGGGAACACGGCCTGGAGGTACTGCACGGGCACCTACACGGTGCCGGCCGGGCAGGGCACCACGCGCTTCGCGTTCCGGTCGGTGTCGGCGGCCGGCGGCAACCGGGAGCTCGACCTCGCGCTCGACGGTGGAGACCAGTTCCTCGGCCTCCTCGCCGCGTCCGTGGATGAACGGGATCCGGACGCCTTCTCCGGGACGGGGGCGCTCGGGGCGGCGGTCCCCGGGACCACCCCTGGTCCGGGAGGCCCCGCGCCCGGAGTCGGACCTGGTGAGGGCGGTCCGGAAGGGCGGACGGCCGGTTGTAGGGTGTCCGCCATGCCCCGCGTACTCGTGGTCGAAGACGACCCCAGCATCCGTGCCTCGCTGATGGAGATCCTCGCGGAGCACGGCCATGCGGTGCGCAGCACGGGCGACGGATTCGGCGCGCTGCGCGAGGTCACGCAGGGCTCGCTGGACGCGGTGGTGCTGGACCTCGGCCTGCCCGATCTCGACGGCGGCGACGCGCTGCGCATGATCCGCGGGATATCGAACGTGCCCGTGGTGGTCGCGACCGCCCGCGACGACGAGAGCGAGATCGTCAAGCTCCTGAACGCGGGGGCCGACGACTACCTCGTCAAGCCGTTCTCCGGGGCACAGCTCCTGGCCCGGCTCTCGGCGGTGCTGCGGCGCACCGTGGTGCCCGCCGGAGTCGCCGGACAGGCCCCGCCCGCCGATCCGTCGGGGCTGGTGACGGTCGGTGAGCTGACCGTGGATCCGCCGGCGCGTTCGGCCTACCTGGCGGGGCGTGAACTGGTGCTCACGCGCCGGGAGTTCGATCTGTTGGCCTATCTCGCCCGGCACGCCGGCACGGTGGTGTCCCGGCACCGGCTGCTCGCGGAGGTCTGGCAGGAGTCCTACATCGAGGACCAGACCATCGACGTGCACGTGTCCGCGCTGCGCCGCAAGCTCGGCGAGCGGGCCTCGGCGCCGCGCTATCTGCGCACCGTGCGCGGGGTGGGCATCAAGCTGGTGGCGCCGCACTGAGAAGCGGCTCAGGAGGGGGTGCCGAAGTCCTGGGTCCACCAGGGGCCTCCGTCGGTACTGACGCCGACGCCGATCTCGGTGAAGCCGCAGTTGAGGATGTTCGCCCGGTGGCCGGGGCTGTGCATCCAGGCGTCCATGACGGCGGCCGCGTCGGCCTGTCCCTTGGCTATGTTCTCGCCGGATCGTGACCAGGTGTATCCGGCCGCCTCGATGCGGTCCTGCGGCTGGGAACCGTCGGTTCCCGTGTGGGAGAAGTTGCCGGTGGCGGCCATGTCGTCGGTGTAGTCCTGAGCCGCCTCGGTGAGGTCCGCGTCGATCGTCAGGGCCTTGCAGCCCGCCGCCGCGCGCTCGACGTTCACGAGGCGTACGACCTCCTCGGCCTCGCCGCCGCCCGCCGGACGCGTACCGCCGTCGGGCGCGGTGGCCGGGGGCTTCGCGGTGGCCGGGGGCTTCGTGGTGACCGGGGGCTTCGTGGTGGCCGGGGGTGCGGACGTGGGCTTCTGCGCGCCCGGGGACACGGAAGGTCTCGCCGCCCGGGTGGTGGCCGAGGACGGTGGGGTGGCCGAGGGGGCCGTCGGCCTGGCGGAGAGGGTCGTCAGGGTGTGCGGGACGGCCGACGGGGAGGTCGGTGGTGCGGCGGCCTGCGGTGCGGCGGTCTCCGGCCCGGTGGTGGTCGGCTTCGGGTCGGGCGGGCCGCCGCCGAGGGCGACGGATTCGGCCTTGTCGTGCGTGGAGCCGGCGAGCTCGGCGGCCGCCAGGCAGACCGCGGCGACGGCCAGGGTACTGAGGCCCGCCACGGCGGCTGTGACGCGCGGGCGACGCGGGGCGCGATGTCCACGACGTCCGTGGGCGGCTCGGGGACTCATCTCGGTTTCCTCCAGGGTGTACGGGTGCGGTTGCGGGGCCGGCCCAGGCTCCGTGTCGGCTCGGGCGGGTTTCGTGCGGCGGAGCGGGTCCGCCGGCACCGAGACGGGAGCGTAGGCGCGCCGGAGCTGCGAGAACGCCGTCTGAGGGATGCGCTCAGGAGGACCTAAGCAACAGCTCAGGTTCACTACCGGATCGGTGCGGTCACCAGGCCGTGGCGCCGGTCGCGCCGCTCCGTGCGGGACACGTGCGCCGCTCCGTGGGCGAGGGCGGGGTGGGTGGTGCGGTGGGCGTCGGCCACACTGATGCGGTGCCACGCCTCCTGCGCTATCTCCTCATATGGCTGTCGTGCACCGCGGCCAGCGTCACCGCGGTGATGCTCACGGTGCACTTCGTCATCGGCCTGACCCGGCCGACCCCGCCCGCCGCGCGGTCGGTCCAGGCGGTGTACCCCTCCCCGTCGGTCCGCGTCGGGGTGCCGGCCTCGTCCGCCGTGACCACGCCGAAGGCGCCCACCACCTCGCCCGCGTCTCCCTCCGCGCCGCCGCCGACCACCCGAACCCCCTCGCCGTCGCCCTCGGTCACGCGGGCGCCCGTCACGCCCACGCCCCGGCCTTCGGCCTCGAAGTGCAGCGGCGGACCCGGGCTGCACACGGTTCCCTCCAAGGGGGGCAAGGTCACCGTCCAGTACGGCCGCGACAGCGTGTGCTTCGTCTCGGCCGTTCCCGATCCGGGTTTCCGCACGAGCACCGGTCACGGCGATCCCGGCACGCTGGTGGTCGTCTTCACCAGCGACGACCACCGTTCGCAGATCACGGCGACCGTCGTACCGAGGGCGCAGGCCAGCGTGCGCGAGACCCGGTTGTGAGTCCCCGGGCAGATGCCACGGCCGGAGAACCCCTGGTCAAGGGCTTGCGGCCGGGAACCTGAGCAGTTCCTTAAGCGTGCCTGATGAGTGGCATCAGGACGGTCCCGGAGGCGTTTTCGGCACCTAGGCTCACGGTCGGTCAGGACGATCGCTCCGGCCCCGGCGGACAGGACGCCGGGCCGCGTCCTGCGCCCGCTCCGGCATCGGCCGCCTCCAGGCCCCGGAGAACTCACCGACACAAGGGGTTGATCCGTCATGGCCGCACACCGCCGCAAACAACGCACCGCCGGCATCCAGGGCCTCGTCCGCTTCTCGGCCGTCACCCTCACGGTCGCCTCCGCCGCCGTCGCCACGGCCTGCGGAGTGGGCGGCTCGAAGGACGACGCGGCGCAGCACGTTTCCGTGGCGGCGGCCCCGGACGCGCCCGCCGCCGACCAGGAAACCGGCGCCCCGGCGCCCATGGAGGCGACGGCGGCGTCCGCCTCCCCCACCCCCGCGGCGACGTCGGTCCCGCCCACGACCCGGCCGAGCCCCGCCGCCTCCTCCCCCGTGGCCAAGCGCCCCGCGGCGACGACGAGCAAGGCCGCTCCTCGCCCCGCGGCGACGACGAGCAAGGCCGCCCCTCGCCCCGCCAGGACGACGGCCGCTCCCGCCCCGACCAAGCCCGCCGTGAAGAAGGGCGCTCCCGTCTCCGGCTCCTCGGGCTTCACCAGCGGCTACCCGACCGGTGCGGACGCCCGTGGGGCCGTCGAGGCCGCGGTCGCCGCCGCCGAGGCCGACGGCAAGAAGGTACTGATCGACTTCGGCGCCAACTGGTGCGGCAACTGCAAGGCCGCCGACCGGGTGTTCGCCACGAGCGCCGTGGGGGCGCTCCTGGACGCCTCGTACCACGTGGTCAAGGTCGACATCGGCAGCCAGGACTCCTCGGCCTTCGACCTCCTGCGCGACTACTGCACCGGCGAGGGCGCGTACAAGATGCCCGTCCTGGTCGTCCTCGACGGCAACGGCGAGGTGGTGACCGAGACGCACTCGACCGGAAACCCCGAGCTGACCGAGACGGGCCTCGGCGCGTTCCTGCGGAAGTGGGCCTGATGACGGCCAGCAGCCACAGACGCGGTGCTTCGGCGACGGTCGTCCTGTTCCTTCTCGCCCTCACAGCCACCGGCTGCGGCGGGGGCGCCGTGGCGGGAGCGGACGGCGGCACGCCGGGAGCGGGCACCGCCGAGACCGCGGCGGTCCTGCCGGTCGCCGAACGGCCCTCCGCCCCCGACACCTCCGGCCGGGACCTCACGGGCCGGGACCTGGCGCTGCGCTCGTACCGCGGGAAGGTCGTCGTCCTGAACGTGTGGGGCTCCTGGTGCGCCCCCTGCCGCGCCGAGGCCGCCGGCCTGGAGGCGCTGCGCGGTGCGGCGGCGCCGCGCGGCGTGGAGCTCCTGGGCGTCAACGTCCGCGACCGTTCCACCGGGCCGGCCCGGGAGTTCGAGAGGACCTACGGTCTGCGGTTCCCGAGCATCCACGATCCCGACGGAAAGCTGCTGCTGGCCTTCCCGCCCGCGCTTCTCAACCCGCAGGCCATCCCGTCCACGCTGGTCATCGACCGGCGGGGCCGGATCGCCGTCGCCGTCTCCGGTCCGGTCACCCGCGCGCGGCTGGAGCCCCTCGTGGACCGGGTCGCCGAGGAGGACGCGTGACCGGCCCCACGTGGGTGGCGCTGGCCGCCGGGCCGGCCACCGGCGCGGTGTCGGGCACCCTGCTCCTCGCGGTGCCGGTGGCCGTCGCCGCGGGCCTGGTGTCCTTCCTGTCCCCGTGCGTCCTGCCGCTCGTGCCGGGCTACCTGAGTTACGTCACCAGCCTGTCGGTGTCCGACCTCGCCGAGGCGGACGGCGGGCGGCGCGGGCGGATGGTCGCCGGAGCAGCACTGTTCGTCCTGGGCTTCAGCGGCGTCCTGGTCTCCGGGGGCGCCCTGTTCGGCTTCGTCGGACGCAACCTGCTCGCCTACCAGGACGGCATCACTCTGGTCCTGGGCCTGTTCACCATCGTCATGGGCCTCGCGTTCGCGGGCTGGCTGCCCGGCTTCACCCAGCGCGAGCTGCGCAGCAGCCGCCGGCCCTCCTTCGGCCTGGCCGGCGCTCCTCTGCTGGGCGTCGTCTTCGGCGTGGGCTGGACCCCCTGCATCGGGCCGACCCTGGCAGCCGTGCAGGCCCTGGCCTGGAACGAGGCCAGCGCCGGGCGCGGCGCCCTCCTCATGGTCTGCTACTGCGTGGGGCTTGGCGCGCCCTTCCTGCTCACCGCACTCGCCTTCCAGCGGGCCCTGCGCGCCTTCCGCTGGGTCAGGAACCATCACGGGACCGTCATGCGGGCCGGCGGCGCGCTTCTGGTCCTCGTCGGCGTCCTGCTGGTCACCGGCCTGTGGACCGACCTGGTGTACGCGCTGCAGGTACGGCTGCAAGGGACGACCGCGCCCCTGTGAGCGCCGGTGCCCGAGTACGAGGGCCACGCGCCGCCCGAAAGGGCTCGACTCTCCCCTGAACCTCCCCGAACTCCCTTGACTTCCCGGATCACGAGAAAGACTCGTAAAGCCGACATGAGACACCCCATCACCTCTCCCCGCCCGGCTCCCCGTCTCCGCCGCGCCGCGCGCACGCGCCGCGCCTGGGCCGCGGCCGCGCTGCTTGCCGCCGGCTCGCTGACCGGCTGCGGCCAGGAGTCCGAGCCGTCGCACGCCGCCGCCGTGACGGAATTCAACGAGAACGGCGTCACCGTCCGGCTGAGCGTGGCCGACTGGAAGTCCGACGCGGGCACCCTGGTCGCCACGTTCACGCCCGACGAAGCCGGATTCCACCTGTACAGCACCGCCCTCCCCGCCGAGGGCGTCGAAGGGGTGGGGCGGCCGACCGAGGTCCGTCCCGTCGGTTCGGTCGCCACCGCCGGTGCGATGACGGTGGACAAGCAGGTCAAGAGCATCACGGTGCCGGGCGTGCGCGCCGCTCTGCCGGTCTACCCCGACGGCCCTGTCACGGTGACGCTGCCGATCCGGGCGACCGCTCCGGGCGAGGCGAAAGTGCTGATCGGCTATGCGAGCTGCAGTTCGACCGAGGGGTGTACGATCCCGGTGGCCGACCGGGCGGTGGCCCTGCGTACCGACGAGCACGGCCTGTCGTTCGGCACCTCCTGACGGCCCGTCGTCCCGGATCGCGGGGCCGGTGACGGCAACGCCACTCCCGGAGGACGTCTCACGGAGGGCTTCGTACCGGGAGACGTCGTATCGGCTGACGTCGCACCGGAAGATCCTCCGGCGGCCCGTCGCCCGGACCTCGGGCCCGAATCCCCCGACCGTGCGCTGGGCACACGGCTACCCGTTGGAGCGCTGCACCCGTGAACCGAGGGCCCCGAAGACGCCACGACGAGCCCGGGGCCTCGCGGTGAGGCGCTCCCTGGCGGGGGTGGCACTGGCCGTCACCTCCATGGTGGCGCTGTCGTTCCTGATCCCTCTGGGGCTGCTCGTGATGTCGCTCGCCCGCGAGCAGAGCATCACGGCGGCCGAGCAGAGCGCGGCGGCGATGGCGCCGATCCTGGCCCTGACCACGGACGCGGGCGAGCTGCGCGAGGCGGGGGCGGGGCTGCGCGCGGCCGAGCACATGGTCATCCACCTGCCGGACCGCAGCACGGTCGGCGGCGCGGGGCACGCTCCGCCGGATCTGCTGGGCCGGGCCGGGAAGGAACGCGAGTCCATCTCCCGGGACGTGCCGGGCGGCTGGATCTACCTGCAGCCGGTGATCCTGCCCCAGGACCGGGTCGCGGTGGTGGAGAACTTCGTCCCCGACGACGACCTGACCCGCGGCGTCGTCCTGTCGTGGAGCGTCATGGCCGGTCTGGCGGTCGTCCTGCTCGGCGGCTCCGTCCTGGTCGCCGACCGCCTCGGCTCCGCCGTCGTCACGGCGGCGAAGCGGCTCGCCGAGGCGTCACGCCGGCTCGGCACGGGCAACCTCGACACCCGCGTCCAGCCGAAGGGTCCGCCGGAGCTGAAGGAGGCGGGCACGGCCTTCAACACCATGGCCGACCGCATGACGGACCTGCTCGCCGTCGAACGGGAACTGGTCGCGGACCTGTCCCACCGGCTCCGCACCCCCCTCACCGCCCTGCACCTGGCGGTCGAGCGGATCGCGCCGAGCGCGGACACCGGACGCATCCAGGCGGCCGTCGCCGAACTGGAGCGGGAGCTCAACGCGATCATCGCCGAGGCTCGTACGCCGCTCGCCGTCGGCCCGATGGGCCGGGCCCTGCGGGGCGAGGAATCGCCCGACGGGCCGCGGGAGGGCGGGGACCACTGCGAGGTCGCCGACGTCGTCCGTCGGCGCGCGGCCTTCTGGGCCGTACTCGCGGGTCAGCAGGACCGGCCCTGCACCCTGCAGATCACGGACGAGACGACCCCCGTCTGCCTCCCCGATGCGGACATCACGGCCGTCGTGGACGCGCTCGTGGGCAATGTCTTCCGGTACACCTCCCGGGGCACCGCCCTGGAGGTCTCGGTGTACCGCACGGCCCACACCGTGGAACTGACGGTTCACGACGCCGGCCCCGGCATCGCCGACCCGGACGGTGCCCTCGCCCGCGGCGGGAGTACGGGCTCCACCGGCCTCGGGCTCGACATCGCGCGTCGCGCGGCCCTCGCCGCCCGGGGCGCCGTCCGCATCACGCGCGGTCCCCTGGGCGGTGCCCGCGTGGCGGTCACGTTCCAGCTGTCGACGCGCACGGCGCCGGGGCGTCCGCGCTCGCGCCGCAGGGGCCGGAGGGCGTCCTCGGCCCGGACGGCGCCGGGTGCGGCGGGTGCGGCGGGCGACTGACAGCCGCGCCGGGCGGGTGCACCGGACGACGACACCTCGGCGGGAAAGGCGCGTCAGAGGCCCTTCAGAAAAAGTTGAGGATTGTTCACTTTCTCTTGACAGGGCCGGCCCCGGGACCCGAAGGTGCCGTGAGCAGCCCGCCCGGCAGCGCCTCCCCGCACCCGTGTCAGGGATTCGCGCCGCCTCGACCGAAGCGAGTCCGCATGACGGTGCCCATCCCCCCGTTCCCGCCCGGTTTCCTCTGGGGAGTCTCCGCCTCCGCCTTCCAGATCGAGGGCTCGCTCACGGCCGACGGCCGGGGCCCCTCCTCCTGGGACGCTTTCACCAAGGAGCAGGGACGCGTCAAGGACGGCTCGCACGCGGAAGTGGCCACCGACCACTACCGCCGCTACCGCGAGGACGTGGCGCTGATGGGCGAACTCGGCGTGGACGCCTACCGCTTCTCGATCTCCTGGTCCCGCGTGCTGCCCGACGGCCACGGTCCGGTCAACGGCGCGGGGCTGGACTTCTACGACCGGCTCGTCGACGAGCTGTGCGCCGCGGGGATCGCCCCGGCGCCCACCCTCTTCCATTGGGACACCCCGCTCGCCCTGGAGGAGCGGGGCGGCTGGCTGGAGCGTGACACCGCCGAGCGGTTCGCCGCGTACGCCTCCGTGGTCGCGGAGCGCCTCGCCGACCGCGTGCCCCTGTGGATCACCATCAACGAGCCTGCCGAGGTCACTCTCCTCGGATACGGTCTGGGCGAACACGCCCCCGGCAAGCAGCTCGTCTTCGACGCGCTGCCCGCCGCCCACCACCAGCTCCTGGCCCACGGGCTCGGCGTCCAGGCCCTGCGCGCGGCGGGTGCCCGCCAGATCGGCATAGCCGCCTCGCACAGCCCCGTCTGGACCGCCGGCGACAGCGAAGAGGACCGCGCCGCGGCCGAGTTGTACGACACGCTCACCAACCGCCTCTTCGCCGACCCGATCCTGACCGGCGCCTACCCGGACGGCCTGGACTCCCTCCTGCCCGGCCCGGTGGCGGAGGACCTCAAGACGATCTCGGCGCCCCTGGACTGGTACGGCGTCAACTACTACAACCCGATGCTCGTCGGAGCCCCGACTCCGTCCGGCGCCTCCGCCTTCGGCGGCATCGAGATACCCTCCGGACTCCCCTTCGCCATCCGGGAGATCGAGGGGTACGAACGCACCGACTTCGACTGGCCGGTGGTCCCGGACGGGCTGCGCGAACTGCTCGCCGTCCTGCGTGAGCGCTACGGCGACCGGCTTCCGCCCCTGTACATCACCGAGAACGGCTGCTCGTACGGCGACGGGCCGGACCCCGGCACGGGCAGGGTCGAGGACACGCGCCGGATCTCCTATCACGAGGGCCACGTACGCGCCCTGCGCCAGGCGATGGCCGAGGGCGCCGACGTACGCGGCTACTTCATCTGGTCGATCCTCGACAACTTCGAATGGGCGGAGGGCTACCGGCAGCGGTTCGGGCTCGTCCACGTCGACTACGAGACCCTCGCCCGGACGCCCAAGGAGTCGTACGCCTGGTACCGCGACCTGATCAAGAGCGGCAGATGACCGCCGAGCCGAAGGCCACGGACGCGGTCGCCGCGCCGGGCGGCCGGTGGGTGAGCGCGCTGTCCCTCGCCAACCTCGGGGTCTGGGTCGGCTGGTTCGGCCCGCTGCAACTGCTCCTGGCGCGCCAGGCCGAGCAACTCACCCCCGATCACAAGGCAGCCACCTTGGCCCTGGTGACGGGAGTGGGGGCGGCCGTGTCGATGGTCGCGAACCCCGTCTTCGGGGCGCTGTCGGATCGTACGACGGCGCGCGCGGGGCGCCGGATCCCCTGGGTGGTCGCCGGGGTGGCGGGCGGGGCCGCCGGCCTGGTGGCCCTTTCCCTGGCGGCGAGCGTCACGGCCGTGATCGTCGGCTGGTGCCTGGTCCAGCTGGCCCTCAACGCGGCGTTCGCCGCACTCACCGCGGCCGTCCCCGACCAGGTCCCGCCCCGGCAGCGCGGCCTGGTCGGCGGCTGGCTCGGCGTCTCCCAGGTCATCGGCATCCTGGTCGGCACGGCACTGGCCACGGTCGCGGGCGGCATCACCGCCGGCTACCTGGCCTGCGCGGGCTTCACCGTGCTCGCGGCCGTCCCGTACGTGCTGATGCGGCGCGACTCGACGCTCGCCCCCGCCGACCGGCCGGCCTTCCGGTGGCGGACCTTCCTCAGCGGCTTCTGGATCGACCCGCGGCGCCACCCCGACTTCGGCTGGGCCTGGCTGACGCGGTTCCTGATGAACCTGTCGTACTCCATCAGCACCATGTACCTCCTCTACTACCTGACCGACGCCGTGCACTACGAGGGCGACGCGGACAACGGCGTCCTCATCCTCACGGCGCTCAACGCACTCACCCTGCTCTCCACCGTGGTGATCAGCGGCATCCGCTCGGACCGCAGCGGCCGGCGGAAGTCCTACGTCATCCGGTCGGGGCTGGTCATCGCCGCGGCCACCCTGCTGCTCGCCGTCTGGCAGTCCTGGACCGGCGCGATCGTCGCCTCGCTCGTCCTCGGCCTCGGCTTCGGCGTGTACACGGCCGTGGACTTCGCCCTCCTCACGGACGTGCTGCCGACCCCGGAGGACCGGGGCAGGGACCTGGGCCTGATCAACATCGCCAATGCGCTCCCCCAGGTCCTGGCCCCCGCGATCGCGGCCCCGGTCGTCACCCACCTCGGCGGATACACCGCCCTCTACACCCTCGCGGGCGGCCTGGCCCTGGCGGGCTCCGTCCTGGTCCGCCGCATCCGCTCGGTGCCCTGAGCGACCGGACGGCAGTCGGTGCCGCGGTCGGAATGCAGGGCACCGGGCGCTGGCGCGGGCCAGGAAGTGTCCGGTGGCGTCCTCGTACTCGTCCAGCCGCCCGGCCCGTCCACGGCCGGGTCACGCTGACCGCGTCGGCGGACGGCGACTCCCTCCTCACCGGCAGTGGACCGCTTCCCGAGTTCTGTCCCGCACTACAAAGGGCCCCTGCGCACAGAACACCGCGAACAGCGCGCAGGGCCCTTCCGGTCGACCGGCCGAGGGCGCGAGAGCCACTCCGCCACCTCGGCGCCGACGCGAGCCAGTCAAGCAGTCCCCGACCTCCGGACGCGATGGGATCCAGGCACAGAAAACGACCCTCACGCGAGGCGCCATTACGGTGGATCATCCAAGAGGAGGACGGGCCTTCCAGGGGCACATCTGCGAGGTTACTTCTGGATGAAGTCTTGCCGATGCGGTCACCGGACGAGAGCGGCACGAGTTCCCCGATGAACGACTGAGCCGTTCCACGCCGATCCTCTTCCACGACCCTTACCAAGCAGGCGTCCTGACACTCCCTCGGCGGCACGCGCACCTGGCGGCGGCCTCCGACCCGGGTTCCCACCCTGACAGCGGAAGGAATTGCCTAATAGCAAAAGACAGTTGAGGCCGATGAAGTGGCGGCATGTGGAGCAGTTACCTCATTCGGACCCAGCCATCATCAGACCCAAGGGCTTGTCCCGAGGACGTATCCGCCGGTCAGGTGAGTGCTGACCCACAGAGTCGTTTTCTTCGCCCGCCTTTTGAACGAGCAATTCCCATGCGTCCGTTCGGCTGGCGGATGCGACGCGGGTCGCCACGCATGCTTCCCTTTCCGGCTTTGTGAGGCGTGTTCCATGACCCTGTCCATTCGTCACCAGCTCCCCGGCACCGTCCCCGCCGCCATCACCGCCGACGCCGTCAAGGAGCTGGGCCTCGCCGAGGGGTCCGCGGTCAAGGCTCTCGTGAAGTCCACCGAGGTCGCCCTGGCGACCGGTCCGGTCGAGGGACTGTCCATCCGCAATCAGCTTCCGGGCTCCGTCACCGAGGTCGCGACCGGCGGTGCCATGGGGTCCGTGAAGGTCTCCGTCGAGGGCGGCGAGCTGACCGCCGCGATCACCAGGGACGCAGTCGAGGACCTCGGCCTGGCCGCCGGCTCCTCCGTCGTCGCGCTGATCAAGTCCACGGAGATCTCCCTCTCCGCCGCCTGATCGACGCACTCGCGGTGAGGGCAGTGCTCCCGGACGGGGGTGCGGCCCTCGCCGGGGTGAGGCAGTCGCGGCTCACGGTCGGTGCGCACCGGTGGTGAGCCGGTCGGCGCGGCGGGGACACGAGTTCGGCCGCAACCCGACACACCGGTGGCAGAGTGTGGAGACCATGCCTCCCCCGCCCGCCTCCGCAGCTACCGAACCGTCCTCCGCGGACGCACCGACGCCTCAGCGAGCGGTTCCTTGGCACGAGGCCCGCGTGCGCGCCCACCACGCCGCGCACCCCGTCCCCCCTCGCCGTACACCTCTGCG
This sequence comes from Streptomyces sp. NPDC015130, assembly GCF_043080005.1. Lineage (NCBI taxonomy): Bacteria > Bacillati > Actinomycetota > Actinomycetes > Kitasatosporales > Streptomycetaceae > Streptomyces > Streptomyces sp. NPDC015130. Next base: position 315,185 of record NZ_JBIBVC010000004.1, on the reverse strand, counting down.
TGACGCCACCGGACGGACGCTCGCCGACGACGTCCTGGCGCTCGGCCCGCATCCTGCCTTCGATACCTCCGCCATGGACGGGTACGCCGTGTCAGGCGCTCCGCCCTGGACCGTTTGTGGAACGGCGCGGGCGGGCACGGCGTGGCAGGGGGTCCTCGGCCCCGGTGAGTGCGTCCGTATCGCCACGGGCTCTGTCGTCCCGGTCGGCGCGGACGCGGTCGTCCCGCTCGAAGTCGTGACGGGCACCGACGGTCACGTGTTCGGCGCCGCGCCGCCGGGAGCCCGTCACATCCGCCGTACCGGCGAGGACGCGGCAGCCGGCGACCGTCTGGCTCCGGCCGGGACACGCATCGGGCCGGCGCTCGTGGGCCTGGCCGCCGCCGCGGGTCATGACTCGTTGCTGGTACGCCCCCGGCCCCGCGTCGCCGCACTGGTCACCGGCGCCGAACTCCAGCACTCGGGTGCCCCGGAGCCCGGACGGGTCAGGGACGCGCTGGGGCCCTCCTTCCCGGCCTCGTCGCCGAACTCGGCTGCGAGGCGGTCGCGTTGCGCCACGTGCCCGACCATCCCCACGGCGGACTGGCCCATGCGGTCCACGTGCACAGCGAGGCCGCCGACGTCGTCGTGGTCACCGGCTCCACCTCGGTCGGCACTCGCATGAGTCACCAGGTCACACCCGCGGCGCTGCCCCGGAACTGGTGGGACATCCACTGCCTGTTCCGCATCCGCCCCCTCACCCCCTCCCAGGCCGACTCGCCCCATCGGCACGCCTCAACACCCGCAAGGAGCAGGCAAGTTGAGGAGTTCGACACCCACTGTCCCGCTCCTGATCCTTCTCCTCGTCATCACGCGCAAGCGCCGGCCTGCCTGGCTGAGGCGTCGCGCCGAGGAACGCACGGCGCCGCGCGCTCTGCGACGGGAACTGCGGGCGGGGAACGCGCCTGCCGAAGCCCCTCGTGAAGCGCGGACAGACGGCACCGAACACCGGTAGCCGGAGCAGCGGACCCCCCTGACGTTGCCGCGACTCAACCCGGCCCGCCGCATCCCGGAGCGGGAAGGTGTTGGCGGGCAGCCCCGGGAGTCTTGTATGGTTCCTCGCGAATCATCCAGAGGGGTGGAGGGACCGGCCCTACGAAGCCCCGGCAACTCCCCGGTCGACTCGGCGCTCATCGTTCGCGCCGCGCCGTCGGGGTCAGTGCCAACTCCGGCCCGCGCCAACGTGGCGTGGGAAAAGATGAGGAGACACGGTGCTCTCTGCGCTGCCCTTCGCCCCGGCTCTGTCCGTCCCGGGCCTTCCGCACACCCATCTCGTGATCGCCGCGGCATGCCGGCCGGCCGTTTCGGCCCTTCCCCGCTGACCGTCCCGCCCTCACTCTGAGCGAGATCGCCGCGAGTCATCGCTCGCGGACCGAGACTGGAGCACCCCTTTCATGGACATTCCGGATATTTCTAGTGGTGTTGGCGTCCTCGACAAGGCCGCAGTCATCCTCGGCGCGCTGGCGTCGGGCCCGGCCACACTCGCGGAACTGGTCGCCGCCACCGGCCTGGCACAGCCCACGGCGCACCGGCTTGCCCTCGCACTCGAGCGTCACCGCCTGGTCGGCAGGGACCTGCAGGGCCGCTTCGTCCTCGGCCCCCGGCTCGGCGAGCTCTCGGCCGCCGCGGGCGAGGACAGCCTGCTGGCCGCGGCCGGCCCGGTCCTCACCTCCCTGCGGGACTCCACCGGTGAGAGCGCACAGCTCTTCCGGCGCCAGGGCGAGACACGTATCTGTGTCGCCGCCGCCGAGCGGACCGCCGGCCTGCGTGACACCGTGCCCGTCGGAACCGCACTGCCCATGAAGGCCGGCTCCGCCGCCCAGGTCCTGCTGGCCTGGGAGGAACCCGAGCGCTTCTACCAGGCGCTGCAAGGCGCACGTTTCACGGCCACCGCCCTCAGCGGCGTACGGCGCCGCGGATGGGCCCAGTCGATCGGCGAACGCGAACCCGGGATGGCGTCGGTCTCGGCCCCGGTCCGCGGCCCGTCCCACCGGGTCGTCGCCGCCATCACCGTCACGGGCCCCGTCCAACGGCTCACCCGACACCCCGGCAGCCGACTCGCGCAGGCCGCCGTCAACGCGGCCGACCGCCTCACCCGAGCGCTCTCCCACCCCTGACCACGGCACCGCGTCCGCGGCGCTGCGGTCAGTCCTGGCGACCGTACGCCGCTGCCAACTCCGCCAGTCCCTCCAGGCCGCCGTCGGTGGCCCCGCCCTCACCCTCGCGGGCGAGCAGGAGGACCCGGGCGGGCACGCCCGCGGTCGCGTACGCGGCGAGCCGGTGGTGACCGTCCAGTACGGCACCCACCAGCCATCGCTCCTCGTGCCGGGCCTCGACGTACCGGTCGTCGATCCAGCCGAGGACCACGGCGGCGGGCCGCTCCCCCGCTGCTATGGCGGCCGCGTGCCGGGCGACGGTCGCCTTGTCGAGCGCTTCCGGCGGCTGCGAGGGCAGGACGGCGCCGTAGGTGGACGGGACCCGGCCGCCCGGGACCGGCGCGGTGAGCTGGAAGTGCGAGACGCCGGGCCAGTAGTCCTCCGGCCGGTCGTCGTACGCGGAGTCGTCGTCCTCCTCCACCCGGGCCGCCGTGCGGCGGTACCACCAGGACCGGGCGGGCTCGGACACTTGCTCCAGCGGGAGGTCGAGCAGGAGAGCACGGTAGTGACCGGTCTCCAGTTCGCCGAGCACAGGGCTCCACTCGGTGAGCAGTCCGGCGTCGAGCCGGTCCAGAGCGGCCAGCCGCCCGCGCATGCGTGCCGCGATCCTCCTCGCCTCCTCTTCAGGCCAGTCCAGCAGCGTCAGTCCCAGCTCGCACGTGTCGCAGAACGAGCCGAGCCGGTACAGCGGCTTCCCGTCGAAGGTCAGGGACCGGTTCCAGCGCGGCCAGGTGGAACCGGGCAACGGCGGATCGAAGGCGATCCGAATCCGGCCCGCGCCGCCGTCCACGGAGAACCGGGCCCGTGTGTCGGACTCGACGACAAGATCCCGTACCCGCACGGGCTCACGATCGGTGCGACCGTCGGCCCAGCAGGCGCGCACGGCCGCCGCGTACGCCGCCCCGCTCGCCCCCTCGGGCAGCAGCGGGTCGCGTCCGGTGAGGCGTACGAGCGCGTCATGGACGTCGTACACCCGCTCCTCGCCGCTCTCGGCCAGCCATCGAAGCAGATGCGGTACGGCGGCGGGATCGCCCATCAGCTCCAGGGCGACGGCGAACGCGGTGTGGTCGAGCCCGGTCACCTCGGACAGCCTGCCGGCGATCGGGCCCGTCCACTCGCGGGCGCCGAGTCGCCCCAGCGCGAGAGCGGCGCGGCCTCGTACGGCGGGGTGTCCGAGGAGGGCGCCGAGGTACGGGGCGAAGGACGGGTCGCCTGAGAGTCCCATGGCGTCGACGAGTTCGGGAGCGGGCGGGCCGCCGACGCTTCCCTCGCTCCCTCCGGATGCCGGGGGCTGCCCCCCGTACATGCGCAGCAGCTCCGGGGGCAGCCGTAGTCCGCGCGCCACGGCAGCTCTCAGAAGGTCCTGACGGTCACCGGCGCCGACCAACGGCTCGGCGAGCAACCGCAGCAGCACCTCGTCACCGGCCTTGCCGAGCCCCCGCAGAAGCCCGGCAAGGTAAGGACGGAAGGCGGCCCGGTCTTCGTCCGACCGGTACAGCTCCTCGACGGCCTCGGCCAGACCGCCGGGCCGGTCGGTGCTCAGCTCGTACAGCGCGGTCCACGGATCGCCTGCGCACAGAGCGGCCCGCAGACGCACCGGGACAGTGTCACGTTCCCCCATGCGGGAAGTATCAGCCACGAACGAGCGGCAGCGGGAGGGGCGAGTACCCAGACCACCCCGCTCTCTGACGGCGGGCCGACCGCGTCGGTGAGCGCGTCCACCAGGTCGCCGTCGCTCTCCCGACACCACAGCAGGACCACGTCGACGACGTCGTCGGCGGTCCGCTTCCCGGCGTCCGCTCGCCACCGGGCCGGGTCAGCGGCTCGACGGCGCGGGCGTGGCTGCGGCGGGTGGCGGTGAAGGCAGGGGGTCCGCTGCGGTCCGGGAGAGGTCGGCGGTCATCCAGGCGCTCTCCCCGCCGGCGCGTGCCTGGAAGCGGAGCAGGCGGCCGTCGCGGTCGATCCAGTACCGGGTGTTGCCGAGTGCGGGCCGGTCGGATGCAGCCTGGGATGCCGCGGTGGGGGCGGCGGGGCCCGCGACGACGATGACCGGTGTCCCGGCGATCCTGTCCTGCCTGACCAGGCGGGCGCTGCTGCGGGCAAGGAGCTGGGCGTTGTCCGGGCGGTCGGTGCCCAGGTTCAGCAGCAGGATCAGGGCGGTGTCGAGGGGTGAGCGGTGGGGGGTGAGCCGATGTGTCTCCCAGCCGGTGGCCGGGGGCCGTTTCGGGAGTCCGCCGGTCCAGTGGGGGCGGGTGGTGACGTGTGTGATCGTCCACTGGACGAGTTCGCGGACGGGCGGCTCGGCGTCGTTGCGGATTTCGGCGTAGCCGAGGTGGCGACGCCAGTCGACGCGGCCGGTGAGGGTGATGGTGCGGCCCTGCGAGGGGATGGTCGTGGTGACGTTGCCGGTGCCGCGCCGGTACGTGGTGAAGCGGGCGAGCGCCACGCGGTCGGCCTCGTCGGCGGTGAGTGGCCGGGGGCCGTTGTTCTTCGTTTCGGACGCTGCGGGCCCGGAGCATGCGGTGAGGGCGAGCCAGCAGGTGAGTACGGCCGCTGTCGCCCGGCGGATCCGGCTCATCGGCTGTCCCTGCTGTATCGGGCGAACAGGGTCGCGTCGGGGAGGCGGACGGTCATCGGGTCGATGGGCTCCGGCCCGGCGGTGGCGGGCGTGGCTCCGGCCGTTGTGGCCTGGGGGAGTTGGGGTTGGTCCGGGGGAAGGGGGATGTCGAGGAAGGGCAGGCCGAGGGGCGCGGCCGGGGTGTCCAGTGCGGTCCGTGGGCCTGTTGTGGGGGCGCTGTCGCCGGGGCAGGCCATCGTGTCCGCGAGGTCGGCGGGGAGGGTGCGGGCGAGCGGCCCGTCGAGGCAGTTGCCGCTGCCGGGGGCGTGCGGCGAGGCGAGGTAGGCGGCGTCGAGGGCGTTGGTGGCGAAGTGGTTGCCGCTCACCCGGTTTCCGACGGGGGGCATGTCCTCGGAGGAGGAGAGGATCAGGGCGGCGCGGGGGTGGCCGGTGACGCGGTTGCGCAGAACGGCGTTGTCCCGGCCTCCGGAGATGCCGATCCCGATGCCGAAGCCGCCGTCGGCTTGTTCGGGCGTGTCGTGTGCGGTGTTGTCGGCGACGAGGTTGCCGGCGATGGTGGCCCCGGTCTGGGGCGTGAGGGCTTCGAGGTAGTCGGAGCCCACGGTCATCCCGACCCGGTTCCCGGCGAAGCGGTTGCCGACGATCCACAGAGGGCCGCTGGCGTTGGTGTTCTCGTATCCGACGGCGTTGCGCTCGGCGAGGTTGTCCCGTACGAGGATCTCGCAGGGCTTGCACTGCCCGACGTAGATGCCGGAGTCGGCGCTGCCGGAGGCGTAGTTGTGCTCGATGGTCCCGCGGCGGGCGTTGAAGGCGTAGATGCCGTAGAGGCCGTTGTTCGCGGCGGTGACGTAGCGGACCCGGAAGCCGTCGAGGGGCGGATCGGTCGTGGGGTCGAGGCGGTGGTAGCCGTCGCTGCCGCGGCCCACGCCCTCGTCGCCGCTCTTCAGGCCGGTGACGAGGACGCCGTTCTGGAGGTGGCTGCGGACGGTGAGGTTCTCGACGGAGACGCCGGGGGCGGTGACCACGATGCCGTTGCCGCGCCGGCCTTCGCCGTCGATGACCACGCGGTTGCGGTCGGTGCCGCGCAGGGTGACGCGGTCGGTGCGGACGCGGACGGTCTCGCGGTACCGGCCGGGTGAGATCAGCACCAGATCGTGCGGGCGGGCCCGTTCCAGTGCGGCGGTGATGGTCGGTGCCTCGGCGGGCACGCGGATCGTGACCGGGCCGCGCGGAGCGTCGTCGGCGGGGCCGACGGGCCCCGAGGTGCATGCGGTCGCCGTCGCGCACATGAACAGCGCGGCGAGTAGGCGGAGTCGGGAGGGGGGAGCGGACACGTGACGTCCTCGTCCGGGCAGGCAGGGGTGGGCGACCGCTGGGATCCGACGGCCGATCATTCGTGCGTAGAGTACCCACATGACCACGCAGAGTGATAACCGTTCTGTGGTTCGCCGCTCCCTCCTGGGAGCCTTGCCCGCCCTGGCGGCGCTGAGCGCCTGCCGGTCCGCCCCGCCCACACCCGCCTCCCCCGGGTCGCGCGCCACCGCCCAAGAACCTGACGGCGGTACGAGCGGCGCGGAGGGACAGCGTCAGGCAGGGGTCGACAGGCCGGCGCAGCCACAGACCCACACCCTGGCATCCGTGTACGACGTCCCTCCGGACACCGGTCCCGCGCCGGTTCTCGCGCGGCTGGGGAGAGTGGTCCTGGAGCTGACCGCGAAGGCGCGGACCGCTTTCGGGACGGAGGCCGGGGACCTGACCGTGACCGTGGGAGTCGGGCCACGCCTGGTCGCCCTGGCCCGTCGCAGCGTCCCGGGAGGGCTGGAGCTGCCGGCCTTCGCGCGCGAGGAGCGAACGGCCCTTGCATGGGGTGGCGACCTGCTGGTGCAGGCGTGTGCGAGTGATCCCGTCGTGGCCGTCCTCGCCGACACCCGCCTGGCCACGGCCTTGGAGACCGAGGGGGCGTCCCGCCGCTGGTCGCAGGCGGGCTTCCGGCCGCCGGGCGGCGGAGCGGTCCGCAATCTGCTGGGATTCCCGGACGGCATCGAGAACCCCCGCACGCCCGCCGAGGTCGAGCAGGAAGTGTGGCTTCCCGGGCCACTGGCGGGCTGCACGGTCGCCGTCGTACGGCGGCTGCGCATCGACGTGTCCGGGTTCCTCGCTCAGCCCGATGCCCGACAGGAGGAGGCGATCGGGCGGCGCAAGGCGGACGGGGCGCCACTGAGCGGCGGCGGCCCGCTCGACCGCCTCGACCTGTCGGCGAAGTCCGCGCGCGGCCGGTACCTGGTGCCCGTGATGGCGCACGCCCGGCGGGCCAATCCGAACGCCACCGGCAGCGGGAGGATGCTGCGCCGGGGCTACAGCTACCACAACGGACCTGACGATCAGGGGCTGTTGTTCGTGAGCTTCCAGCGGCGGCTGCGGACCTTCACCGCCACCCAGCGGCGACTGGACGACGGCGACGACCTGATGCGGTTCGTCACCGCCACGGCGTCCGGGGCCTTCCTCGTCCTGCCCGGCTTCGACGCCAAACGGCCCCTTGGCGCAGGCTTCTTGGCAGGTCAGGGCTGAATCCGTTCTGCACGTCCCATCCGCCCGTGGGGCGCATCACTCAATAGTGCGAACCCCTCCCCCAGGCCTTCCGGGAACGATCAGCGAATCGAGACCATGTCACGCAGCGTGTTCATCGCTACCCTGCGTGACATGGAGGAGATCCTTGAAAGCCCTGAGGAAGGCCATGGTGGCGGTCGCCGCCGGCCTTGCCCTGACCGCCGGCGTCCTGCAGCATCCCGCGGCCGGAGCGGACCCGAGCGACGGCACCGTCCGCGTCAAAGTCATCCGTGACTCCAACACCAACGGCCGTCACGACGGCGCATCCGAGCCCCCGGCCGCCGGCATCACCGTCGAGCTGACCGACGTCGACGGCAACGTGGTCACCGGAGTCACCGGCTCCGACGGATACGCGGTCTTCCCGCCCAACACCGTCCTCACCGGCGGCAAGTACTACGTACGCATGAGGATGCCCAACGGCTCCTTCCTCCAGCCCACCTTCGGCGCCGCCGGCGGCCTCGCGTCGAACGCCAGCATCGTCGACGTGATCGACGGGGACGCCGAGATGACGATGGGCGTGCGCAACCCGGCGGACTGGTGCGAGGACGACGCCCGGCTGAGCACCGTCTGCCAGGTCGCCGCCACCAAGTCCGGCGGCGTACGCACCACGGTCACCTTCCCGTTCCGCGAGCGCGGCGACAGCAACACCGGGAACACCGCGACACTTTCCACCCGTAACGACACCGGCAACACCTACGGCGTCGCGTACCACAAGCAGCAGCGCCGCATCTTCACCGGCGCCCACGCCAAGCGGCACACGGTGTACGGCCCCGGCGGGCAGGGAGCCATCTACGTCACCCCCCGGAACGGCGGGGCGACCACCCTCTTCACGACCGTCCCGAGCGCCGGCACCACCGCACACCAGGACTCCGTCCGCTTCGACGGCCCCTTCGTCGGCGTGGTCGGCAAGGAGTCTCTCGGCGACATCGACATCTCCGAGAACAACCGCCAGCTCTTCGCCGTCAACCTCAACGACCGCAGGCTCTACACCTACAACGCCACCCAGCCCACCGCCACCGCACCGGTCACGTCCGTGGCCATCCCCAACCCGGGCTGCCGGGCGGCCGGCGACTGGCGGCCCTTCGGCCTCGGCGTGCGCGACGGTGTCGTCTACGTCGGCGGTGTCTGCTCTGCGGAGTCCTCCCAGTCCGCCGCCGACCTCAGGGCGGTCGTCTGGACGTACAACCCCGTCACCGCGACCTTCGGGCAGACGCCGATCCTCCAGCAGCCGCTGGCCTTCCCCCGCGGCGAGGTCAACGTCAACGTCCCCGGCTTCAACCGCTGGTTCCCGTGGACCGTCGGCGCCTCCACCTTCCCCCAGCAGCTCGTCGCCCACCCCGAGCCCGAACTCAGTGACATCGCCATCGAGAGCAACGGCGACATGGTCCTCGGCTTCCGCGACCGGTTCGCGGACATGACCGGACACGAGATGCCCAACCCCAACCCCTCGTACAGCAACAGCAGCGTCACCGACTCCGGCGGCGACCTCAACCGCGCCTGCCGCAAGTCCGACGGCACCTTCGAGTGGGAGGGCACGGGCGCCTGTCCGAACAACGCCCCCACCCGCCCGAACGGCGGCCAGCCCGCCAACGTCGTCGAGTTCTACCCCGGCGACTTCGTGCCCAACGCCCACCTGGAGACCGCCCAGGGCGCCATCGGCCTCCACCTGCGCGAGCAGCGGATCGCCTCCACCGCCATGGACCCGGCCAGCCAGTTCTTCACCGGCGGCACCGCCTACTTCGACCGCCAGAACGGCGGCCGAGGCGCCAACCCCGGCGAGCACGGCTTCACCCTCCAGAAGCTCAACGACCCGCTCGACGGCGGCTTCGGCAAGGCGAACGGCCTCGGCGACCTCGAAGTCCTCTGCGACGAACCGGCCGTCCAGATCGGCAGCCGCGTCTGGTACGACCGCAACAAGGGCGGCGCCCAGAGCGTCGACGACAGCGAACCCGGCATCCCCGGCGTCACCGTCGAGCTCCTGGCCGAGGACGGCAGTGTGATGGCCACCGTCCGCACCGGCGCCGACGGCGCCTACTACTTCGGCCCCGAGCACGGAGTCCGCCCCAACACCACGTACAAGGTGCGCTTCGACAAGTCCACCGCCGACACCAGCGTCATCAACCCCCGCCGACCTCCCGCCGCCGGCGGCCTGGTCTGGTCGCCCGTACAGGCCAACGGCGCACCCGCGGACCTCAACTCCGACGCGGTCCCCGACACCGACAACAAGGGCCGGTACGCCACTGCCGACGTGACCACCGGCGCACCCGGCACCGTCGACCACACCATCGACGCCGGCCTCTTCCTCGACCGCCTCTGACACCACCCACGGTCGCCGCCGCTCGTGCGCCACACGAGCGGCGGCGACCCCGCTCCACCACGTGCCGGCCAGGACGGCGAGACCCAAGGCGGTGCGTCCCGCGCCCTCAGCGGAAGTCCGCCGCGTGGTCCACCGCCCACGCCTGGAAGGGCCGGGCCGGGGTGCCCGTGATGCGCTCCACCTCATCGTTGACCGGCTCCGGATCGTCGAGCATCTGCGCCTGGGCCGGCAGGACGGCCTCCACCAAATCCGCCGGGTAGCCTGCGGCCTTCATCTGCTCAGCCGCCTCCTCCAGCCCGATCTCCTCGAACCGCACCCGCCGACCGATCGCCTCGCCGATCAGGGCCACCTGCCGTTCCTGCGTGACCAGTTCGGGGCCCGTGATCACAGGGCGGGCGCCGAGCAGGGCGTCCGCCGTCAGGGCCTCGACGGCGACCGCGGCGATGTCCGCCTCATGGATCAGCGGGCGGGCCAGCCTCGCCAGCGGCGCCCGCACCACACCGGTGGCGCGGACCTCCTCCGCCCAGCCCAACGTGTTGCTCGCGAACCCGGTAGGACGCAGCGCCGTCCACTCCAGTCCCGAAGCCTCGATCAGTCGCTCCAGCTCCGTATGGAACATGGTGATCGCCTCACCGGGCTCCTCCTCCTCGATCCCGACCCCCGCGGACGACAGGTACACCACCCGTCGAGCATGCTTCCCGATCACGTCGATCACGTCCGCAGCGCCCTCGGCGCTCAGGAACGGCCACACCAGGAAGACCGCGTCCACACCCTCCAGAGCCGCGTCCAGCGACTCGGGATCACCGAGATCACCCCGCACCGCGTGCACGCCCTCCGGAAAGTCCACCTCCCCTCGCACCAGCGCCCGCACGGGCACACCCGTCGCACGTAAGTGGGTCACCACCGCGCCGCCGACCTTGCCCGTCGCGCCGGTCACCAGAATCTTGGGCTGCGTCATCGCCATCTCCTCGTCTCGCCGTCGATGACACGACTCTCGTACATCAACCAAGGTCGAGGTCAAGCACTGAGCGGAGTCGCTGCCAGGTGTTGTCTCGTCGCGGGTGCCGTACGGGTGAAACGACCGTGAAGAGTTGGGACGAACCTGTCGGCGCCATCCGCGTGTGCAGCGTGGTCAGCGCCGGCCCGGGAAGAGGCCGTTGAGCTCCGGGAAGGGGATGCTGTCGGCGAGCGGGTGGTAGTCGCCGGCGTCGTACAGCCGCTGCGCGGCGTGGCGGGTGGCGGCGTAGGCGGTCTGGGCGACGCCCGAGCCGAGGCTGACACGGGCTACGCCGAGGCCACCCAGCTCGGTGACGCCCGGCGCTCCGGGGCCGGCCATGATGTTCAGGGGAACGGAGACGCCCGAGGCCAGTTCCCCGATGGTGACCGGGTCGGCGACGCCGGGGACGAAGATGCCGTCGGCGCCGGCGTCCACGTACCCACGCGCCCGCTCCAGGGTGTCCTCCAGTCGGGTGGCGGGGTCCCCGAGACCGAACAGGTAGGTGTCGATACGGGCGTTGAGGAACAGGGCCACGCCCGCGCGTTCCGCCTCGGCCCGGGCCGCCACCAGTCGCGCCCTCAGTTCGGCCGAAGGGCGTTCCCCGTCCTCGATGTTGATGCCCACGACGCCCGCTTCCAGCACCCGAGCAACGGTCTTGGCGACGCCTGCCGTGTCCTGACCGTACCCGCCTTCGATGTCCGCGGTGACCGGGACGTCGACGGCAGCGACGATGCGGGCGATCAGGTCCACCGCCCGGTCGGGAGAGAGGATTTCCCCGTCCGGACGACCGAGCGACCAGGCGACCCCGGCGCTGGTGGTGGCGATCGCGGGCGCCCCTGCGGCCTCGATGAGACGGGCGCTCGCCACGTCCCAGGCGTTGGCGAGCGCGAGGGGGCGGGCGGTCCTGTGGAGGGACCGGAAGAACTGGGCCTTGTCCGTGTGCGCTGTGATCATGTGCTCAGCCAACCAACCACGCAGGCCTCGTGTCCGGCAGGAATCCGACACCAACGTCACCCAGCCCCGCCCCTTCACGGCCATCTCGCCCTCGTCGCCCTCGCTGCCGTCAGTCCGATGCGTTCGGCTCAGGATGGGCGCTGCGGTGATGCAGAGCCAGGAGGATCAGCAGCGCGAAGGCGGCGAAGGCGGTGCCCGTGCGGGCGTAGTTGAAAGCCTCCCAGCGATCCAGGATCTCGGCGTGATCGTGGGGTGCCGAGGTGGCGGCCCACTGCTTGATCCGCCCGTTGATGGGGACGTTGCCGAGCCGGGTTATCAGGAAGGATGCCAGCGTCAGCAGGCCCGCCCCGGCGGCCAGCCACCTCTGGGAGCCGCGGGTCAGCACGGCGAGCGTCGCGGCGCTGAGCGCGGACAGTCCCATGGCGCCCTGCATGGTGATGCCGTTCATCTCCATCAGCTGCGTGTGGAAGGACAGTCTCATCTGGAGCGGCACGGCATCGAACGTGGGGACGAGATTGGCCGCGCCGTAGCCGAACGCGCCCGCGAGGGCTCCGGTGGACAGCAGGGCGAGCCCCTTGAGGAGACGGATGCGCATCAGGACACCTTTGCAGCTTGAGTGTGGCGGGGGTGACTGAGGGTGTGAGTTGTACGGCCCTTGAGGGGCCTCGGCCGGAGGAGTGGCTGAGCAGCGAGGCGGCGATCCGTTGTCGAGCTGCACTGTGCGGCCGTCCGTTCGGCGGAGCGGGTAGGCGAATCGACACGCGCCAGGGTGGTGTCAGGCGAGGGCGGTGACGAGCAGGGTGAACGCGGCGACGATGACGGCGACACGGACGTAGTGGTAGCGGTTCCAGCGGTTCAGCAGCTCCTTCCAGTCGGCGGGCCGGTTCTCGGCGGTCCAGGTCTTGTTCCGGTTGTTGATCGGGACGAGCAGCAGGATCGACATGACCACGCTGACGATCAGCAGCCCGGCGGCGGTGACGACGAGTCCGGCACCTTGGTGGTGCCATCCGGTGACGGCCCAGATCGCGCTGAGGACGAGCGAGCCCATGTACCAGAACGGCATGAGGGCACCGAGCATCCGGCCGCCGTGCGCGTGGCCGAGCTGGGCGCTGTCCTCGGGAAGCGCGTCCAGGATCCGGCTCATGATGAAGGCGACGGAGAACTCCACCCCCACCATCAGGCCGACGACGACGGTGGTGACGACCTGGACTGTGTCGAGCATGGCGATCCCCCTGGAATCTAGCGTTGCTAGGTGATGAGGCAACGCTAGTACTGCTGTCGCTCGATTGTCTAGCGGTGCTAGGGTCGGATCATGTCGGTACAGGAACGCAAGCAGCGCGAACGGGCGGACCGCGAACGTCTCATCGTGGCCACCGCCCGCGAACTCGCCGAGCAGCAGGGCTGGGACGCCGTCACCACCCGCCGGCTCGCCGAGCGCATCGAATACAGCCAGCCCGTCCTCTACAGCCACTTCCGCGGCAAACGCGAGATCATCGGCGCCGTCGCCCTCCAGGGCGCCGCCGAGATGGCCGTGGCGGTGCGGACCGCGGCGTCCGGCGCGAACAGCCCGCGCGGGCGTGTCGCCGCCCTCGCCCACGCCTACCTCGACTTCGCCGCACACAACCCGGCGGTCTACGACGCCCTGTTCCAGCTCGACGGCGGCCTCGCCTTCGCGGACGAGGACACCCCGGAACCCCTCAAGGACGCCTTCGCCGCCCTGCAGGAAACCCTCGGTGAAGTCGCCGGGCCGGGCGTCCACCCCGGACTGTTCACCGAGCTGTTCTGGGCCGGCCTCCACGGCCTCGCCACCCTCACCCGGGCCGGACGGCTGCCACGGGAGTACATCGAGCCGAGGGTCGAACTGCTGGTGGACCGGCTCGCCGTGGTCTGACACACCAATCCGGCGGGGACGCAACGGGGCCCCCGGGCACCAGCTGGAATCGGCGGTGATCTTGTTACGGCATCCCTCGTGCCGGTGAGAGATCAGCAGAGGTGCCCGTTGACTCTGCAACCCGGAGGGCTTTGCCATGAAGTACACCGTCTCGATCGAGATCGCCCTGCCGCGGGAGAGGGTGGTCCAGCTGCTCGCCGACCCGGTACACCTGCCGAAGTGGCTGCGCGGCCTGGTCCTGCACGAGCCGCTGAGTGGCGTGCACGGGCAGGTCGGTACCACGTCGCGGGTCGTGATGCAGATGGGGCAGCGGAAGTTCGAGTGCACCGAGACGATCACGCGCCGGGAACCGGCAGATCTGCACGGGATCCCGAAAGGGAGTGTCGTCCACTTCGACCGCGAGATCGTCGGCGAGGGCATGTGGAGCGCCGCGCGCGACCGCCTGACCGAGGCCGGTCCGGGGACCACGCTCTGGGTGAGTGAGAACGAGTACTGGTTCAGCAGCTTGCCGATGCGTCTGGTGGGGCTCCTGATGCCCGGCGCCTTCCGCAAGCAGTCGCAACAGCACATGCGGGACTTCAAGGCGTTCGCCGAGGAGGGAAAGGACGTCCGCGAAGCGAAGGGCTGATCTGCTCGCGGGCCACCGCCGCCTGGGCTCCCTCCGTACGAACCCGAGGCCGTGTCGGCAGGCCCTGCCCCCCTCACGTACCGATCCGGCCGATACCAAGGCAGCGGTGCGGCCTGCACCGTGCAGATCACCGGGCGGACCGACCGCCCGGTGATCGACGCGAGCACAGGCACGAGCGGGATCCAAGCTGCGGTTACCGAAGACCGTCGTGCCACCCTCCTCCCGCGAGGTCACGCTCACCACTTTGCGTGTCGGGAACCTCGACCTGGCTTCCTCGGCGTTTCGGCCACCTTCGGCATCGGCCGCTTCCCCGTCCTACGGGGATCGGTGCACACCGCACGAACGGGTTTTCGCTCGGTTCCGGGGTTCGAACGGCGTCCGAATCCTGTGTGCTCGCTCCACCGCTCCGTGTCGTTGAGCCACGCGACACCCCAACTCGCCTCACCGGAGCCCGTGATGCATCCCCTTCCCATCTTCCGTCAGCAGATCCATCAGCCTCGGCGCGGCGCCTGCGCCGTCATGGTGCCGGCGTGCGCCTTGGCCGGCGCAGCCGCTCGGACGAACCGCCCGGATCCGGGGTGGAAGGCATGAAGCACACCAGTGAAGTGCCGGCGTCCGAGGACGAGGCGTCGGAGTCGGAGCGGCTGCTGTTCGGCGGGAAGCTCACCTACGACCAGGGCTTCGCCGTCCACTCCGACGCCTGGGCGAGGCTCGGTATGGGGGAGATGGCCCGCTCACTCCCCCGGCAGGTCCGACTCGCCGTCCGCCTCGCCCGGGAAGTCGACCGCCCGGCGTTCACCACGGTCGCGCTGAGCGAGTTCGGGCAGGGCATCACGCAGGCCGTCTCCCTCATCATGGTCAACGCCCTGCTCGTGGAGCTCCTCGCTCCCGGAGACGTACCTGGCAGGCTGCGGGCCGCGCTGCCGGCGATCACCATCGTCGCCGTCCTTTCGACGGTCGGCGCGGTCTGCAGGTCGGCCTCGCTCGCCGCCACCCGCATCCTGGAGCCCAAGGTGCAGCGCGCGGCGACCGAGCGCTACCTCAGCCTCGTGGCCCGGGTGGAGCTGGAGGCCATCGAGGACGACGGCTTCCACAAGCTGATGGACACCGCGCAGTGGGGTGCGGACGCCGCGCGGAGAATGGTCGGCTACTGCACCGCCGTGGTCACCTCCGCGATCTCACTGGTCGCGGCCGCCGGAGTCCTGACCGTGCTGCACCCGGTACTCCTGCCTCTCCTGGCGCTCATGGCTCTGCCCAGCGCATGGGGCTCGATCAGCATGGCCCGGCACCGGTACACCAGCTTCCACCGCTTCGCCCAGCACGCCCGGGCCGCCAAGCTGCTGAGTCAGCTGCTGATCGACCAGCGGGCCGCGGCCGAGGTGCGCGTCCACGGGGTGGCTCCCCTGCTGCTCAGGCACTTCCGACTGATGGCCGAGACCAGCGAGGTCGAGCAGACGAGGCTGGCCTGGACCGGCGTGCGGGTGAACCTGTTCTCGGACTCCGTACGGGGGGTGGCGACCATCGCCACCTACGGCGTGCTGGGGGCACTGCTGTGGGCCGGGCAGATGGACCTCGCGATCGCCGGCACGGCCGTCCTGGCGATCCGTAGCAGCTCGGCCGGCATCACGAGCCTCGTGATGCGCGTCACCGAGCTCCAGGCCGAAGCCCTGTACATCGCGGACCTCGAGCGCCTCTGCGACGAGGCCGTCCGGCGTGCTGTGCCCACGGGCGGGAAGGCCCTCCCGGACCTGGTCGACGAGATCCGCTTCGAGAACGTCACCTACGCCTACCCCGGCAAGGACACGCCTTCCCTCGCGGAGGTCGATCTCGTCATCCCTCGGGGCAGGACGGTCGCCCTGGTGGGTACGAACGGCGCCGGCAAGTCCACCCTGGTCAGCCTCCTCAGCGGCGTGCGGCAGCCCACCCAGGGACGGGTCCTGTGGGGCGGTGTCAGCACCGCCGAGGCCGACCGGGAGCAGATCTTCGACCGGATCGCCATGGTGGCCCAGGACCTCTACAGGTGGCCCTTCACCGCCCGCGTCAACATCGGCATCGGCCGCAGCTCCGTCTCTTGGAACGACGCGGAGATCCAGGACGCCGCCGCGTACTCCGGCGCCGACAAGGTCATCGCCAGGCTCAAGCAGGGACTCGACGCGCTGCTCGCCCGCGGCTACCAACGTGGCCAGGACATCTCCGGCGGGCAATGGCAGAAGCTGGGGCTCGCCCGCGCCCGGCTGCGCCGGGGGGACGTCCTGATCGTCGACGAACCCACCAGCGCGCTGGACGCCGCCGCCGAGCAGCGGGTCTTCGACCAGATCCACCGGCTCGCCGACGAAGGACAGACGGTCGTCCTGATCACCCACCGTCTCGCCAGCGCACGCCACGCCGACCTCATCTACGTCCTCGACGAAGGACGCGTCGTCGAGCACGGCACCTTCACCGAGCTCATGGATCCCGTCACCGGGACGGGCGCGTTCCGTGATGCGTACGAGCTGCAGGCCCGCCAGTTCCTCACCACCACCTCGGTGCCGGTCCAGACCGCCCCTGCGGACAAGGCCCAGGACACGACCGCCGACGCCGTCGACGAGGGACAGGTCCTGTCATGACGCCACCGCTCGTCTCGGACGCCCGTTCCCCCTTCCCTGTCTGTGAGGTCTGACATGCCGCCCGCTCTCCCCTACCTGCGTGCCCTGGTCGCCGCCTACCTGGACCGGAACCCCTCCGAGCGCGCCATGCTGGCCGGTCTGTCTGCCGCCTTGGACACCGGCGACGCCCCGACCGACCGGTCCGCTCTTCCCGGACCCATCACCTGCAGCGCGGTGGTGATCGACCGTCACCGGCAGGTCCTGCACATCCGTCACAAGGCGTCCGGCGGGCTGCTCCTCTGCCGGGGCGGGCACGTCGAAGCCACCGATGACACGCTGCCGGCCGCAGCCCTGCGGGAGGCCGCGGAGGAGACGGGGATCCCTGCCGCCTCCCTCGTCCCCACCGCCGAGTTCCGGGACGGGCCGATCGACATCGACGTCCACGACATCGCCCCCGACCTGGCGAAGGACGAGCCGGGCCACCGCCACTACGACTTCCGCTTCGTCTTCCACCTCGCCGACGAAGCGCCCGCGCCCACCCTGCAGCCCGAGGAGGTGGCGGACGCGGTGTGGCTGCCGTTCGACGAGGTGTCCTCCCCGACGCTGCGTGCCAAGCTCACCGCGTCCGGCCTGGAGAGCGTGATCGTTCCGGTGAACGCCTCCGCGATCATCCATGACGGCCGCGGCCGGTACCTGCTGCATCTGCGGGACGCCGACAAGCCGCGGATCTGGGAACCGGGACGATGGTCGCTGCTGGGCGGCGGTCGGGAGCCACAGGACCGGACCCACCCTGCGGTCGTCGACGAACCGGCGGGCAATGAGGCCGGGTCGTCGCCGCCGTCCGGGACGGTGCTGCATGTGGTCGGTGTCCACCTCTACCTGGAGCACGACGGCCGGGTCCTGCTGGGGCGCCGGCACCCGAATTCGGCGTACGCCGGCGGCTTCTGGCACGTGCTGGCCGGCCACTGCGAGGCAGAGGCCGCGATCGCATGCCTCGTGCGGGAGGCATACGAGGAGGCCGGGCTGGTGATCGACCCGGCCGACGTCGACCTCGTCCACACCGTGCACATGCGGGAACAGCCCTCGGATCCGCCCCGCGTCCAGCTCTTTTTCCGGGCCCGGCCCTGGGAGGGCACTCCGACCCTACGGGAGCCGGACAAGTGCGTCGACTGGCAGTGGTGGAACGTGAAGGACCTCCCTGAGCCGACCGTCCCGTACACCCGCGCCGCGATCGACGGCATCCAGGCGGGACGCGCCTACACGGAGATCGGGTGGGTGCCGTGAGCGGGTTCGACGAAGTGGGCGCTGTGAACGGGTTCATCGGAGACGGCGGCGCGAACGGGTTCAACGAGGTGGGCGCCGTGTACGCCGATCACTGCGACAGCGCGCGGGGCCGGCTCCGTCACGACCTGGTCGAGCGGCGGCTTCGCACGGAACTCCCGGGCCGTCCCGTGGAGATCCTCGACGTCGGGTGCGGGAACGGAGAGATGACGATCCGGTTGGCCATGGCCGGACACCACGTGACCGCTGTCGATCCGTCGGCCCGGATGCTGAGCGCCGTGGCCGAGCGGCTCGCCGCCCGCTCCGCGCTCGCGGATCGTGTCCGGCTGGTCGAAGCCGGTGTCGAGTCCCTCCCCTTCGACAGGGAGCGGTTCGACGCGGTGTGCTGTCACGGCGTGCTGATGTACCTGGACGAACCTGGTGCCGCACTGGCCTGCTTGGCCGTGCTCGTCGCGCCGGGCGGCCTGCTCAGCGTCCTCGTCAAGAACCGCAGGTCTCTGGGCGTGCGCGAGGCGTTGGGCGGCGACTACGTGACCGCGCGCCGGCTCATCGAGGCCGAGCCGCGAACGGGAGTGCACGCCGACAGCAGCGCCGGCCGTCTCGGCCTGATGACCCGGGGCGACGACCCGGTGGTCCTAGACCGGCTCGCCGCCGACCACGGACTGGTCCCGCTGCCGTGGCAGGGCGTGCGGATCTTCCACGACCACCTCGACGACACCTGGAGCCCCGAGCCGGAGGTGTACGCGGCGGTGCTGGAACTGGAGTGGGCCGCGTCCGGGCGGAGCCCGTACCGGGATGTCGGCCGCCTCGTGCACACCCTGGCCCGCCGGCCAGGGCGGAGCCGGACGTAACGCCCACGCGGGCCGTACGACGCTGCCTGCCTGCACCGTGCTCCACCTACACCTGGCCGACCGCGGTGCTGTGGGCGGCGCCCCAGTACGCCGCACGACCGGCACATGACCGCCTTCGCCCAACGCAGCCTCGACCGGCTCGGCCTGGAAGCGACGGTCCTGGAAGGCGACGCCCTCGATGGACACCCGGAGGGAGGGGAGTTCGACCGGATCCACTCCGGCATCGGTGTCCCCCGCGTCCCGCGCGCCTGGACGGAGCAGCTCGCGCCGAGTGGGCGGCTGCTCACCACGCTTGCCACCCGCACTCCGAGCTGGCCCGGCCGGATCGAGGTCACCCGCACCCGCGCGGGCCGCATCGGGGCGACCCTGCGGGGCGGGCGGAGTGGGTATCGGCCCATGCTCGGCTACCGGTGGCTGAACGCGGTCGACCACCGAGCCCGCATCAAGGCGGACCCCGGCACGGCGCGGGCGACGCGGCTCGCGCCGCCGCCGGATGACGCCTACGGCTTCTGGCTGGCCGCCGCGTACCTGGTGGGCGGGGTGGTACGGGACTTCCAGGCCGACACCATGACTCTCGTCGCGCCCGGGGACGACGCGTGGGCCGTAGTCGGTCCCGATGACGGCACCGTCCGTGTCCACGGACCGCGCGACATCTGGGCCGAGCTCGAAACCCTCCACGCCCGATGGAAGCAGGCCGGAAGCCCGGACGCGTACCGCGTCGACCTCGGCGACGGGACCGGGGACCAGCACGTCACCTCTACGGCAGGCCCGAAGCCCCTCACCTGGGTGTTGCCGCCACTGCCCACGCTCCCCCGTCAGAAATCCCGACCTCGCGAGAGATGAGGAGCAAGGCGGCCACGTGGGTCAAGGCGTCCCAGCCCTCATCCACCGCCGCCGAGCCCTCCAGGAGCTCACCTGGCTCGGTCGGCAGCTGGGAGAGCACCTGCCATGTCTTCTGCTCGTGATGAGGACACCGCCGGTCATGCATTCCCGACCGGTAGGGCCGTGATCCCGGCGTGGCGGCCGGGCCGTCAGGCCGACCGCCACGGCCCGCCCCCTGGCGAGTACGTCAGAGGAGGCGGGTTCTCATGAAGTCCGGGAGTTCGCCGTCGGCCAGGCGCTTCTCGAGGTCTGCCAGCTGCGCCAAGGTGGGGCCTGTGAAGTCGAGGTAGCCGGGGTCGTCGAGAGGGAGCCCGGGGACGTGAGGAAGGGCCAGCGCGGAAGTCCTCTGTACGGCGCCGCCGAGGTGTTCCTGAAGGGCGGCTGCCGGTGTCTCGGCGAGGCGCATGGGACGGTCGGCCAGGAAGTTCCAGACGTCCTGCTGGACCTCTGGAAGGTTGGGGAGACTTCCGTGCTCACCGTTGATGTAGCGGGTCTCGCCGATGGACTTCAGTCGCGCCGAGGCGAGCGGCACACGGCCGTCTCCGTCGCGGTGCGGGTTTCCGGGTTCCCGGCTGGTGACGCGGTCCATCCTGTGCCAGAGCTTTGGACGCTTGGCATAGGCGATGCGGAAGAGGGTCTTGAATCCGGTGCCGGCGATGACGGCCATCCGGTCCCGCAGGCCCTGGTCGAGGGCGCTGTGCCACAGGTGGAGATCCTCGTGGCTCTTGCGGGCGTCGTCGAGTCGTGCCTGCAGCTGCAGCTGCTGCGCGGGTGAGAGTGTGAGATGCCAGGCGGCGGCGTCGTAGAGGTCGAAGTCGGCGCAGGGGTGGTGGTAGAGATCGCCGGAGGGGCTGGTGCTGGACGGATAGACGCCGGCCGGGGCAGGCAGGAGGCTCAGGACGCCGGTGAGGCTGCGGAAGGTGTCGCGGGAGAGGTAGCGGCCGAGGAGTGCCAGCAGTTCTCGGCCCCAGAGATGGTTCTTCAGGTAGCCGGCGATGGCGGGTGAACCGTAGTGCGGTGTGCCGAGGAAGACGACCTTGCCGATGTGGCTCCACAGGTCGGGGTGGCGCATGAGGGCGGTGCGGACGACCAGACCGCCCATGCTGTGGGCGACGACGTGGACGGGTCGCCCGGGCGTGGCCGCACGGGTGGCGAGGATCGTCTGGTGGAGTTCGTCGGCACTGGCGTCCAGGGGCTTGCGCCAGTCGTAGGGGAAGGCGTGGGGGTCGTGGTCCCGGTGGGCGGCGGCGGCGATCAGGAATCCCTCGTAGGACATGTCGAGGGCCGCGGGTGTGACCTTGAACGAGTCGTGGGCGTCGTTCAGGCCGTCGGGTGCCAGGGCCAGGCTGTCGACGCGGTGGCGGTTCCTGACGTCGAGCCACCAGATTCCGCCGAGACCCCGGCTGACCAGGACGCTGCCCATGACGCCGGGGACGAAGACGAGGCTCGATCCGGTCGTCGTGGCCAGATGCTCATGCGGTGCGGGGCCGGCCAGGTCGAGCAGTTCGGTGTAGACGCGGCTTCCCAGGAAGCGGCGCAGGCTGTCGGCGTGGTCCGGCGAGCGCAGCAGCGACAGTCGGGTCGCCGTGTCGCCCTCGAGGAACTGGTGGCCTGTGTGCTGCCGGTCGTGCGGTGTGGTCACGCGTACCTCGCTGTTGTCTGGGGCGTTGCCCGGCGGGGGTTGTGCATGGCTTCGACTTCGCCGGGGCGGGCGACGAAGAGCTGGTCGTCGTTGACGTAGCTGTAGAAGAGACCGCCGATGCTGCGGTACTGGTCCCAGAAGAACTTGCGCGTCTGGGCGAGGGCCTCGCCGGCGGCCGTGGGGTGGTTGCGGTGGGACCGGTCGTAGAGGAAGTGGAAGAAGACGTGGGCGAAGCGGGCCGCGAAGCCTGCGGGGACTTTGCACTCGCTGCCGATGTAGGCGCGGCTGCCGCGTCGGACGAAGTGGTTCTGGAGCAGGTTGCTGTGCAGGTACTCCGCGGAGGAGGTCTCGCAGGCGTTCATGAACACCAGTGGCTGGTCGCTCAGGGGCTGGTCCCCCATCTCCGAGAGCAGGAGGACGTCTTCGTCCTCGACCGTGCTGCCGAAGCGGAGGCCGCGGAGTTGTCCCTTCCTGCTGTACGCCTGGCTGAAGACGTAGAGCAGCGAGAGGGAGTCGGGGTTGCACAGGTAGGTGGAGAGCTCTTCCTTGCGCCGTTCCTGGCCTTGGGGCAGGACCAGGGGCTTCCACTGGTCGAGTTCGTTGATGTGCTCCAGCGCCACCCGCGTCGTCTCGTCTCCTTCGCTGCCGCCCCAGTACATGAGATGGGCTCGCGCGAAGTCGGGCGACAGCACCCGCGCGGTCTCCGCGGAGCGCGCGATGTGGGTGGTGCGAAGTCGCAGACCGAAGAACTCCTGGGCACTGACCGGTTGGCCTGCGCTGGGGAGCGTTCCGCCGTACATCAGCGGCCAGGGGATGTGGTCGAGGCTGTCGTCTCTCCAGTTGACATGGAGTCTGTCGCCCGGCGCGAGGTTCTTGATCAGTTGGTGGAAGCGGTGCTCCCTGGGAAAGAGCGTCGTGAAGAGCTGGCTGCCGGCCATGGCCAGCTCGCGCAGGTGTGGGCTGTGCTCGACCTCGCTCCACGCCTGCTGGTCGTCGGGAGTGGCCCGTGTTCCGGAGTTCGCCCAGTCTGCGTCGGGTGTGAACTCGTGGAGTCTGTTGGCGATGTCTTTGGGCGTGATGCTGTTGTACCGGCTTGCGTGGTGCTGCCGGTACGCCTCCAGCGCCTCCTGGACCTCGCTTGCCCATTGGGCCGCGTCACCTTCGGGCTGCCAGTTCTCGAAACCAGAAGTCTTCTGGCCGGGTTTACCTTCGACGTCCAGTTGCCACACCGCTCTCGGCGGCATCAGGGTGAGCGTGAGGGTATGGGCCGGCTGCTGCCAGTCGTGCGGGTTCTGCAGTGCCGTGTGCTTGGCCGCGACTCTGCGGGTACTGCGTATCGACACTCGCGCGCCGGGGCGTTGGTTGGGAGGACGCCGCGATGCTGACGCGGCTCTCGCGGAAGCGTTTCCCGGTTCGGACGGTGGCAGGGCAGGCGGGGTCTTCTCGTCACGAGGGGCAGGCAGATTGGCTAACTCCCGGGTGGGTGCTGCTCCCGTCGCAGGCGTGCCCTGCGTGGGAGGGGTGGAGCCGGGAGTGGCGGGCTCGGCGGGAAACTCGATGGTGAGCTCTCGGTAGAGGTCGCCGTCGACCATCACGAGGACGTCGATGCGGCAGGTCCCGGGGCTTGTGGGCGTGACGGTGACGAGACGTTCCTCGGAGGGTGCGTGAGGCAGAACCAGGAGGTCGAACTCGACGGCCCATTCCGGGTGTTCGCCGGCTGTCGAGGGCTCCGCCTCGCGGGTTTCGTCGGCGAGGGCGAGTTTGCACGTCCTGGAGAGGACGTACCACTGCGTGGGCAGGCCGTCGGCGGGAATGTCGTCCGGGGGGATGGCGCGGTCGCCCTCCGCGCGGTTCTCGTCACGGTCGGGGCCGACTTGGAAGCAACCGGTGTACGACGTGTCGACCTTCAGCGGTTGGTCGTCCGGAATGTCGTCCGTGAACCAGAAGTTGATGACCTGTTCGTCGATCGCGTCGAGGTCTTCGACGGGGATCGACGATTCGGCATCTGCCGAGATGTCGCCCGTAGGGCACGGATCGGGGTCCTCGTCGGGGAACTCCGCGGGAACGGGGGTGTCCGGGGGTTCTCCCCCGATGCCACCGTAATTGCCCGCGTCCGTCTCTGGTGTCTCGTCGTCGGGAGGAGTCGTCTGCTCGGCAGGCGTCTTTTCGTCGGTCTGTTCGGCTGCAGGCAGGCGCTGCGCGTCGTCGGCGGTGGCCGTCTGCCCTGTGGCGGCGAGACTCTCCAGGTACATGGCGAGCGCCAGCTGCTCGAGCTGTTCGAGGATGTCTTCGAGGGGCAGTGCTGCCTGCGGCTGACCGGACGGACCGGTCAACTGCGCCAGGTCCTGCCCGGCCTTGTCCGATTCCAGTCGGTTGATCTGCTCGGCGACCCTGGCCAGGCTTCTCTGGTCTCCCGCCTCGGCGAAGAGTTGCCCGGCTTGGTTCAGCGTGTCACGGGAAGCGTCCGGTGCGCCGCTGATACGGCACACGATGAAGAGGGTGAACAGAGCCCGGGCCTCACCCAGTTGCCACCTGCCCCGGGCGCTGAGCGCACGGGCCTCGTCCAGGGTGTCCCGTGCCTGGGACAGCTCACCGCGCGCGAGGGCGATGATCCCGGACAGGTGGGTGAAGAGCGCCGCGGCCCGGAGGTCTCCGCGCTCGAACGCCCTGTGTCTGCCCACACCGATGACGTGCTCCGCGGTGTCCACGGCGGATGCGCCGAGCCTCAGGAGGTGCGCGGTGACGATGGTGGAGATCTGTGCAACGGCATCGGGGTGGTCCGCGTCGAACTGCGTGCAGGCCGCGAGGTTGTCGAGCTCGGCCGCGAGCCAGTCGGCGGCCTGAGCGGCATCGTTCAGTGGTGGTGCGGAGTCGGGCAGGAAGGTGCGGAGCTCCTCGACGGGCTGCAGGTGGGATTCCATCAGGTACGCGGCGGTCGCGGTGCGCTGGTAGTAGTCGACCAGCCGCTGGAGATGCCCCTCGCGCTCCAGATCCGTCTCTGGATCGCTGTCATCCCGCTCAGGGGCCGATTCGAGGTAGGAGACGAGCAGGTCGTGCATCCGGAAGCGTCCCGGGGACACCTCGCTGAGCAGACTGCGCTGGTAGAGGTTCTCCAGGTATTCGTCGGCACGGTCGACGGTGACGCCGGTCAGGACGGAACAGGCCCGCTTCTCCAGGTCCGGACCGGGATGGAGCGAGAGTCTGCGCAGGAAGGTCTGTTGGCCGGGTTCCAGGCTGCGTAAGGAGGTGCCGAGAGCCTGGCCCACGGATGTCGCGCCGACATTGGGCGCGATGAGGCGCCGTGAGAAGTGGTCGAGGTCGTCGACCAGGTCGTTCACCGTCCAGGTGGGGTGCGCCATGAGCAGTCCGGAGACCATGGACAGAGCCAGCGGCAGGTGCCCGCACAGGCGGGCCACCTCAGCCGCCTGGGACGGGCCGGTCGACGCTCCTCTCTGGTGCAGCATCTGGTGGAACAGCGCGGCGGATTCCTCGGGTCTGAGTACGTCGAGGGGAAGGGAGAGGGAGATCTCCGGCACCTCCAGCCTCACCCGGCTGGTGATCAGAGTGAGGCAGCCGGGGTAGCCGGGCAGGAGGTGCTGAACCTGCGCGAAGTCTGCGGCGTCGTCGAGGATGAGCAGGACGTTCCGGGTGGCCAGCCAGCTGCGCCACAGGCCGGCGCGGCCATGGACGCTCGGGGGCTGCACGGGCGCGGGGATACCCACTGCCACGAGCAGGGAGCCGAGCAGCTGCTTCGGTGAGGCGGGGACGTCCGCGGGCGCATGGCCTCGTAGGTTGATGAACAGCTGTCCGTCGGGAAATTCGTCGGCCAGGGCGTGCGCGACGTGGACCGCGAGTGCGGTCTTACCCACGCCGGGCATGCCGTGCAGCAGGACGACCGGCGATTCGCCGGTTCTCGTTCCCACCTCCAGCAGCTGGTGCAGTTCGCGATCCCGTCCGGTGAAGGAGGGGGGGTCCTGCGGAAGCATGCGTGCCGTTGCGAGGGGAAATTCGATGGTGATGTCCTGTAGTGCCGTGCGCAGACTCGACTGGCGTCTGGAGAGTGTTCTCTTCGCACGCCGGGGCTCCCCCGGGGCAGGAGTGGAGTCGTCGACCAGCTGAAGCAATGCCAGGGAGCGCGGGTCCGGTGCGTCGTAGTTCGTCGACGGCGACACCAGCAGGTCGACGAGGATCTCCTGCAGGTCCTCGTTCGCCGACGCGTCCTGGTAGAGCAGGTCTCGTAGGCGTCGCTGGAGGACGACCGTGGCCTCGTGCTCGATGTGCCTGCCCTCGTCGATCTCGACGGCGAGGATCATCTCGCGGGCTTCGTCGAGCTCCTCCGTGACTTGGGCGGCCTCTTGGGGCCGCCGCATGCCGAGGAAGAGCTTCGTCATGCGGTCGCGCAGCTGCGGCCACGCCTCCGTCGTCAACGCTCCCACGATGGACGCGGACGTTGCCGCGAGTAGTGCCGGATTCATGTTCCCCCCGATCCGGTTCAGCGTGCCCATCCTAGAAGCAGCTCGAATCGTAGAGGAGGAATTCCCCGGAAGCCCCCAACCTGCTTGGTGCGTACGGTGATTCGGCCACCGAAGGCCACGACGCCCTCGCCCGCCAGACCTAGGGTCGAACGCGGATCCGAACGGGGTCGCTCAGCCGGTGCAGGTGGGGATGCTCGCCTGCGGGGCGCAGTTGTTCGGGGTGTTCGCCCTGACCGCGGTGTTGTTCAGGGTGACCGTGCCGGCCGCCTCGAAGATGCCGCCTCCGTCGGTGGCGCGATTGGCGATGACGGCGCTCTGGTTCAGGGTCGACGTGCCGGTGCTGAACAGGCCCCCGCCCTGGGCGGTGCCGCCGGGAGCGCTGGCGGTGTTGTTGCCGATGTTCACCTGGCCGGCCGTCAGCGTGCCGCCGGCGTTGCCGATGCCGCCGCCCTGGGCGGTGCCGCCCGGCGCGGTGGCGGTGTTGCCGCGCACGGTGGTGCTGCCCAGAGTGAGGTTGCCGGAGGCGGCGACGTGGATGCCCGCGGACAGCGCGGTGCCGCCGTCAGGGGCTGAGGCGCGGTTGCCGGTGACGGTGCTGCTGGTCATGGCCATCGGGAAGTTGGTCGCGGCTCCGGCGCCGGCCGCGGTGCCGCCGGGCGCGCTGACAGTGTTGTCGCGGATGACGGTCGCGCTCACGGTCATGGTGGAGGCATCGGCGAGGGTGCCGCGCGCGATGCCGCCGACGGCTGTGGCCGTGTTGTCGTGGATGGTGCTGTTCCTGACCGCGGTCTGGGCGAAGCCGACGAGGGCGGTGCCGAACGCGACGCTGCCGGTGTCGTCGCTGACGATGACGGTGTTGTGGTGCAGTCGGCTGTTGCCGACGGTCAGCTATCGCGATGTGGACGCGCAGCGGGCGGGCGGGGTCCGGGGTGGCCGCGGACGCGGGAGGCGCCGCCGTGGCGGCCAGCGCGCCGGTGGCGCCGAGGGCGGTGGTGGCGCGGAGTAACGCCCTGCGGTTCATACGGTGCTCCTGTTCCTGGAGTGACGGTATGACAGGGGTCGGGCGGGGGCGGTTCGCGGTTCCCGTCCGGTCCGGGCAACTCTGCGCGTCGACTTCTGAGGCATCGGCGCCCCGATTCCCGGGAACTCGGCGCACCGTCCGTCCGACTGCTTCATCGCACGAGCACGGTGGAGTTGAAGGGCACGGGATGGGCGGACTGGACATACGCATGCGGGGGGTCGCGTGCCGGCACGGCCGTGACGAGGCGGTCGCCGAGGTCGATCTGGAGATCGCCGCCGGCGAGCGGGTGGCGTTGACCGGGACGAACGGGTCCGGCAAGACGACGCTGCTGCGCGCGGTCCTCGGGCTGCACCGGCAGGTCAGCGGCAGCATCGAGGTCGGCGGGCGGCCCGCCCGTACGGCCGCCGAGTGGGCGTGGCGGCGGCGGTCCTGCGCCTGGATCCCGCAGAAGCCGGCCGCCGGGAGGTTCCCGTTGCGCGGGGACGAGCTCCTGGCGAGCAGCGGTGCCCCGGCCGACGCGGCCGGGGCCGCCGAGCGGCTGGGCGTCGGTGCGCTGACCTGCCGGTCCGTGGACACGCTCTCCGGTGGGCAGTTGCAGCGCATGTACCTGGCGCGGGCCATCGGCTGCGTGGCGGCCGGGGCGCAGGTGCTGCTGGCCGACGAGCCGACCGCCGCCCTCGACTTCGAGGGGCAGGAGGAGGCCGCCGACGTGCTGACCGCCCTGCCGGTGACGCTGGTCGTCGTCACGCACGACCGGGCGCTCGCCGAGCGGTGCGACCGGGTCCTGGAGATGGCCGCCGGCCGGCTCAGGGAGGTCCGGTGAGTGCGCTCGCGACGGCCGACCTCGGGGCCGTGCTCCAGCTCGTGCCCGTCCAGCGGGCCGGCCTCGCCCTGCTCCTGGCGGCCGTCGCCCTGCCGGTGGTCGGTGTGATCATCGTCGGGCTCGACATCATGCCGGTGCGCTTCGCGATGATGCACGTGGCGCTCCTCGGCATCGCGGTCGGACTCCTCACCGGACTGGATCCGATGCTGTGCGCGCTCGTGGCGTGCGCGCTGTCCGGGGCGGGAGTCGCCCCGCTGGCTCGCACGCCCGACGGGCTGTCCGGCGCCATGGGCCTGTTGATGAGCCTGGCCGTCGCGGCCGCGCTGCTCGTCCTCGCCGTCTCCGGTGTCAACGCCTCGGGTGCCTTCGCGCTTCTGTGGGGTTCGATCCTTTCGGTCGGCACCGCCGACCTGGTCGTCCTCGGCGCCCTCGCCGTGGTCGTCCCCGCGCTGTTCTGGTGGAAGCGCAGGGATGTGTCCCTCCTGCTGTACGACCGGGAGCTCGCCGAGTGCTCGGGCGTGCCGGTCCGCCTCCTCACCACGGCGCTCCTCGTGCTCGTGGCCGTCGCGGTGGCCGGCGCGATCAAACTGACCGGCGCCCTGCTCGTCGACGCGCTGACCCTGCTGCCCGCGCTCGCGGCGCGGCGGCTCGGCCGCTCGCTGTGGTCGATCACCCTCTGGGCGGTCGGCATCGGGGTGGCCGTCAACCTCACCGGATTCCTGCTTGCCCTGGGGCTGGACTGGCCTCCCGGCCCGGTCCTCGTCCTCACGGCGGGGGCCGTCGTCCTCGCCGCCCATCTCGTCCCCGAACGGAGAAACAGCTCATGGCGCGCACCCGCGTCCGTACCGCCCGTCTCACTTCCCTCGTCGCACTGACCGCAGGCCTCCCGCTCCTCACCGGTTGCGGGAGCGAGGACGCCTCGAAGCCCGGGGATCGCGAGGCCACGGGTCACAAGCCGGTCGTGGTCGTGACGACCACCTGGGAGGGAGCCTTCGCCAAGGCCGCGGGAGCCGAGGACGTCACGGTGATCGTCCCGCAGTCGGTCCACCACGCCCCCGACTACGAGCCGAAGCCCTCGGACCTCGCCGCCGTCGCCAAGGCCGACCTCGTGCTGTACGCGCCGTTCGAGCCGTACGCCGCCAAGATCAAGGAGGCGGCCGGGTCGAAGGCGAAGCTGGTCGAGGTCGGTCTCGACAACGACCCGGCGAAGGCAGGTGCCGAAGTCGCCCGTCTCGGCGCGCTGTTCGGCACGAAGGAGGCCGCCGCTCAGTTCAAGGAGCGGCTCGACGGGGAGGTCGCCAAGCTGAACGGCGAGCTCAAGTCCGCCTGGCCGGGCGGGAAGAGCCCGTCCGTCGTCACGCAGGTCTTCACCGGCTGGGCGGCCGGGCTCGCCGGCGCCACGACGGTGGGGACGTACGGCCCCGAGCCGGTCACCCCGGCCCAACTGGCCGCGCTCTCCGCGAAGAAGCCCGGTTTCGTCCTCGACAACGCCCATATGTCGACGGGAACCGTCCTGCCCGACACCGGCGCCGAGCAGGTGAAGATCGTCAACTACCCGGGCGAGGACCTCGACCTGCTCGCCGTGTACCGCAACGCCGCCACCGAGCTGAAGAAGGCGATGAGCGGGGCCTGACCGCGTGCGGTGGGGGGAGGGTCTCGCGTCGGCGCGGCCCTCCCCCTTCCCTCATGCCGGGGCCGGTGCGGTGGGGCGTTCGTCCAGTGCGGCCCGGCGCCTGAGCGTTGCCCGGTCCGGTTTCCCCGCGGCGGTGAGCGGCAGCGCGTCCAGGACCAGCACGCGCTCCGGGTGCTTGTACCGGTCCACGCCCTGGGCGGTCAGGTACGCACCGAGGTCGTCCGGCGTCGGACGCTCCCCGCCCCTCGCCACGACGCACGCCACCAGCCGCTCCCCCATCAGCGTGTCCGGGACGCCCACGCAGACGACGTCGCGCACGGCGGGATGACCGGCCAGTTCGCGCTCCACCTCAGCCGGGCTGATGTTGGCGCCGCCGCGTATGACGACGTCCTTGAGGCGGCCGACGACGTGCAGGACGCCGTCCCCGTCGAGGTAGCCGAGGTCTCCGGTGCGGACCCAGCCCTCGGGCGTGCGGTAGCGGGCGTCGAGGTCCGGGGAGGCGACGTAGCGGAGCGGAGTCATGGGGCCGCGCGAGACGATCTCGCCGATCTGTCCGTCGGGCAGCGGCGCGTGGCTCTCGGGGTCGGCGACGCGGATCTCCGCGACGCGCGGGTCGGGCCGTCCCGCGACGACGCCGGAGCGGTCGGTCGGCGGGACCCTGTGGTCCAGGCCGGTGTGGCAGTTGACGCCGTCGGCCGACCCGTACAGGTTGACGACGGAGCAGCCGAAGGCGTTCGCGGCGGCGGACGCGGTGGCCTCGTCGAGCGGGGCGCCGCCGAGGACGAGCGCGGTCGGGGCGGGTACGTGCTCGCCCGTCCGTTCCATGTGCTCCAGCATCATCCGGATCATGGTCGGGACGCCGAGGACGTGGGTGGGTGCGTGTTCCCGCATCGCGGCGAGGGCGGCCTCGGGGGTGAAGTGGTCGATCAGGACGAGGGATCCGCCGTGCCGGGCGAGGGTGACCGCCGTGCCGTTCGAACCGAAGGCGGAGCCGAGCGGGACGAGGAAGAGGCACCGGGGCGGGGTGCCGTCGGGGATGAGGGAGGCGAGGAAGTTGCCCCGTCCGCCGGCCAGGGCGTTGTGGGAGTACGCGATCATCTTCGGCTCCGCCTCGGAGCCGGAGGAGACGAGGATGCGGGCCGCGCCGTCGGGGTCGGGTCGAGCGGCGACGAAACGGGCCGGGTCGGTACGGAGGAGCTCGCGGAGCGCAATCGTTCCTTCGGGTGCGGGGCCCGGTCCTGCTGAGATCACGTGCCGGAGGGCCGGCAGGGCGGTCCGGAGCGCGACGAGGTCGGCGGCATGAGCCTGGCCCCGGTGTTCGCCGGCGACGATGACGGCGACGGCCTCCGCGCGGCGCAGCAGGCACTCGGCCTCCACCGCCCCGCGCCCGACCGGGAAGGGCAGGGCCACGGCCCCGAGGGCGGCGACGGCCAGGTCGGCGATGACGGCGTTGCGGTGGTTGGGCAGCTGGACGGCGACGACGTCCCCGGGGCCGACGCCTAGCTCTCTCAGGCCCTCGGCCAGGCTTCTGACCTTGCGGTCGAGGGCCGTGTAACAGAGCTTGCCCTTGGCGTCGAGGATCGCGGTCCGGTGCAGGTCGGCGATCTGCCGGGCCCGGAACAGGCTGTAGAGGTCGAGGTCCGGGCAGGTTCCGTCGACCGCCCAGGAGCGGCGGAGTCCGGCGGGCAGCAGGTCGGTGAGGGTGACGGTCACGCGAGGCTCCAGGGGTCGGGAACGGCGGGGGCACCGTGCGCGTCCCGGCCGATCGGGCCGGACAGGCGCGGGTCGTGCCGCAGGTCGGCCAGGTCTGTCGTGACGGCGGTCGCGGCCAGGCCGGCGGAGCGCAGCCGGTGAAGGGCGTCCTCGGTGCACGTGCCGCTCACGTCGTACGCGGAGGCGGCCGCCGCACAGGGGTCGCTGGGTGCGATCCAGCCGTCGGAGGTGCGGACCGGGTGCCGGAATCCGACCGGTGGCCGGGGGTCCTGCCCGCGCAGGACGCGTTCCAGGGAGGTGGCGAGAAGGGTGTCGGCCGCACCGAGGAGCGAGGAGTCGACCCGTACGCCGTGACCGGTGCGCTCACGCAGCAGCAGCCCCGCCAGAACGGCCTCGGCTCCGTGCAGACCGCCGAGGACGTCGAGCAGGGTCATGAGGGAGGGTGCCGGCGGCTCGTCGACGGGGTGGACGGCCTCGCCGACCCCGGTGCGTGCCTGCACCATGAAGTCCGTGCCCATGGGGGCGCCCGCGATCCGGTCGGCCCAGCCGCCCGTGTAGGCGTAGACGAGGGCGGGGTTGGCGGCGGCGAGGTGTTCGGCGTCGAGTTCGAGCTCGGCCGCCTTTCCCGGGGCCCAGTTGTGCAGGAACACGTCCGCTTCGGAGGCGAGTTCGCGCAGACGGCGCCGGTCGTCGGGTGACTTGATGTCGATCTCGACGGCTTCCTTGCCCCGGTTGAGGGCGAGCCAGCGGGCGGAGGTCCCGTCGCAGGCGGGCGGCATGCCGCGCAGCGGGTCACCGCCCGGCGGCTCGATCCGGATCACGCGGGCACCGAGCAGGCCCAACAGGTGTGCGGCCAGGGGAGCTTGGATCCGGCGTCCCGCTTCCAGGACCGTCATTCCCTCCAGCGGCCCGGCCGGGGAGACGGGCCGTGCGGCCGCGGAAAGGCCGGGGCGGAGTCGGCGCAGGGACCAGGGATCCGCCCCGTCGTCCTCCGTCGCGCGCTCCGCGAGCGTGCGCAGGGGACACACCTCGGCCCCGGAGGAGGCGGCAGCCTGCCGTATCCGCTCCAGGGAGTGCGTACGGGTGACCTCGTGCAGGACCGGCGGGAAGGGCGCGCAGGCCGTCGCGTACCGGAACTGGAAGGGCCGCCATCCCGCCCGTATCGCCTCGGCGGGTGCGCCGAGGGCCCGCCAGAAGTCGGCCCACGCTCCGGGGTCGAGCGTCTCCAGCTCGAAGACGACGCCCTCGGCCGAGGTGAACGGCGGACCGCCTGGGCCGATGTCGACGGCCTCCGGCTCGTCGGCGCCGGAAGCGGCCACGTACTGGGAGACGGCGAGCAGACCGGCCCGGTCGGCCGTGGTCCTCACCCGGCGAGGGCCGTCGCCGCCGCGCGCCTGGGCCACGAGCCCGGCGAGGAGCCCCTGGACGGTGAGCACACCGGTGGCCGTGGCCACGAAGTCGGCCCCGAGGCCGCGCGGCGCACCGTGGCGACGGCCGTGCACGGCCATCACGCCGGTGGCGGCCTGGGCCGTGGCCTCGTCCTCGATTCCCGAGCCGCGCGCACCCCAAGCGGTACGGGCGGTGACGGGCGCGAACCCGGCGCCGCCGAGAACGGTCTCCCCCGCGTCCGTGTCCTCCACCCGCGCCCCGAGGCGTCTCAGGTGGTCGGCGGCGACCCGGGTGAGGGCCGAAGGGCCACCGATGCCGACACGCAGGGCGTCGAGCGGACGCGGGACGTCGAGCGGGCGGCGCGCCGCGGTGTGCGGGGGCGCTGATGACGCCATGCCTCTCCTCTCCTCGCGCGGGCGATGGCCGGCGCACGGAACTGTCACGATCGCGGGAACCGGCGGGCGGGTACGCCCGACCACTTCCACGGGCAGACAGTCGGACGCGCGTTCTGTCGAGTTCCCCGAACGGAGGAAACAGTGACGGATCATGAGGAAACGGCGGTGGACGCCGACCTCGATCTGCTGCGGAAGCGGGTGTCGGCGTTCGTCCGCGACCGCGTGTACCCGTGCGAGGCCCGACTGGACACGGGGGGACCGGCCGCCCGGGAGCTGCGGGCGCGCTTGCGGGCGGAGGCCCAGGAAGCCGGACTGTGGGCTCTGCCGCTCCCGTCCGAACTGGGCGGTGGCGGACTGACGTTGCGCGCGTACGCGTCGATCGCCGAGGCCGAGGGCGCCAGCGACCACGGACCGGCCGCTCTGGGGTCGGCCTCTCTGCTGGACGTGACCATGCTGTCGCGGCACGCCTCGCCGCGGGCTCGCTCCGAGTACCTGCGCCGGCTGGTCTCCGGCGAGCTGCGCACGTGTTACGCGATGACGGAGCCGGACACCCCCGGCACCGAACCGCTGCTCACCGCCACCCGGGCGGAGCGGCGGACCGGTGGCGGCTGGACGGTCACGGGACGCAAGTGGTTCGTGTCGAACGCGGCGGACGCGGACCTGGTGACCGTACTCGCCCGGACCGGCGGGACGGCCGGAGACCGTGGCGGACTGTCCCTGCTCCTCGTTCCCACCGACTCGCCCGGCTTCCGGATCGTCCGCGAGCTGCCCGTCCTCGGGACCACGGGCCAGTACGAGATCGACCTCGACCACGTGGACGTCGACGAGGACCGGCTCGTCGGCGAACCAGGCCAGGCACTCACGATCGCGGGCGAACGCCTCCAGCTCGGCCGGACCCTGCGGGCGATGCGCTGGGTCGGCCAGGCACAGCGTGCCTTCGACCTGCTGTGCGAGCGCGCGGTGGAGCGGCAGGGCGCACGCGGTCCGCTCGCGGACCGGCAGCTCATCCAACAGCACGTCTTCGAGGCGCTGTTGACGCTCCGGACGACCCGGCCCCTGGTGTACGAGGCGATGGCCCTGGTCGCGGAGGGGCGCGACGCCCAGGTGGAGGTGGGCCTGGCGAAGACCGCGGCGGCGCGCGCGCTCCAGGAGGTCGCCGACCGGGCCGTGCAGGTCTTCGGGGCCGCCGGCCTCGGCCCGGACACGCCTCTCCCCGCCCTGTTCCGCACGGGGCGGACGGCCCGGATCCTCGACGGGCCCGACGAGCAGCACGTCTCGGCGGTGGCCCGGCGCGTGCTGAGGAGCAGGCGGGCGGGACCGGCGGTCACACCCCTGTGAGGTCCGCCCGGGCGCGTGCTGAGGAGCAGGCGGGCGGGACCGGCGGTCACACCCGTGTGAGGTCGGCCCGGCCGACGGACGCGGCCAGGCCGAGGGCCAGGAAGAAGTCCCCCCAGACGAGTTCGTGACGGACGGCGGTCCCGCCCTTCGCCTCGTAGCAGCCGTCCAGGAGCATGCCGGCCGGGCGGGAGCCGCCCGGCCGGCTGAGGTGGACGTCCACGAGCTGGCGCAGGACGGCCTCGGCCCGTTCCGCGCACGGCGTCGCCCACGCGACTCCGGGGAGGCGGGCGAGCTTCAGCAGCGCGACCGCGGCGACGGCTGCGGCGGAGGTGTCCGGAGGGGCTGCGGGTTCATGGGCTTCGGCGGGCGGGACGAGCGGACCGTCGAGGAAATCCGCCTGCTCAAGCAGGTGTTCGGCCGCCCCGGCCAGCCGGTCCGTACGCCAGGACGGGCTGTCCGCCAGGAGCAGACCGTCCGCGACCGCCAGGAGCAGCCACGCCTCACCCCGGGTCCAGCCCGGCGCGGGATCGGGATCGGCCGCCCAGCCGCCGCGCGTCTCGTCCCGCCGCCACGCCGGCCGGGGCCGCCCGCCGCCCTCTCCCGACAGGCAGAGGTCGAGGTGACGGTGCAGGTGTGCGGCGGCGGCCGTCCGCCCCTCCGGCCCGGCGTGCGCCAGAAGAGAGACAAGGCCGGGGACGCCGTCGGCGCGGGCCCGCAGCCGTGGGCCGCCGAGCGCCGCGCCCCACGGGACCAGGCCGAGGACCGGGTCCCACGCGGCCAGTGCGGTCCTCGCCGCGCGCTCGCGAAGGGCCGCCGCCGCATCGTCCTCGACCGCCAGGACCGTCCCGTACCAGAGGATGAGGCCACGGGTGGCGGTGTCGGCCTCGGCCCAGGCGGCGAGCCGGGCGGTGGCGGCGGACGCCGCCGCCAGGTCCTCGGCCCTCTTCGTGTGCCGGGCGCGCAGCCAGAGCAACCCGGCCCAGAAGCCTCCGGCCCACGACCCCCGCCCGGTGGTCGTCCAGCGCCCTCCGGCCGGTTCCGCGTACAGCGGGAAGCGGGACCCCACCTGCCCGGCGCTCTCCTCGACCCGTCTGAGCAGGAGCTCCAGCGCCTCCCCGGCCCAGCCCTTCACCGCAGTCACGCCGCACCCCGTGCCGTGCGTCGGTCCCTGACCGCCCAGAGGAGGGCGACCGCCCCTGCCACGGCGAACTCCCCTGCCACCAGGGCCCATCCGGCACCGTACCGACCGCGCTCCGCGAGCAGTCCGAAGAGCGGTGGCCCCAGGGCGAAACCGGCGAAGAAGCCGGCCGCGACCAGCGCCGAGTCCTGCCCGGCCCTCCCCGGAGCCGAGCGTTGCATGACGAGGACGATCGACACGGCGTTGCCGGAGACGGCGAACACGCCCACCGCCACGGCCGCCACCCACACGAGCGGCTCGACCTGGACGGCGGCCGCGAGCAGTACGGCCGCGCCGACGGCGGCGACAGCGAGCAGGCCGGGGAGCCAGGGGGCCCGCCCGGGCGTTGCCGCGCGGGACCAGCCGACCCGGCCGGCGATCCCGGCGACGCCGAGGACCGCGACGAGCGCCCCCGCCGCCGTCGACCCCATGCCGAGCCGCTGGGCCCCGAACAGCGCGAGATACGTGTTGACGCAGGCGATGCCCGCGCCGAGGAAGAGCGAGAAGCCGGCCAGCCACGGCACAGGGCTGACGGACGCGGCCGACGTAGGGGGCGCGACGCCGGTCTTCGGCGGCGGGTTACCGGTCCTCGCCTGCGGGTTGCCGGTCTTCGGCGGCGGGATACCGGTCCTCGGTTGCGGAATGCCGGGCTGCGGCGGCTTGTCGGCCGGCAGTGCCCGCCAGGCCCACAGGGCGGCGGCGAGGGAGGCCCCCGCGGCCACCCACACCGCGCCCCGCCAACCGACGAGGCCGGCCACCGCCGCGAGCGGCAACCCGGCCGCGAAGGCGCCGAGTTGGACGCCGGACTGCTTGGCACCCGTGACAGCGCCCCGCCGCGCGACCGGGACGGCCGCCATGATCGTCTTGTTCGTCGCCGGGTTCGCGAGCGCCTGCGGGAGACCGCCCAACGCGACCGCCACGAGGAGGAGAGCCGGCCCCGGGGCCGCGCCGATCAGCCCGAGCGCCGCCGCCGAGACGACGAGCAGGACGACGAGAGCGCGCCGGGGTCCGATCCGGTCCACGGCCCGGCCGCCGAGGGGCGAGAGCAGGGCGGCGGTGCCGAACCCGACCGTGGTCGTCAGGCCGAGCAGCGTCTCCGAGAGGCCGAGACCGTCGACGAGGCGCGGTCCGAGCGCCCCGAGCAGGAAGAGCTGCATCATCGAGAAGGCCATGGCCGTCGTCAGGAGCGCGGTCAGCCCGCGTGGTGTGACGTCCTCGGCTCTCGTGGCCGACGTCTCCTCCGGACGCACGGACTTCACGTGGTCTCCCTCCCCCGCGACGGTCGGTCCTTCCGTCGTCGACGTCGAGAAGTCGTCGCGAGCGGGCCGGAAGTTCCCGGGGCGCACTTGTGGGGCGCGCCACAGTCGCGTACTCATGGGACGACAGGCCGAGGGGGCGGCTGTGACGGCCGTACCCACCCTCATGCCTGCGGGAAGGGGTGCAAGGATGGGCGCGCCATGACACCAGGCCGATGTTCGCGAGGAGTGCGGGCCGCGATGTTCGCGGCCGTCTGCGTGCTGCTCGCGTCCACCGGCCACGTCCTGATGTCGGGTCAGGACCTGCCCGCGCCCGCGCTCGGTCTCGCCTTCGCCGGCACGGTCACCGTCGCCTGGATCCAGGCGGGCCGCGAGCGCGGCCTCTTGGCGGTGACGACGGCGAGCGTGGCCGTCCAGAGCGTGCTGCACGCCGTGTTCTCCGCGTACCAGCAGGACGTCGCCGGGCCGATGCCCGGCAGGCCGGTGGAGACGGGCCGTCCCGACATGGCCCACACCGACATCGCCCACACCGACATGGCTCACACAGCCATGGGACACGGGCCCATGGCTCACGCGTCCACGGCACACGGCCCCCTGGATCACGCGTCCATGGCACACGGGGCCATGGGGCACATGTCCATGGGCCACACGTCCATGGGGCAGGCCGCTGTCGACCACTCAGTCGTCGCGCACGACATGACAGACATGTCCTCGTCCTTCGGCATGCTCTCCGCGCACCTTCTCGCCGCCCTCCTGAGCGGTCTGTGGATGGCGTACGGCGAGCGCGCCGTCTTCCGTCTCGTACGCACGCGGCCCCTGGGACTCTTCCGGCCCCTGCGCCTCCTGCTCGCCGCCGTCGTCCCCGTACCGTCGCGGCCTCCCCGGCTCCGGCCGCTCCGCGCCGGTGACGAGCGCGCTCCCCAGCGGCTCCTGCTCGCCCACTCCGTCGTCTCCCGAGGTCCACCGAGGGTGGTCGCTGTCGCCTGACAGCCGGATCCCCGAGTCCGACGGCACGCACGCCGCGACGCCGTCGCCCGGGCATCGGCCATGCCGCAACGGCAGGCCTGACCCCTCACCGGCGCTGCCGCGTTCCCGCGCGCCGCCGGATTCCCCTTGCCTCGTAAGGACGTGTGGCGATGACCGCTGCCCATGACACCTTTTCCCAGGAACCCGCCGGACGGTCCCGCTCGGCGCACGCGCCGGACGCCGACACCGACGCGGCGACCACCCGGCTCGCCCTGGCCGCCCGGGACGGCGACCCCGCAAAGGCCGATCTGTTCGTCCGCGCCCTGCACCGTGACGTGTGGCGGTACGTGGCGTACCTGAGCGCCGACCGCCAGGCGGCCGACGACCTCACCCAGGAGGTCTTCCTCCGGGCGATCGCCGCGCTGCCCCGCTTCCAGGGGCGCTCCTCGGCCCGCACCTGGCTCCTCTCGATCGCCCGGCGGACCGTGGTCGACAGCCTGCGGCACGCCGCCGCGCGACCCCGGCTGTCCGACCGCGACGACTGGCAGGCGGAGGCCGAGCACACCCAGCCGCTGGGCCTGCCCGGCTTCGAGGACGGGGTCGCGCTCGCCGAGTTGATGGACTCCATCCCCGCCGAGCGGCGCGACGCGTTCGTCCTGACCCAACTCCTGGGCCTTCCCTACGCCGAGGCCGCCGACGCCATAGGCTGTCCGGTCGGCACGGTCCGCTCGCGCGTCGCCCGTGCGCGGATGTCCTTGGTCTCCCTGTTGCGCGGCGACGAGGAACCCGCCCCCACGACCGACCGCGTCCCGCCCGGCAGCGCGGCACCCACGGGGAGGCGGATCACCAGGGCGCTCGCCCTCGCCTGACCCGCCGTACCCGGGCGGATGCGGGGGGTGGGATTCCTGTGCGCGGGTGATCCCGCCCCTCCCCGCCGGAACCCGGACGCCCGGGCGTCCGACTCCTCCAGAGGCGTGCCGGGTCCGAGCGGCGCGGCAGTCGTGCTCTGGAGGAGCGGCCGGTGGACACCACCCGAGAATCCTCGTCGCGTTCGCGGCGACCACGTAAGGAAGCGGCTCCCGCCAGGTACCGGCCGGCCGCCCTCCTGTGGGGGTACCTGGCCCTGCTGGTGCTGGTCTTCGTGGGGTCGTACGCACTCGGGGCCGCGGTCGGACCCATGGGTCCGGACACCCGCCCGTCGCCCACGGACGGCCCCCGCGTCACGGAGCACGGGCACGGGCACGGGCACGAGGGAGGGCACCGGTGACGGCCGAACCCGCGATGTCCGTGTCGAGTCGGGCCGGGTCCCCGCGGGCCAGGTCCTGACGGGCCTCGGCACCACGGACCTCGGCACCACGGACCGGGCCGTCGGAGGCATGACGTGCGTCGCGTGCGTCAACCGGTTCCTGATCACCGCCCTGTTGGCGGTTCCGGTCCCGGTCCTGTCCCTGGTGCCCGCGCTCCACTTCCGCGTGGCCACGATCCGCGCCGACCTCGCCCGGGCCTTCGGCATCAACCTGGTCACCGTGCCCCCGGCGATGGCCGGTCTGCTCAACCCGATGGTGGCCGCCGTCGCCATGTCGGCGAGCTCGCTGCTGGCGGTCGGCAACAGTCTGCGCCTGCGCGCGTGGCACCCCTCCCGCACGGCCCCGCCTCGGCCCCGGAGGGGGTGACACCTGCCCTCGGGGCACGACGCCTCGGGCGAACGTGCGGCCCGAGGGCGCGTCTGAGCCCTCTCCGTCGCTGCCGCGGGTCCTACGGTTGCCCCTCGGCTCTCGATGTCACTTTGCGTTTCCTTTACAGTGATGTAGAAGCAGCCTGCGGTCTCGGTGAGTACCGATTCCGCCGACGACGAGAAGGAGCGAGCGGCCCGCGACGGGTGGGCCTGCCCGCTCCGGCCTTGATCACCGCACCACAAGGAGCACCCGCTTGTCCGCCAGACCGACGCACCCCTCCGAACCGACGGGGTGCGGTAGCCGATGAACGCCGTACTCGGCCTGCTGGCCGTCCTCGTACTGACCGCCGGCACCGGCTACTTCGTGGCCCAGGAGTTCTCCTACGTCGCGGCCGACCGCCTCGCCCTGGCCCGCGAGGCCGAGGCCGGTGACAAGCGGGCGGCCCGCGCACTGAAGGTCCTCGAACGCCTCTCCTTCATGCTGTCCGGCGCCCAGCTCGGCATCACCGTCACCGGCCTCGTCGTCGGCTTCCTCGCCGAGCCGTCCGTCTCCGCGCTCCTCAAGCCCGCCCTGGACGGGACGGGCCTCTCGGACGGGGCGGTGTCCGCGGTCTCCGTCGTCCTCGCCTTCGTGATCGCCACCGTCCTCCAGATGGTCCTGGGCGAACTGGCGCCCAAGAACCTCGCGCTGGCCGTCCCCGAGCGGCTCGCCAAGTCCCTCGCCACCTCCACCCTCGCCTATCTGAAGATCGTCGGACCGGTCGTCCGCGTCTTCGACGGCGCCGCGAACAGGCTGCTGCGGAAGGCCGGCATCGAGCCCGTCGAGGAACTGCACCACGGCGCCACCCTGGAGGAGCTCAGCCACCTCATCGGCGAGTCCCACGAACAGGGGCAGCTCCCCGCCGACACCGCCGAGCTCCTCGACCACGCGCTGGAGTTCTCCGAGCGGACCCTGGACGAGGTCATGGTGCCGCGCGCAGACGCCGTCTTCGTCCGCAGGGACGCGACCCTCACCGAGGCCGTCGAGCTGATCGCCCGGCACGGCCACTCCAACTACCCCGTCCTCGGCGACCACCCCGACGACGTCGCCGGCGTCCTCGGCGTACGTGACCTCGCCCGGCTACCCGCCGACCGCTTCGACACCCTCACCGCGGGGGAGGCCGACCGGGCGCCGCTGCTGCTGCCCGACACGCTGCCGCTCCCGCAGGCGGTGGCGCGGATGCGGGAGGCGGACGACGAGTTCGCCGTCGTCCTGGACGAGCACGGCGGCGTCGCCGGCGTCATCACGTACGAGGACATCGCGGAGGAACTGGTCGGCGACATCGCCGACGAGAGCGACACGGTCGTCGCGCTCGCCGTCCCGGACGGCGACGGCTGGCGCGTCGACGCGGGCCGCCGCCTCGACGAGATCGAGGACGCCACCGGCATCGCCCTCCCCGGGGACGACGACTACGACACCGTCGCCGGCCTGGTCATCGACCGGCTCGGCCGCTTCCCGACCATCGGCGACGGACTCACCGTCGACGACGTACGCATCGACGTCCTCAGCCTCGACCGCCACGTCCCCGGACGCGTCCGCCTCGAACGCCTCCCGTCCACCGCCACGGCCGAGGAGGCCCAGGCATGAGCTTCCCCATGGCCGTCTTCGTCACCGTCCTGCTGCTCATCGGCAGCGGCTTCTTCGTCGCCGCCGAGTTCGCGCTCGTCGCCGCCAAGCGTCACCGCATCGAGAAGGCGGTCGCCGACGGACAGCGCGGCGCGAAGGCCGCACTCGCCGGCATGCGCGAGCTGTCGCTGATGCTCGCCGGCGCGCAGCTCGGCATCACCCTGTGCACCCTCGGTCTCGGCGCCATCTCCAAGCCGGCCATCTCC
Organism: Streptomyces sp. NPDC015130; assembly: GCF_043080005.1. NCBI lineage: Bacteria > Bacillati > Actinomycetota > Actinomycetes > Kitasatosporales > Streptomycetaceae > Streptomyces > Streptomyces sp. NPDC015130. The sequence goes on along the minus strand of NZ_JBIBVC010000004.1, from coordinate 274,047 downwards.
CACGAACTCGACCCGCTGCTCGTCAGGCTCGGGCTGCCGGAAGCACTCGGCTACGGCATCGCGTTCGCCGTCGCCATGACGGTCGTGGTCTTCCTCCACATGGTCCTCGGCGAGATGGCTCCCAAGTCCTGGGCGATCGCCCACCCCGAGCGCTCCGCCATGCTCCTCACCCCGCCCTTCCGGGCCGTGGTCAAGGCCGTACGCCCGCTGATCCAGCTCCTCAACAAGGTCAGCAACGCGCTCGTCCGCATGTGCCGCGTCCAGCCGCGCGACGAACTCGCCGCCGTCCACAACCGCGAGCAGCTCACCCATCTCGTCGAGGAGTCCGCGCGCCTCGGCCTCATCAACAGGACCGACTCCCAGCTGATCACCCGCTCGCTCACCGAGCCTCAGACCCCCGTCGCCGAACTCCAGACCCCCGTGGCCGACTTCGTCGCCGTCCCCGCCGATGCCGGCCTCGACGCACTCCTCGCCCAGGTGTCCGAAGCCGACCGCTCCCGCCTCCTCGTCCGTGACGGCGACGTCGTCCTCGGCTCGGTCCACGCCCGCGACGCCCTCGTCGCCCGTACCCGAGGCCGGGCCCTGACCGCACGCGAACTCGCCCGCCCCGTGCCCGAACTGGCCGCCACGGAGACGGTCTCCGGCGCGATCGAGCAGCTGCGCAGGCGCCGCGCCTCCCTCGCCCTCGTACGCGACGAGGCAGGCGAACTCACCGGTCTGGTCAGTCTGGACGACCTCCTGGTCCGGATCATGGGGCCGCAGACGGCCTGAGACCCGGACACTTCACAGCGCTTTCCGCCCCCTCTCGGCGGCCAGGACCGATCGGCGGTGGGGAGGGGTGTCGGAGCGGACGACCACGCTCTCGGAGCCACTGTGCCGTTCGGCCCACGACTCCAGCGCGGCCCGGCAGGCGTGGTCGAGATGGTGGATCCCGGAGAGGTCCAGAACCACCCGGCGGTCGCCGGGCAGGGCCTCCAGGCTGTCGAGTATCTGGGGCAGCCTGAGGAAGGTGACCGTGCCCTGCACGCGTACACGGATCGTGTCGTGCCCGTCCTCGCTCTGCTCGATCCGCAGGTGCGAGGCGTCCCAGGCGGCCTTCGCCACCGACAGTACGACGCCGATCAGGACGCCCTCGAACATACCGACGGCGACGATGGCCGTCGCCGTGGCGACGAGGACGAGGGCTTCGCCCCGGTCGTGGTTCCAGAGCCTGCGGACGCCGGCGAACGGGATGAGTTTCCAGCCGGCGTGGACGAGGATGCCCGCCAGGGCTGCCAGCGGGATGTACGCGAGGACCGCGGGCAGCAGAGCCACGAAGAGCAGCAGCCAGACGCCGTGCAGGACCCGGGACGCCTTCGTCCGGGCGCCCGCCTCGACGTTGGCCGAGCTGCGCACGATGACCGCGGTGAGCGGCAGGGCACCGAGCAGGCCGCAGAGGGTGTTGCCCGCGCCCTGGGCCATGAGTTCCTTGTCGTAGTCGGTACGTGGTCCCGGATGGAGGCGGTCGACCGCCGCCGCGCTGAACAGCGACTCGGCGGAGGCGATGAGGGCGAACGCGAGAACCGTCCCGAGGAGGGCCGGGTCGGCGAGGGACGCGAGGGCATCGGCCCCCGGCAGCTGGACGGCCTCCAGCACGCCGCTGACCCGCACGGTCTCCACCGGAAGGTCGAGGAGGGCAGTCGCGAGAGCGGCCAGCAGGACGGCCACCAGGGCACCGGGCACGGCCCGGGCTCGGCCCGGCATCCGCTTCCAGCCGACGACGACGAGGACGGTACCGGCTCCCACGGCGAGCGCGGCGAGGGCCGTACGGCTGCCCAGGGCCTCGATCAGCGCGCCCGGCAGGGTGGTGAGCTTGTCGATGCCCGAGTGCGGGGCGGTGAGGCCCGTCGCGGCGTAGATCTGGCCCGCGACGATGACCAGGCCGATGCCCGCCAGCATCCCTTCGACGACGGAGAGGGAGATCGCGCGGAACCAGCGGCCCCAGCGCAGGAGGCCCATGCCGATCTGCAGCACGCCTGCCGCGAGCACGATGACGCCGAGCGCGGGGAGCCCGAAGGCCCGGACCGCTTCGAGGACGAGCACGGTCAGGCCGGCGGCGGGACCGGAGACCTGGAGACTGCTGCCGCGCATCAGGCCGGTGACGATGCCTCCGACGATGCCGGTGATGAGGCCGAGTTCGGCGGGGACTCCCGAGGCGACGGCGACGCCGAGGCAGAGCGGGAGGGCGACGAGGAAGACGACGAGCGAGGCGGCGGCGTCCTGCCGCAGGTGAGGGAAGGACCGGGGCATGCGGACGTCGCTCCTCACAGCGCCTCGAAGGAACGGGCACCCGAGCCCCCGTCATGGGGACGGCCGGGCCGGGCATGGGCGGAGCGGGCGGGCAGGACCGGGGCAGAGACGTGGGGGGCCGGCTCCTCAGGGCCGTGTCCGAAGCCGTGGTCGCTGGTGACGAAGGACAGCATGAAGGTTTCCTCCTGGCGCGTCGTGGGGGCGCGTCGGGCTGACAGGTCGATGTGGTCGGTACCGAACCGTCAGCAGAGGAAGACCTGGAGCAAGGGGGCGTGGTGAGCGGCGAGGGGTCTCGCCCGGGTGTCCGGCCCGCCGGCGGAGCGGCCTGCCGACGGGCCGCCGCAGGGGTCGGTGCGCATGACGAAGGACGGCGGGCCGAGCGGCCTCGCGGACGTGCTGACGGCCCGCCGCCGGTCGTACTGGAGGGCGGAGCCCCGGCGGACGTCCGCCCGATCGCCCTCGGCGTGGACGGATTCGTACGCGGCGACCGCCACCACGTCCCGGGCACCGGACTCCTGGAACAGGGAGACGGCCCCGGCCGGCATCGGCAGCAACCAGGCGGTCCAGGCGAGGGTGAGGACGAGCAGGAGGGGCACACGCAGGGTCGATCCCGTTCGGACGGACGGCATCACGAGGCCACCTCCCTCCGTCACCTCATCATCGGAATTCGCCAAAGCAAGCCCAAGGGCGAGTCAATGAAGAGTAATGCGCCCACGTGAACGGGCCTCGACAAAACCCTTGCCGTACGAAGGTTTTCGAATGGAATCAGCCTGATGTTGACGCGAACGGCCGCCTCGGAACCGACCCGCCGAGGATCCTCACCGTCAACCCGGGACCACGCGAGCCCCTGGCACCCCTACCCGGCTCTCCCTCCGGGGCCCGCGTGGTTCGTCCGCCGATCAGTCGATCAGTCGCAGCAGTCACAGCAGCACTTGCAGGGGTTGCAGCAGCCCCCGCCGCAGCCGTCACCCGAGCCGCCGCCGGAGCCGCCGGAGCCGTGGCCTCCGCCTGAACCGCCGGAGGAGCCTCCCGAGTTTCCGCCGCCGGGCCCGCCGGACCAGCCGTCGCCACCGGAGCCGTCCCTGCCGGAACCGCCGCTTCCCGACCCCTCCCGGTTCGAGCCGCCGCCCTGGCGGTTGCCGTCGCCGAACTGCCAGGACTCCCCGTCACCCGAATCCACGTCGTCGTCGCAGCGGCAGCAGTTGTAGCAGAGCCTGCAATCGGGACAGATTCGGCGCCACTCGTGACACCGCGGGCACTCACCCTCCGGCCGTCGGCCCGATGCCGTCGGCGCGCCCTCCGGGGCCGCGAGCGCTCCGACTCCGCACGTCTCGCCCGTCCCCGTCTGCGGCAGGGGATCCCCCGTGGCCGTACGGCGCCCCAGCCACGGCAGGATGCGCAGCCCCTTCGCCTGGTTGCTGTGCTGATGGTGGCGGTGCCGGGGGTCGAAGACCCGATCGACGGCGCGCTCCAACTCGCCGCCGAGAAGGACCTGGACCAGTCGCCCGTCGACGAACACGGCGTCGGACAGGGACAGCCGGATTCCGTGGACGGCGTCGTCGCAGAGCCTGCGCACCTCGGCGCGGTCCGCGCCGGTCACGGCGATCGGGTTCCACGCACCCGACGCCTCGTCCGCGTCCAGGTCCTCCACGGCGTCCAGCAGATGGGCCAGCCGGCCGAAGAGACGGCCGGCTTCCGCCAGCGGTTCCGCGTTGTCGGGGCGGTTCGTGAGTACGGCGGTGTACGCGAAGGCGGCGGCGGTCGCCGTTTCCGTGGGCTCCGTGACCGTCAGCAGCGAGCCGCCCAGGCCGGTCGACCGCTCGATCTCCGGCTGACGCTCGACAGCCTCGATCAGCACCGAGGTGTCGAAGCCGAGCCGGTCGCCGCCCGCCGCACCCGCGCGATCCCAGCCACGGGCGACCCGGCGTGCGGCCATCGCCACCGGGCGGCGCGCCAGCAGGCCGTCGCCGTCGGCGACGTGGTCACGTATCTTCGCGGCGGCGAGCACCAGCGACACCGTCGCCGCCAACCGCGCGCCCTCGCCCTGTGCCACGTCCGCCGACCGCATCCCGCGCAGCGGGCACGGACCGGCCCCTCGCCGCCAGTCGCCCGTACGCTCCGACTGCGCTTCGGTCAGCACCGAGACGATCAGGCCGTCGTAGTTGGTGGCCACCCTCGCGAACTGCCCGTACTCGCCGCGCAACGCCAGGCACAGCCCGCACAGGTGCGCCATCCACTCCGTACGCAGGCCCTCGCCCAACCGATGGCGGCACGGCCTGATGATTCCGAACATCGAAAAACTCCCCCGTCAGGTGTTCTACCGGGACGCATCCTAAAGGGGGCCTCCCCCGGAGCGTCCGCGGAGGCAGCGGACGCTCCGGGGCGACTAGAGCGTGCGTGCCAGGCGCCGTCGGGCAGGCGCTACTTTCGCAACCCGCCCTAGAGCGTGCGGGCGGTCTTGTCCGTCGGGGTGCCGTCCTCGTCCTGGATCTCCGGCGCGACGGGCTCCTGCGGCACGGGCGGGGTGCGGACCAGCAGTGCGACCAGCACCGTCAGTCCGCCGAGCACGGCGCCGACACCGAATCCCCACTGGATGCCGGTGGCCAGGGCGTCCGTGGGGTCGGCGCCGTCGGCCGCCGCCGTGGCGGTGCGCCCCGACATCACGCTGATGACCAGCGCGGTGCCTGCGGCGGCCGCGACCTGCTGCAGCGAGCCCAGAATCGCGGAGCCGTGGGGGTAGAGGGGCGGCGGGAGCACGGACAGGCCGGAGGTGAAGACGGGGGTGAAGACGAACGCCATGCCCGCGCTCAGTGCCACATGGACGACGAGCACCAGCCACGGCGAGGTCTGTGCGTCCATGAAGGCGAACAGTGCGAGGCAGAGCGCCGTGAGCGCGGCTCCGGGCACGACCAGCCGTGGTGCGCCGAGCCGGTCGTAGAGCTTTCCGACCTGGGGACCGAGCAGGCCCATGGTCAGGCCGCCGGGGATGAGCAGGAGCCCGGTCTGCAGCGAGGACAGGCCGCACACCTCCTGCAGGTAGATCGGCAGCAGGATGAACGCGCCCATGAGCGCCATGAACGACAGGCACATCAGGCCGAGCGCCACGGAGAAGTGGCGAAAGGCCAGTGCTCGCAGGTCCAGCAGCGGTGTGGAGGAGCGCTGCAGTGCCAGCTGCCGCCAGGTGAACAGGCCCACGAACACGGCACCGGCCAGGGTCGTGACCTCCGGAGGTACGACCGCCGGGGCTTCGTCCCCGGCGCCGAGGCCGCTCAGGCCGTAGACCAGGGCGCCGAAGCCCGCGGCCGCCAGGGGGACGGACAGCCAGTCGATCGGGCCGGCCTGCGGCTCGCCGACGTTGACCAGCTTGCGCCGGCCGAAGACCGCCATGGCCGCGGCGATGGGCAGGACCGCCAGGAACAGCAGGCGCCATGTGCCCAGCTGGAGCAGCACACCGGACACGGCGGGGCCGAGGGCGGGTGCGACCGAGATGACGAGGGTGATGTTGCCCATCACACGGCCCCGGTCCTGCGGGGGGACGAGCGTCATCAGCGTCGTCATGAGCAGCGGCATCATGACGGCGGTGCCGACGGCCTGGACGACGCGGGCGACCAGGAGGACGGAGAAGGCGGGCGCCGCCGCGGCCAGGGCCGTACCGGCGATGAACAGCGCCATGGCCAGGCCGAAGGCGGTCCGGGTCGTGACGCGCTGGAGGAACCATCCGGTCACCGGGATGACGACGGCCATGGTGAGCATGAAGGCCGTGGACAGCCAGCCCGCTGCCGCCGCGGTGACCTCGAACTCGCGCATGAGGCGCGGGATCGCGTTGACCATGATCGTCTCGTTGAGCAGCACGACGAACGTGGACAGCACGAGGATCCTGAGCACGGCGGTGACGCGGCCGGGCGAGAGGGTGGGTGTTGCGTGTGGTGCGAGCATGGCGCCTTCCGTCATGTGAGTCTCCTCCGCGTGTGGCCGGTCACACCGGTAGACCGTGGCGCCGGGAGGAACTCATCGGTACCGACCGATCCTGTCGGCGCCGCCGCCCGCACTCAAATCGTTTTTTCCGGGACGCCCGATCTCACGGTTCCGCCGATTCGTGCAACCATCCGCTTGCTCCAGCAGTCCCATAGGACGAGCACGCCGTATGCGTGTTCGTTTCTCCAGGGGGGATCCACATGACTCACCACATACTCCGGCGTGCCCGCGTGCTTCCCGCCGTGGTCGCGGCCGGGGTGCTCGTGCCCGTCGTCGCGAGCGCGACGCCCGCCTCCGCCGCCACCGCACCGCCGCGGGTCAGCTGCACGTCGGGCAAGGCGGGCCTCGCCGCCAAGCTGCAGAGGGACATCACCGCCGCCCTCTCCACGCGCGCCGGCACCGTCGCAGTCGGCGTGCGCGACCGCACCACGAACACCACCTGCACCCTGCGCCCCACGGTCTCGTACGACTCGGCCAGCATCGTGAAGGTGACCGTCCTCGCCACGCTCCTGTGGGACGCCAAGAAGTCGAACCGGTACCTGACCACCCGCGAGACCGACCTCGCCACCGCCATGATCACCAAGTCCGACAACGCTGCCACCAGCTCCCTGTGGAACCAGCTCGGCGTCGCCAAGGTGAAGGGCTTCCTCGCGGCCGCCGGCATGACGCGGACGGTGCCGGGGTCCGGCGGCTACTGGGGGCTCACCCGGATCAACGTCACGGACGAGCAGAAGCTGCTCTCGCTGATCACCGCCAGGAACAACGTCCTGACCGACAACGCCCGCTCGTACATCCTCAAGCTCATGGGCCGCGTCATCACCTCGCAGCGGTGGGGAACCCCGGCCGGCGCGCCCGCCTCCGTGTCCAAGCACGTCAAGAACGGCTGGCTGCAGCGCTCCACCCGCGGCTGGCGCGTGCACAGCATCGGCGCCTTCAAGGGCGCCGGCCACGACTACACCATCACCGTGCTCACCGACAACAACAGCAGCATGACCTACGGCGTGAACACCATCCAGGCCGTGTCCAAGGTGATCCACCGGGACCTGACCCCGACCGCGCCCACCGCGACCCGCTACACGCCGACCGAGACGCCCACCGAGGCGCACATCGCGCTGCCCCGGCCCTGAGCCGCTTCAGGAGACGAAAGCGTTCCACCGCGTTGCCTGCCTCGCAGCGCTCACGGACGGGCCGGCGGTCTGCCGCCGGCCCCGTCCGCGTTTCCGCGTGTCCGCGTGTCCGCGGCGCGCTCATCGCGTGACGAAGACGACTTCGAACATGCGGGGCCAGAGTTTGCCGGTCAGCAGGAACCGGTCGGTTCCGGGGACGGCGGCGATGCCGTTGAGTTGTTTGGCTCCGCGGCGTTCGGAAGCGGTCAGGAGCCCGGCGGCGTCGATGTTCGCGGTGACGGCGCCGGTGTCCGGGTCGATGCGCAGGATCGTGTTCGTCGGGTAGACGTTGGCGTAGACGGAGCCGTCGGGTGTGCACTCCAGTTCGTTGAGCCGTGTCGCGGGCGAGCCGTCCTGGCGTACGTCGATGCCGCCCGTCGCCTCGAAGGTGTCGGGGTCGCGGAAGGTGAGGCGGTCGGTGCCGTCACTCATCACCAGCCGTTCCTGTCCGGCGTGGTGCTGGTGGCACAGGCCCCAGCCTTCGCCCTCGTACCCGACCCGACGGCGTTCCTCGAGGGTCGTGGGGTCGCGCTCGACGGCGACGCCGTTGCGCCAGGTCAGCTGCCACAGCTTGGAGCCGGTCAGCGTGATGCCCTCACCGAACAAGGGCGCCGGCAGTGCGACGTACCGAGCGGGGGGCCTGCCCGGCGGTCCGGCCCGCACGGAGGAGTGGCCGACCCGGCCGGTGCTCTCGTAGAGGGTGGCGCCGCGGAACTCCAGGCCCTGGGTGAAGGCCCGCGGATCGTGAGGGAGCGCCTTTCGGGTCTCTGCCCGCAACAGCCGGGGCCCGGGGGTGGGAGTGGCCGGCTGCGCCCGTGCGCCGGCCGGCATGCGGGCGTCGTGGGGAGGTCGTACCGCGGCATCGCGACGGGTGGCACCCTCCGGCCCGGGCGGGCCGGCCAGCAGCGCCCCGGCCACCGTCACCACGGCCACCAGGCCCAGGGCGTGGGTGCCCGGTCCGGCCCGCCGCCGACGGGTGGCGGGGGGCTCGGTCGTCATCCGGCCGGCCTCTGACGGTCGCGGGGGTGTCGTGGGGTTCCCGCGCGTGGCCCTGGACGCCGCGCGGGTCGCGGCAGGTGTCTTCCCTGGGGCACAGACATCTTCCGTTCTGGTGGCGTCGCACGATCGCGCCGTGCGTGCGGTGCTCGTAGCGTGAAGGAAACCACGGCCCGGACGCGGTTCGGTGGATGCCGAACGGCGCTCTCCGGCCGGGGACTCCCCCGGCCTAGGCTCTTTCTCATGGGACACCTCGTGCGTACCGATGACGGTCGGGTGCTGGTGGCTGAGGAGTGGGGCAGCCTTTCGGGGATTCCGGTGCTTCTCTTCCATGGGACGCCCGGCAGCCGACTCGGTACCTTGCTGCCGGGGACCGTGGCGGAGTACCCGGGCTTCCGGTTTCTCGCGTACGACCGTCCTGGTTACGGGGAGTCGGGGCGCTCCGCGGGGCGCACGGTCGCGGATGCGGCCCGGGACGCGGCGGCCGTCGCCGATGCCTTCGGCGTCGAGCGGTTCGCGGTGGTCGGCCGGTCAGGCGGGGGGCCGCACGCGCTCGCGTGCGCGGCGCTGCTGCCGGAGCGGGTCCGGGCGGCGGCCGTACTCGTCGGACTCGCCCCGCCGGACGCGGGCGGCCTGGACTGGTACGCGGGCATGACGCCGTTCAACGTGCGCGAGTACGGTCTGGCCCGCGCCCATCTGGACGGCCGGGACCCCGGTGGACTCGAGCGGGATCTGACCGACCGGGCCGTCGTCGTCCGGCGCGACCCGGTGCGCCTCCTCGACGACCTGCGTGCCGGTCTCTCCCCTCATGACCTGCCGGTCGTCGAGGATCCCCGGGTGCGTACCGTGCTGCTGCGCACCTACCGGGAGGCTCTGCGGGTCTCGCACCACGGCTGGCTCGACGACTGTCTGGCCTTCGTCCGGCCGTGGGGCTTCGACGTCTCCTCCGTCGTTCCGCCCGTGCTGCTGTGGCACGGCCTCGACGACGCCTTCTCGCCCGTGGACCACACCCGTTGGCTCGCCTGCCGGATCCCCGGCGCCGAGCCCGTCCTCGTACCGGACGCCGGTCACTTCGCCGCCCAGCTGGCACTGCCGGACGTGCTGCGCTGGCTGGAGCGTCAGGGTGCCGGGCGCTGATACGAGGTCGAGCGGGCGCCCTTCAGGGCGTCGAGGATCCGCTCGTGGCTGTCCCCGACGACATCGCCGACGCGGACTCTTATGTGGAGTGCCTCGACCTCGTCGACGAAACGCCGGGAGAAGGCACCGAGCATCGTCGTCTCGTAGGACCCGGTGCCCACCAGGGGAAAGTTCCCCATGGTGACCAGCTGGAAGTCTTCTCCGACGGTGAGCCCGGCCCCGGTCAGCACCTCCGCGACGCCCTCGACACCGGTCCACCGTGCGGAGTGCCGCGGGTCCTCGCCGCGCAGGACGACCCGGCACTCGTAGGCCTCGATCACCACGGTGTGGGAGCCTCCGTTGAGCAGCCCGACCTGCCACTCGGGTACGCCGCCCCGCAGGTGCCCGGTGGTCCAGTCGCCGCGCCAGCCCAGCGCGGGCCGTACCGTGCGGGCGTACTGGGCCCTGGCGAGGACCGCGCCGACCGCGACCGCGAGGAGGCTACCGAGGGGCTCCATGTCGAGCAGCTCCAGCCGCCACGGCCACGCGGCCCGCGCCGCCTCCGTCTGGTTGGCCCGGGCGACCTCCCAGCCGAGCACCGCCGTCAGCAGGACGAGCAGCACGATCGGCACCGTGAAGAGCAACGCACTACGCCGTACCCGCCGTTGGGCGTCCACCTCGATGGTCGACCTGCCCCTTCTGAACCTGCCCATGACTACCCCCCGGTTGTCGAACAGCGGCCCCCCGGCCGTCTCCACGGCCCGTCGGTCACGACCGGATCATCGTGCCCGAACGGGGGCACGGACGACTAGGGCGTGTTGCGCGTGATCCCGAAGGGCGATGCCGGCTTCCGGTGAAGCGGTGGGCGTCGGCCGAGGTCGCCGCCCTCCTGAGCTGGGCTGCCGTGTCCGGTCCCGGGTGTTCCGGCTGCCGTCGCCCACATGTCGGACCGCTGTTGGGATGGAGTGCCGGGAGTCGTGCGCCTGTTCCCCGGCGGGCCGGTCCGCTCCTGGTATCGATGAAGCCGACGGCGCTCCCACACCTGTCCCGCGGGGCGCCGAAGGAACCCTCCTCATCCGGAGACCAGGATGTTCGACGACACCGGATCGCCTTCCGCGTACGGACTCACCGAGGCGTTCGGCGAGACGGCCCGTCGTGAGGGGCTGACCCTCGTCATCGGTACGGGATCGGTCGCCGCGGTCAACGTCGGCGGCCTCCTGTACGAACTGCAGGCGGCGCTTCCGGGGCCCACGATCGTGGTCCTCACCGAGGCGGCACGGCGGTTCGTGACTCCGGCGGCGGTACGCCATCTCGGCCGCTGCCCGGTGCTGACGGACGAGACGGTCGGGCCCGGGCTCCGGCCCATGCACGTCTGGCTCACGGACGTCGCCCGGCGGCTGCTGGTCTATCCGGCCTCGGCCGGATTCCTCGGGCGGGTCGCCGGAGGGCTCGCCACCGACCTGGCCTCCACCACCTACCTGTGCGCGACGGGGCTGCCCACTCTCGTCGTGCCGTCGATGCACCCCCGCATGTGGAACGGCGACCTCGTCCGGCACAACGTCGGGCGCCTTCGGGCCGCCGGAGCCCAGGTGCTGCCTCCCCGGGACGGCGCGGCGCCGCCCGTGGCCGAGGTCGCCGCGGCCCTCGCGGCGCTGACCGCCGTACCCACGCAGACTCCTCCCTCATGAGTCCCCAGAGAACGGAGCACAGCAGATGTCCACGCAGAAGATCACGAACGTCCCTGTCGTCCAGATCGAGGTCCTCGTCCCCGTGGACGTGCCCGACGGGCAGCGCGCCCGCTTCGAGCAGTCCCTCGCCCGGTTCCTCTTCGGCAACGAACGCGTCAGGCCCGAACTGAGCGGCGTACTGGCGGAGCACGGCGTCGACTTCAACCACCTCGCCACGCTCGCCGCACGCGAGCCCCTCGGCATCTGCCCGTCCCCGGGCGCCGTGGAGTTCGTCCCGAGCGAGAAGCTCGCCGAGGTCTGCCGGCGGCACGACATCGACCTCACCTCCGGCGGCTGCGCCCTCATGACGTTCACGTACGGCGCCTACGACGGCGAGGACGGCAAGGAACGGCCCTCCGACGCGCTGGAGATCAACATCAAGCTCCCGGGAAGCAGCGCTCAGGACATCGCCGGGGCCGCCGAGCTGACCGAGGACGTGGCGACCGCCCTGTTCGGGGACTGCCGGCTCTCGGAACGGGCCCGCGCCTATCTGCGTACCCACGGCGTGGACCTGGAGGCGATCGCGGCGGACAACCGCGCCCTGTTCGGCGGCGACGACGTTCCTTTCACGTCACGGGTCAGCCCGGAGATCCACGACTACCTGAGGAACAGCGGGTTCGACGTCGACCGCTTCGGCCGCTTCGACGTCCGTCAGGTGGACGGTGCGGACGAGGACGCGCTGCTGCCGTCCTCCTGGTCCAAGACCACCTGCTGCTGACGCCGCGATGAAGTACAGCATCGCTCCCCTCCCCCGCTGGGAGGACCTGGACGGCGGCGAGCCGATCCGGGTCGCCCGGCACTACCGCATCCCGGTGGGGGACGACGAGCTCCTCCTGCTGCCGCACGGCCGACCGGGCTGGCTCCGGCTGCCGGCCGCCCTGTATCCCCTGCTGGACTCCCTGGACGGCACCAGCGTCGCCGCGTTCACCGCCTGGCCGGGGTTCCCCGACGCCGTCGGCACCCTGCGGGCCCTCTACGAAGCGGGCCTGGTCTTCGTCGGCGGACGCACCGGGGTCCGGGCCGTACCGGCACCGCGCGCCACCACTCCCGCCACCGCCACGGCTCCCGCCACCGCTCCCGACGGCGCCGTCGCCCCGGGCGGCGCACACGCCGAGGCCGTCGGCACCGAACCGCCCACCGCCCTGCTGCTGAAGCTCACCGGTGCCTGCGACATCGCTTGCGACTACTGCTACGACTACGACAGCGAACGCTGGCCCGGCCGCATGCCGGCCGAGGTGGCCCGTCGGCTCATCACCGAGTGCCTGGTACCCGGGCGCGCGCTGACGCTGATGTTCCACGGCGGTGAACCCCTGCTGCGGTTCGGCCAGATCCGCGAGCTCGTGGAGTTCGCCGAACTGCGCGCCGCCGAGGTGGGGGCGACCGTGCACTTCACCGTCCAGACCAACGGCCGGCACTTCACCGACGACGTCGTCGCGTTCCTGCGGCGGCACGCGTTCGCGGTCGGCGTCTCCCTCGACGGGCCGCAGGACATCAACGACCGGCACCGCGTCGACCACCGCGGTCGCGGGACGTTCGCGCGGATCGCCGAGAACTTCGACCGCTTCCCCGAGTTCATGCGCCACGAGGTCGGCTACATCAGCGTCGTGGGCACCGACACCACACCGGACGAACTCGACCGCGTCTGGCAGTTCTTCCGGAGCATGGGGGTGCACAGCTGGAAGATGCTGCCCGCCGACGCGGAAGGGCGCTCCGGCGACAAGCCCGAGACCCGTCAGTTCCGGCAGACGTTCGCCGACTTCCTCGGCACCCGACTCGGCCGGATCCTCGACGGCGACCTCGAACCCCCCTACCTCACCAACCTGGTCCAGCTGATCGAACCGTTCCTCACCGTCGAACGCCCCAACATGTGCATGAAGATGCCCTGCGGCGCCTCGGACGACCTGCTGGTCCTCGACGCCGTGGGCTCCGTCCGCGCCTGCGACTGCAGCTACCACCCGGCGTTCCAGCTGCTGCCCAGGGCCGCGGTGTCGCCCCCTCCCGGACGTACCGCCCTGCCCATCGCCGGAACGTCGCTGACCGTACGCAGCCGCAGCACCCCGTCGGCGGCCGCCCTGCGCGACCGGGAACGGTGGCTCCTCGACGACGCACCCTGCGCCTCCTGTCCCTGGCTGCACCAGTGCGCGGGCACCTGCCCGGCACGCGCCCTCATCAACAACGGCTCCCTGTACTCGGTCGACGAGCTCGAATGCACCACCCGCCTCGCTCTCTTCCCACGTGTACTTGAGGACGTGTCCCGTCCCGGTTCGGTCCTGCGCGCCTACTACGAGCGGGCGAAGTCCCGGGCGGCGGCCGGGGCAGCCGGCCTGTCCGCCGCGCCCCCGCGATGAGCATCCGCATCGCCGGCTCCGACTGGGACGTCGCCATGCTGCGGGCACTGGCCGCGCATCCACCGCCCCGGTACGGCGAAGGGGCCCGGCACCGGTACGCCGTACGGCTGCTCGCCGAGACGATCGGGGACGACGTCAAGCTCTTCCTCCGGTGCCACGGCGCGCGGTACGCGGCGCGGTGGCACCACCCCTCCGATCCGTTCATCGCCATGGTGGACCGGCTGGCCGGGTACTACCTGCATCTGCACGACATCCTGCGGCACGGACCGCGCGAGGTCCTCGCCGGATGGGACGAAGCCGTCGCGGAGGTGGGCGCGCACGCGCGCACGACCCGCCTTGTCGTGACCACCCAGCTCGGGCACGCGCTGATGGTGCCGCTGCTCGTGGAGGAGGCCACGGGACGGCCCGCCCTGCCGATCGTCCACGACCGCAACCCCCTCGTACGACAGATGTACGCGCAACGGCTGCACCGGGGAGAGCCCCTGCTGCTCACCCGCCTGGGGTCCGCCGACATCCGCCGCTGGCTCGGATCGGATGCCGTCATGGTCGCGAACCTGGACACCTGCTACCCGGGCACCCGCCACGTACGCACCCTGTCGGTGCTCGGCGGCCGGCTCGACGTACCGACCGGACTGCTCGCCCTGGCGGCCCGGCGGAACCTGGAGACGCGGGCCGTCGCGGCCCCGGAGATCCAGGGCCGCATCACCCCTCGCGTCGGCGACCGGCTGCCCGCCGACGTCGACGCTGCCCTCGACAGCTACGGCACGTGGCTGGACCGGTGCGTGAGCGCCGCCCCGGAGCAGTGGATGGCATGGGGCAGCCTCCACGGTCCGGACGACGGCGAACCGGACACCTCTGCCGTACCCGACCCGCCCTCCGAAGACTTCCGACCGATCGACAAGACATCAGGAGAACACCGTGGAGAACACTCTGGAGAACGCCTTGGACGGCACGCCGACGAAGGAGCCGTCCCCGGCGCCGGCACCGACGTCGGCGTCAGGTCCGGGAGCGGGGCCGGGGCCGGTGAGGGCGTGGAACGGGCAGCGGTCCGCGATGATGTCCCGCGCCGCGAACGTACGGCGCATCGACGCCCTGTTCCAGGCCATGGAGACGGACTTCCTGCTGCGTGAGCAGTTCGTCACCGGGCCGACCCGGATCCTGACGGAATACCTCGACGTCCCGCCCGTGTCGTCGCAGCAAGCCGTCTTCAGCGACCGGCTCGTGTACGCCGTCTTCGCCAACCCCAAGCTGCTGCAGTGGTTCCAGGACTACGTGCACGGCTACACCGACCGGGTGCCCACCGCCGCCGAGTTCCTCACCGACTTCTGCCGGGCGACGGTGAGCCACGACGGTCACGACGTCGTCGCCGCCCTGCTGGAGGCATCCGCTGCGGAGACCGGCATCCACGGTCTCACCGAGGACCTGCTGCACTACTTCGTCAACCTCCATGCCGCACACACGCTCTGCGGCCCCGGGAGCGGACAGCCGGCGGGCGCTCCCGGGGAGTCCCGGGAGGGCGTCGGGATCGAGCCGCGGGGCATCACGCCGCTGACCTCCATCACCTGGACCACGTGGATCCGGACCACACAGGTCGAGGAAGCCCACGCCATCGGCACGGACTTCGCGCCGCCGTACGCCACGGTGACCCTCGACGCGCTCGCCCGGTACGCGGTGGAGCTCCGGGCGCGGGGCGCGCTCGGGCTCGGATGACTCGGCCGGCACGGATGACCTGGACCACACGGGATCAGGCGACGCGGGCGGACGCGTCACGGGCGGACGCGTCAGGGTCAGGCTCGTCGTGGGACGCCGGTCCGGTGGTCGCCCGGGTCAGGGCGACCACCGCGTCCGGCGGTACGGAGAAGGCGGCGCGCGCTCTTCGCGCCGCCCTGCGGGCCGACCCTCAGGACCGGGATGGCCGCCGCGAGTTGGTGCTCCTCCTGGCGGCCTCGGGCCGGTGGGAGGAGGCACTGCCGTGGTGCGCCGAACCGGGTGCGGGCGAGGCCCCCGGCACCGGCGTGCGCACGGGCGAAGGCGCGGGTGCCGACGAAGAGGAGTGGCTGCCCGAAGCGATCACGGTGGCCCTGGAACGCCGCGACTTCCTCCTCGCCGAGGGCTGCGCGCTGCTCTTCGCCCGCCTGCGCTGGGGTTCCTCCGATCCGGCCGTACGATCGGCCGTACCGCTGAGCGTGCCCAAACTCCGCCACGACATCGACCAGATGCGGCACCTGCGGGAGCTGGGCGTACTGGGTGAGGAGTACGACCGAGTCGTCGAGGACTACCGGTCGGTGCACGACCGGCTGGCCGACGCCGGCCCCGGGACACGTGAGCCCCTCGACACCGACGCCAACCGGGGCATCGCGCCCACGTACAACCGTCTGCTGCACGTCCGGGACACCCCGCGCGTCGCACGTGCCCTGTCCGGCCGCTGGGATCCCGCCACGGTCGAGGAGGAGTACGTGACGAACGCACCCGGAGTGGTGACCGTGGACGACTTCCTCGGCGAGGAGGCGCTGGAGGAGCTGTACCGGTTCTGCCTGGAGTCGACGGTCTGGTTCGGCAACCGCTACGACCACGGCCGCCTGGGCTCGCTCATGCAGGACGGATTCGTGTGCCCCCTGCTGACCCAGATCGCCGAGGAGCTGCGGGCGGCCCTGCCACGGCTCATCGGCGACCGGTACCCGTTGCGCCAGATCTGGGGCTTCAAGTGCGGTCCCGACGTACCGGCGGACGTCACCACGCACGCGGACTTCGCCGCCGTCAACGTCAACTTCTGGATCACTCCGGACGCCGCGAACACCGACGAGCACTCGGGCGGTCTGGTGGTGCACGACGTGGACGCCCCGCTGTCCTGGGGCTTCGACAGCTACAACGGCCGCCAGGACCTGATCCGCCCCTTCCTCCGCAGCCGCGGGGCCCGCAGCATCACCATCCCCTACCGGCGGAACCGGGCGGTGATCTTCAACTCCGACCTCTTCCACGCCTCGGACGCGGTCCGCTTCCGCCCCGGCTACGAGAACCTCCGCATCAACGTGACCATGCTCTACGGCGACCGGGCGGAGGAACTCCACCACCCGAGGCTGTCAGGAGCCGGCACGTCGGGACTCAGACCGGCCTGGCGTTCGGCGGCCTTCGCCCGCACCCGGGCGAGGTCGTGACCGGGTGCGGCTTCGTCAGCGGGCCGGCTCCTACTGCGGCGGCGTCATGTCACGTAGGTCAGGGCGGTTCCTGGGCAGTCCGAAGCCCGCCATCTGCTTGTCCTCGTAGGAGAGGAAGCCCAGGCTGCGGTAGAACGCGTGGTTCCGCTTGCCCTCCGGTGACGACTCGTGGTCCGTGGAGAGGAGGAGGAAGCGGCAGTGCGAGTAGCGTCGCACGAGGTGTTCGACCAGGGCCCGGCCGACGCCCTGCCGGTGGTGCGCCGGGTTGACCACGACGTCCTGGACGTAGCAGATGTGCTCTTCGTCGGAGACGGTCCGGGCCAGTCCGAGGAGCGCTCCTGAACCGTCCCGTGCGGTGATGACGAGATGGGAGTTGGATCGCCCCAGCAGTTGATCAACGCGGTCGGCCCTTGCTCTGCGAGTGAGGATCTCGACCCTCACGTGACGTCAGGCCGCATGGTCGGTGCCGTGGAAGATCACTGGACCGTGGGACGCGGCTCATCGCCTGAAGCGCCCATACATGGAGACGTCCTGGGTACTCACGGCCATGCCCCGCAGCTCGGAGGTGCCGGCCACCGGTAGCCTGCGCGCGTGGCGGAGATCTGGAACGAACAACAGCTGGTCGCGAGCGATCGCCATCCTGGTCATGGAGGGGTCGACCCCCGATACGACGAGCTCACGGCACTGCTCGCGCCGCACCGGAAAGCACCGGCGCACGCGAAGTTGCTGGTTGCCGAGTGGCGCTACGGCGGCGGGGCCCGCTACCGGGCCGACGGCGTGGACTACTGGGTCCGATGGTGCGAACCGGAGCCGCTCATGCCGTGAGTTCGGGGGGCACGTGGGCAGGCCCACTCGCTCACGCCGTTCAGAGTCCCATGGCCTCCCTGGCCTTCTTGAGTACGGAGTCGAGCGCGTCCAGCCGTCCGTCGCGGCGCCTCGCGCGCGCCGCCCGGTCCTGCGGCACCAACAGTTCGGCGACCTGCGCGGCGTAGGCGTCCGGGTCGCCGAAGGCAGTACGCGGGTGCTCTCCCGTCTCCGCGCAGTGCGTCGTGACGTACTCGACCGCCTGGAGCACGACCGCCCGGTCCACGCCTGGCCGCATGGCCAGTCGCACCTGGAAACGCGCCATCCACCGCTCTCGGTCCTTCTCCTGCGCCGCTTCCGCCGTCTGGTCCCTCGTCGCCACGTGCCCTCCCGGGGTGATCGGCATCCGTCCGTCATGAAGCTTGACGTCGATCCGTCGTCATGGGTTGCGTGGACGGGATGCGTCCCGGCCGTGTCGCGGGTGCAGCGGCGCCGGGCGCGGGGGCGCGAAGACGGTCTGGGCCGATGGAGGGGCCCACGCGGAACTTTCGTACAAGACAGGGCCGTTGAAGTCGGCGACGGTAGAGGCATGCACGGACACGAAGCAGGAGTCACCCCCGCAGATCGCCATCCCGCAGATCGCCGGACCGAGCACGGCTGGGAGGTCGCCCGACCCTTCGGCGGCACGTCCCTCGACGGCGTCCGGATGGCCGGATTCCGTGACCGTGTCGACGCCGGGCTGGACATGCGGGTGGTCCCCCAGCCCGCTGTGGTCGTCGTCCTCGGGCTCGGGAGCAGCCCGGTCACAGTGGAGAGTGCCGAAGGGCGCCGCCCCATGAGGAGTCTCGTCGCCTCGTTGTCGCCGGGCCGGGCCCGCATCCGTGGCGAGCAGGTCGAGTGCGTCGAAGTGCTGTTGTCGCCTCGGGCCTCCTACGCGCTGCTGGGTGTCCCCCCGCACGAACTGGACGGGTCGATCACCGGACTCGAGGACGTGTGGGGCCGGGACGAGCGGCGCCTCCGCGAGCAGCTGTCCGAGGCCGGGACATGGCAGCGGCGCCTCGCGCTGACGGACGAGTTCCTGGTGAAACGGGCAGCGGGGGCGCCTTCGATGTCGCCCGAGGTCGCCGCCGCCTGGGACACCATCGTGGCCCGTCGCGGCCGGGTACGGGTCGACGACCTCGCGGCGTCCTTCGGATGGAGCCGCAAGCGGCTCCGGTCCAGGTTCACCGCCCAGATCGGCCTCACCCCCAAGCGGGCGGCCATGCTGGTCCGCTTCGACCACGCGGCCCGTGCCCTCCGCGCGGGCGAGAGCGCCGGCGACGTCGCCCTGGCCTGCGGGTACGCCGACCAGTCTCACCTCCATCGCGACGTACTGGCCCTTGCCGGGTGCACACCGGGCGCGCTGGCCGGCCAAGCCGCGTCCGCCGTCTGACCCGTACCCGTACCCGTACCGGCCCGGAATCGACCGGCGGTACACACGCACGCATCAATGCCCCACGCCGGTTCATGCACTCACCACCACAAGAAGACGGGAACTCACCTGTGGCGAACACCGATGCCCAAGCTCAAGCAGCAGACATGGCCGACCGCGATCTGATCGTCCGGCTCGCGTTCGGGAGCATGGCCGCGCAGACCCTGCGCGCTGCCGTCCGGTTGAAGGTGGTGGAGCTGGTGGGCGACGTGCCGCGCCGGGCAGCCGACGTGGCCTCCGAAGCCGGCGCCGAACCCCAGCCCATGACACGGCTGTTACGTGCTCTGGCCGGGCTCGGTCTGTTGCGGGAGCACGCCCCCGACCACTTCTCGGTGACCGCCGCGGGCGCACTCCTCGATCCCGGCCACCCCGACTCGCTCACCTCGTTCGTGGGGATGTTCACCGAGCCGGCGATCGTACGTGCCTGGGAGCACCTGGACGACAGTGTCCGCACCGGCGAGGTCGCGTTCGACAGCGTCTTCGGCACGGACTTCTTCAGTCACCTGGCACAGCGGCCCGAGCTGTCCGCGAAGTTCAACGCGGCGATGAGTCAGGCCGTCTCGGACACCGCCGCCGCGCTGCCGTACGCCTTCGACTTCGGCCGGTTCACCGCGGTCACGGACGTCGGTGGGGGCGACGGGACGCTCCTGGCCGGCGTGCTCGCCGCCCATCCTGGCCTCACGGGTGCGGTCCTCGACACGGCGGAGGGTCTGGCCGAGGCACCGAAGACCATGGCTCGGCACGGACTGGAGCGGCGCTGCTCGCTGATCGCCGGGGACTTCTTCCGTTCGGTCCCCGGGGGCTCGGACCTCTATCTCGTCAAGAGCGTCCTGCACGACTGGACGGACGACCAGGTCGTGACGATCCTCGGCCATTGCCGTGAGGTGCTGCCGCCCGGCGGCCGTGTCCTGATCGTGGAGCCCGTACTTCCCGAGGTCGTCGACCCGAGCGCGAACGCCGACGTCACCGACGGCGGTGTCACCTACCTCAGCGACCTCAACATGCTGGTCAACGTGGGCGGCAGGGAGCGGACCCGGAAGGACTTCGAGGAGGTGTGCCACCGTGCGGGCCTGTCTCTCCGATCGGTCGTCCCGCTCGCGGGAGCCGCCCCGTACTCCCTGATCGAGGCCGAGGCTGCGGCCGGCTGACAGCAAGCCGCGTACCGCGGGGAGCCGGGCGTCCGGGCGTCCGGGCGTCCGGGCGTCCGACGCAGGCTTCAGGTCGAGGCTGTGCCGCGGAGGTACGCGGCGAGAATGGCTCGGGGCGAGGCGGTCGCGTCGATCGCCGTCCGGTGGAACACCAGCGAGTCCGCGAGCGCGATCAGTTCCTCGACGTGCGCGTCCGAGCCGGGGAGTCCGGCTCGGGTGAGGGCTGCCGCCGTCATCTGCCGGGTGACGGCGTGCACCTCGGAGTCCGCCGTCAGCTTCGCGCGGGCTCGCGGATCGTCGTGGAGTTCGAGGATGAGAGCGTAGCGGGCTCTCATGTCGTCGCGGCGCGCCGCGAGAGCCTCGACGAGTCCCGCGATCAACGCGGCAAGCTCTTCGACATCCATGCCTCCCCCGGACTCGAACCTCCCGTTCAAGACCGCGGCGAGTTCTTCGGCGTCGGCCTTCGAACGGGCTGCGAGCGCGTCGACGATGAGTTCCACGAGCGCCTGCCGCGTCTTGGCGTGGTAGGAGGTCGAGCCTTGCGGGATTCCCGCCTCACGGTCGACGGCTCGGTGCGTCAGGGCTCGGACACCGTCACGGGCGATGATCCGGATCCCGCTGTCGGCGATCGCGTCCCGCCGTTCACTGCCACTCGTCACATGCGAAGACACCCTTCGATGCTACAGGTGTAGAGTCTCGACCGCAGAGGCTCTACACCTGTAGTGGGTAACGGGTTTCGAGCCGAAGAGCACGGCGACAGAACAGAAGGAGAGCGCAATGATCGACTTCGTTCCCGACCCGACCCTGTACCCCTTCGCATCACGATGGTTCGACTCGTCCGCCGGGCGGGTCCACTACATCGACGAGGGGACCGGGCCGCCGATCGTCTTCTGCCATGGCTCTCCCACCTGGAGTTTCCTCTACCGCCACGTCGTGAAGCGGCTGCGCGGCCGCTACCGCTGCATCGCCGTCGACCACCTCGGCTTCGGCCTGTCGGAGCGCCCCCACGGTTTCGGCTACACGGTTGCGGAGCACACAGCGGTCCTGGGCGAGCTGATCGACCATCTGCGGCTCGACGACTTCGTCCTGATGGGCCAGGACTGGGGCGGCCCCATCGGGCTCGGCGCGGCAACCACGCGGGCGGACCGCGTCAGGGGAATCGTGCTGGGCAACACCGCGTTCTGGCCCGTCGAGCAACTGGCGAACCGTGCGTTCAGCGTGATCATGAGCAGCCGACCCATGCAACGGCGCATCCTCGAACAGAACCTTCTCGTCGAGCAGTTCCTGCTCGGGGCAACCGGCCCCGCCCTGACGACGGCCGAGGCCGAGCACTACCGGAGGGTGCAACCCACGCCGGAAGCCCGGCAGGGACTCACGGTCATGCCCAGAGAGATCCGCGCCGCTCGCCCCTTGCTGGAAGCGCTCGCCCACGACGTGCCCGCCCGTCTCGGCTCCAAGCCCACCGTCGCGATCTGGGGCATGCGCGACATGGTGTTCCGCCCCGGAGCGTGCATCCCGCGGATCCGCTCCGCGTTCACCCGACTCGACATCGTGGAACTCCCCCGGGCGAAACACTTCATCCAGGAGGACGAACCCGATCAGATCGCCGCGGCGATCACCGCGCGATTCCCCTGACGGCCGCCGTCCCGCCCCCAGCTCCGGGCGTGGGGCGGCGGCCCCCGGGCCGCTTCTCACTCAGGGGCGGGCGGTCACCCGGCTCCTCAGAGCTGGGTGATCGGGCGCATCGCGAGCCCCTCGGTGCCGGCCCAGCCGTTCAGTCGCGCCGCGTCGTCGACGGAGACGGCGTCAAGGCCGTCGGGCAGGTCGAAGACGAGGGTGCCGCGCAGCTCGGTGCCCTCCCCGGCGACCAGGGTCGCGGTGAAGCGGTCGGACTGGTCGTACTCCGCCTCACCCCCCTCGTCGTTCCCGAAGACGTACAGGCCCACGTAGGCCTTGCCGCCCCCTTCGACCACGACCGGCTCGCTGTCCGGCTCCCCCAGCGTCTGGACGATCGGGGCGTCGTTGCCTGCCTTGAGCCGCACCAGCGGGGCCTCGTTGAGGACACACGGCGTCTTCGCGTTGTTCGTGACCGTCAGGAGGAAGTGGCGAGGGGTCTCCCCCCGCTCGTCCTGGAGCTCCACCGCGGTGGTCAGGCCGGCCGCCTCGCAGTCCGCGAACTTCGTACCGTTCCCGCCACCGGTCTCGCCGCTGTCCCCGGTCGCCGTGGCCGTCGGCGTCGGCGTGCTGCCGGTGCCCGAGTCGTTGGTGGGCGCGGTCGTCTCAGGCGTGCTCCCGCCCGCCGACGCGGAGCCCGAGGGGACGGCCGACGATGCGCCCCCCGTGGGGGCCGTGGTCGGCGGCGCGGCGGCCCGGTCGTCGCTCTGGCAAGCGGTCGTCGTCAGCAGAGCCGCGGCCACCGCGGCCCCCAGGACAGCGCCGCGCAGTCCCGGACGCGTCGAACCACCCCTGAACGTCTTCGAGTTCATGCCGTTCTCTCTTCCCCCGTGACCGGCCCCGAGCCGGTCCGCATGCAAGCGACACCGCTAGTGTCACCACGCGGGAGAACCCGTGAACCCGCATCCCGCGACTGTTACAGCCCCCGTACGAACCAGCGGCCACGACGTGACCAGAACAGGAAGAACAGCTTCCGCACAGAACGCTCGGGAGCGCCGACGGAGGTTCAGCCGCCGGTGTGCCAGGGCTGGTTCGTTCCCTTATCGCTTCTCCAACTCCTCCCTCGGTCCTGGAGGCCCGGAGCTGTCCGCGGCCTTCCGGGACGACCCGAATCGTGCCAAGTAGTGCCACACCTTCGTGAGCGCCTGGGGGTCATGGAGGCCGGCGCGCTCGGCGTCTCCGACGATCCCGGGATCGAGAATGCCGTCGACCGCGATCCGCGCGCCCAGGCCGACGTACTCCTCGCCGCGGTAGTCGGGGTGCCGCCGGAGTTCCCCGACCCCGAGCCGGAAGCCGGGGTGCCACTCCACCGAGCAGCCGGGAGCAGCAGATTCGCCTTCAGGTCGGACCGCCGCCCTGGGAGGACCGCCCGTGACAGAGCGGACGAGCCGCCGGCCCCCGAGCCGGGGACGCGTGAACGGTGCCCGGGGCCCGGCCCCTGGGCATCGCGCGTCCCACGAGCGGCGCGGTGGGACTTCAGCCGTCGGTCAGGGCCGCCACGACGAGGTCGGTGAGCAGGGCGCCGGCCGTGCCGTCGGGGTCGAGGTCGGGGTCGTAGATGGTGACGTTGAGACCGACGCAGCGCGGCGAGCGGACGAGCGGCCGAAGCAGTGAGATGAGCTCGTCCGGAAGGAGTCCGTCCTGGTCGGGGCTGTCGACGGCCGGCATCACGCCGGGGTCGAGCACATCGGCGTCCAGGTGCACCCAGAAGCCGTCCAGGGCCGTGGTCTCCAGGCTCACCGCGGTCGCGGAGCCGAGGTCGGCCGGACCCCATGCCCGCAGTTCGGAGACGGTCACGACGGGGATCTTCAGCTCCCGCAGCTGGATGATCTCGGGGTCGTCCGCGTACACGTCCCGGGTCCCGAGGACACGGACGTCCTCGTCCCGCAGATAGGGCCGCAGGCCCTCCAGGTCGGTGAGGTCGCTCTGGCCGCGACCGGTCGCCAGCGCCAGCTCCTCACCGCCGGCCGCACCGATCCGGTCCGAGTTCTCCACGTTGCGGAAGTCCGGGGAGGCGTCTACGGAGGCAAGGCCGTAGCGGCCGAGCCGCCGCAGGGCGAGCGCGGCACCCAGCTGGATGGAACAGTCGCCGCCGAGGACGAGCGTGAAGTCCCCTGCGGACACGTGGTGTTCGATCCGGTCGGCGAGCCGGACGGTGTACGCGGCGAGAGCGGCCGCGTTGAACACGCCGTCGCCCTCCTGCCAGTCACCTCGGTCGTACCTCGGCGGCACGACCACCCCGCCCTCGAACGCCCCCAGCCGCCTCATGATGCCGTTCTCGCGCAGCGCGCCGGCGAGTTTGCAGCAACCGGGCACGGTGCCCGGAGCCGGCGGACGCAGGCCGAGGTTGGAAGGGGCGTCGATGATCACCGTATTCCGCATACAGGCATCCTCACCACGCCGGCACACGAACACAACAGCCCACGGCGGCCCCTGCCGTGCCGAACAAGCCAGCGAAGGTCCGTCCGTCCTCGGCGACGGACGGATTCCTTCCATGCGGGAGGGGTGGCGCCGAGCTGGACGCCTGCGGAGCAGCGGGTGTCGGGAGGGAGGGGTGCTTCCGCGTCAAACCGCTGTGAGCAGACCCGGAGTTCACCGTGGAGCGAGTCGCTCCGTCAGCCCTCGCCATTAAGTTGACGCTTCATCAGGTGCTAATCAGTGGCGCCTGGAATCCAGAGAGGTGTCGAGATGAAGCACATATCGCGCGTGTTCGCCGCCGGTGCGCTGGTTGCCGCCGCCCTCACGGCGACCGTACCGACCGCCCAGGCCGGCGAGACCGGTGCACTCGACTGCACCGTCAACTTCTCCATCTCCTCCGGCGAGGGCTACGCCAACGGAAAGTGGTGCGACTACAACACCCGGATCTCCGGAACCGTGCACGACACCAAGTCCGACGGGCGCTGTCCGTTCGTCCGCGCGTACATGTCCGGCGGCGGATTCCGCGACAGCGACTGGGCCGGCCCGAGGGGCGACTCCTCCCCGGTCAACGTCTCCGCACCTTCCGGGCAGAGCATCACCAGCATCGCCATGAGCTACATCCGCTGCTGACGGGTCGACCGGTCCCGCAGGGCCGTTTCGGAGGTGCTCCGGGACGGCCCTTGGCCTGTGCTCACGGGAGCGAGGCCGCCAGTCCCGGAGTGTCGCGGCCTGCGGGCGGGAAGCGATGCGCGTACGCGGCCACGGGCACGAGCCGCGGCGCTCGTACCCGCGCCGCTCGGGTCGCCTCTACGGCTGCTTCGGTCGCGGTGGCACCGGGCGGTCAGGCGTCAGGGTCGACTACGGGGTGCGTGAACCGCACGGGCTTGCCCAGCGACCGGGCGTAGGCGATTTCGGCTCGGGTGCTGTCTCCGATGTAGTCGCCGACGACGAGCACCTCATCAGCGAGCCGGATCTTCGCCCGGTGCAGCGCGTCGAGTCGAACCTTCAGCGCCTTCGCGTCGACCGGATCGGACCAGAGCTCGTGCGGCGACTTCATGTCACAGCCCGGTTTGACGACGATCCTTCCGTCTGCGGTCTCCCGCAGATCGGCCTCGTTCATCTCGCTCAGGAAGCGGGTGGAGCCGCAGATCACGACGATAGGCGGGAGGTTCAGCAGCCTCTTCGCGTCAGCGAGCTTCTCCTCGGGGGTGAGCAGGTGCGGGTGTGACACTGGTTCCTCCTGGTGGTGTGGGCCAACGGGTGCCTGCGGCGACGAGAGCGAGGGTGCCCAAGGTCGTTCTCCGACAAACGAGGTGCGGCGACCGACGACCTGCGAAGGAGCATCCCGACCTCGCGCCGCGGCGTCCGCCGGGCGACGTGACATCTGGGCCCGGGCGGTCGAACGGACCTGTCAGGATGGGCCCGTGACGATCACTGTGGATATACGTACGGACCACTCGCGGCACCGGACCCTCGGGCGGGTGCTGCTGGCCGGCGGGGTGGCGACGGGAGTCGGTTGCCTGGTGGGGCCCCGGCTCGCCGAGTCGACGGGGCTGCTCGTCCTGACCGGCGCCTTCGAGTACCGGTGGCCGAGCTTCCTGGTGGCCGTCGCGCTGTTCGGCGCGGCCGCGCTGCTGCTGGCCCGGGGCGCGGTCCGGAGACGCGTGCTTGCGGTGTGCGCGGTCGCCGCCGTGGGTGCCGTCTGGTTCCTGTTGGTCCTCTTCCCGTTGGTGAGCGCCGAGTGGGAGGAGACGGCCCGGACGGCCGCCCCTGACGGAGCGGATCGGTACGTCGTGGTGGAGGAGGGCTGGGCCATGATCGACCCGCTGTGGCGGGTGTCGGTCGTGGACGGGTCGGGGCTCACCGCGCGCCACTGGACCGTCGGCACCTTCAACGGTGACGCCGCCGACGGCGTACTCGCGAAGGTGGCCTGGTCGGGGCCTGACACCCTGGTCCTCACGACCGGGGAGGGCGAGGTGACGACCGTACGCCTCGATCCGAGCACCGGGAAGCCTGAGCGCGAGCTGTCCGTCCCGTAGTGGCCGGTCCGCCGCCCGTGCGGTCGGCGAACCCGCGGCTCTGCGGCGAGCCCGAGGTCCGGGCGGGACGGACGGTGGCGTGATCACCGACGGGACCCTGGCCGTGACAGCGCTCCTACCTCGGGGGCACGTTGCTCACCACGAGCGCGGCGGCCTCCGCGGGCGTCGCGGCCTCGCCCAGGAGGTCGTAGTCGGCCGAGTAGACCTTGTACGGCGGTCCGCCGTAGCCGATGGACGGAACGTCGTGATCCGATCCGGACCAGGGCGGGGCGCTGCGCAGGAAGCGCAGCGTGCCGTGTGTCGGGAAGGGATAGAGCTCACGCAGGCACGGCTCGGCGTGGGCGGCCTCGACGACGACAGCCAGCTCATCGTGCATGGCGCCTCGCGTGCCCGGCCTGCGTTCCAGGAGCCAGAGCCAAGCGGTCGCGACATCAGGTGCTTCAGACATGGACATATATTCGAAGATCGCTGCCTCAGCCACAACTGACCGACCGTCGGCGGGGTGGACAAGGGGGGTAGGAATCATGGTGGCGTTCCACGCGTCCGCGCTGGACGGAGTCGCCCGAAATCCCGCGCTGCCGACAGCGCTGCTCCTGCGCCTGCTCGCTTTCGGCAGGGGCGGTGACCGTCCGCCCCGTGGCGCCCTCCAACGGGCCGGACTCCCCGAGTCGGCCGTCGTGGCGATCCTTGCCCACCCGGACCCGGGCGCCCGGATCGACTTCGCCATGAGCGCCTGGGCGGAGCCCTCGCAGCGGGCCCGGCTCGCGGACGATCCTTCTCCCAAGGTGCGGGCCGCTCTCGCGTACGGCCCCGAGGTGTACGACGCACGCACCGGCGTCGCGCCGCTCCCGGACGCCGTGTGCGTCCGCCTGCTCGACGACCACGCCCCGTCCGTTCGGGCGGCGCTGCTGGAATCGCCCCATGTGGCGCCCTCGTTCGTGGCCTCGATGGCTGCTCATCACCGTGCGGAGGCGCGCCGGGAGGCGGTCCGCGCATGGGAGGTCCTGCCGCCGGGCGTGCGGTCGGCGCTGCTGGCCGACCCTGACTCCGAGGTGCGGCGGGCCGCCGCACTGTGGGAGTGCCGGCGGGACACGCGCGTCACCGCCGCACTCCTCCGCGATCCGAGGTCCGCCGTCGAGGCGCTGCGCCGGGGGCTCCTCGCTCGCGCCGACGCGGAGCCGTACGTCGCCGAGCGGGCACACCTGACGGCCCTCGCCGAGAACCCGTCGCTGCCCGCCGACCTCGTGGAACGGCTCGCCGTCGACCCCGACGAGGCCGTACGGCTCGCGGTCTCCGTCAGGCCCGAGCTGGACGAGACGCGACGCATGGCGATCGACTTCACGGTCGGTGACCACGACAGGGGCGACGGGGTGGCCTGGGTACGGGACGGGCTCGCCGACCCCGAGGTGCTGCGCCGCGCTGCGACCTCCGCCCACCCGCTGCTCCGGCGCACCGCCGCCCGGAGCCCCCACCTGCCGCACGACCTGCTGCGCCTCCTCGCGGGCGTGGAGGACCCGGTGGTGGAGAACCACCTGTGCATTCACCACCCCGACACCCCGGAGGAGGTCCTGATGCGTGTGTTCGCGAGACTCGGCGGAACGTTCTCAGCCTGGATGGCGGAGACGCACCCCCGCTTTCCCCGCGAGGGGCTCGCCGCCCGTTACGCGGACCACCCGGACGGGAACTACCGACGGCTGGCGGTCCGCGATCCGGCCGCCACACCCGCACTGATCGAGCGGCTCAGCCATGACCCCGAGGTCTGGACGCGCCAGGCGGCGGCCCGCGATCCGCGCCTGCCGCTCCACCGGCTCCGCGAGGCCCTTCATGTCCGCGAACTGGCCTCCAGCGCGGGCACCAACCCGGCGCTCCCCGAGGACGAGATGGCCGCCGTCCTGGACCGGGCCGGTGTTCCCGCCTGACCCCGCTGTGCCGGAACCGTGGCGGGCACGGACCGGGTCCGGGGGTGATCCCGAGGAAGGGAGGACCCGCGGAGAGGGATACGGCCGTCCCCGCGGGTTCCGGGGGGTCGCTACTGCTGCGACGCTTCCTTGGCCTGTCGGGCGATGTCCTCCAGTACGACCCTCGGCTCGGCGGACGGGGCGACGGCCTTGCCGATGTTCCGCTTGATCGTGTTGCTGACCTGGAGCCAGGAAGGGTCGTTGACCGGGTAGAGCTCGGCGGTGCGCAGCGCGCTCAGGAACTGCTCGGAGCTGGGGTCGGCCCCGGCCTTCTGGGATGCCTGGTTGGCGGTCACCGTCGACGGCAGCAGCTTGTAGCGGTCGGCGAACTCGATGAGGTTCTTGTCCTCGTAGACGAAGTTCAGGAACGAGTGGACCAGTTCACGATTGCCGTCGCGCTTGAAGGCCATCATCCAGTCGGCGACGCCCGCCACCGGCGGGATCTTCCCCTCGCCGAGCGTGTCCGACACCGGCATGCGCAGTGTGCCGACCTTCATGCCCTTCGCTCGCGCCTTGTGCAGGAGGGAGGGATAGCCGTTGACCATGCCGACGTCGCCGCGCAGGAAGGCGTCGAACGCGTCCTGCCGGTTGAGCTGGGCCGGCGGGACCGGGCCGGTGAGGGCCGGCGCGACCAGGTTGTCCTTGATCCAGCGGAACGTCTGCGTGTTCTGCTCGGACGCGATGTTGTACCGGCCGTTGCTGTCAGTGTAGCCGCCGCCGTTGCTCAGCTCCCAGATCAGGGCCTCCGCGTGCGCTTCCTCGGGGCCGAGCGGCAGTGCGTACGGGTAGCGCACACCCTCGCTCTTCAGTGCCTCGGCCGCGTCCTTCAGGTCCGACCAGGTCTTCGGCGGCTCCGCTCCGGCCTTGTCGAACAGCTCCTCGTTGTAGAAGAGCAGTCGGCTGCTGGCCACGAAGGGCAGACCGTAGAGGCTGTGCCGGATCGAGCCGGCCTCCGCGAGCGGCGGCAGGAAGTTCGACTCCCTTCTGATCGACATGACCTCGCTGGCGGAGTAAAGGCGGCCCTGCGCGGCGAAGTCGGAATACGCGCCCATGAGAGCCACGTCGGGGGCGTTGTCCTCCGCGACCATGCGCGTGACCTCGCGGTCGACGTCCGCCCACGGGTAGAGCGTCACCTCGACCTTCTTGCCGGGGTTGGCGGCGCTGAAGGCGACGGACAGCTTGTCCCAGTACCCCTTGGAACTGGTCGCCGGGCTGTCGCCGTACTCGGGGACCACCAGTCGCAGCGTCGTCCCGTCGCTGCCGGACTCGCTGCAGGCCGTGACGAGGGAGCTCAGCAGCCCGACTGCGGCCACCGAGGCGGTTATTCCGGAGAGTCTTCGTCGCACGGATGTTTCCTCTGGATCTTTTTGGACAGTGCGTCCGGAATTCTCTCCCGGCCAGATGCCTATTTCGCGCTCTGGCGAACAGTTGTGGCCTTAGCTCCAAGTAAAGCCATTCCCTATGGTGTTTTCCGCTAGATCGATTCCGAAGGTGATGCGCGTAGAACCCTCCGCGATGTCCAAAACCGCTCCAAAGCGGAGCCTGGACCCATGGACGAGTGGGTGAATCAGCCGGCGACGGTGGCGGGTGAGCACCGGCACCGCCGGCGGCCCGGGCGCCGTCCGCTACGGCCGCCCCGCCGCCCGACCCCCGGCCGCCCGACCCCGCCCGACCCCGGCCGCCCCGCCGACCCGCCGCCCCGCCGCCCGGCCGCCCGGCCGCCCGGCCGCCCGGCCGCCCGGCCGCCGCGAGCGAAGACACAGCCGTCCTCCCCCGCCGCAGGCACCAGGCGGCCCTGTCGGAGCTACGGAATCGACCCGCTCGCCTGCGCGTCTGTCCCTTCGAGCCGGTACAGCTCAGGTACGGAGACCTTGATCGGTTCCTGGGTGGTCCGGGCGATCACGACGACCGCGGGCTCGTTCGGGTCGGGGTTCTCCTCCCGGTGCGGGACGAACGGGGGGACGAGGAAGAAGTCACCCGGGTTCGCGGCGAGCCGTACCTCCTGAGTGCCGTCGTGGTAGACGAAGACGGGGTGACCGCTGACCACGTAGATCCCCGCCTCCGAGTCACCGTGATGGTGGTTGTCCGTGGAGCTCAGCGGCGGGTTCTCCACCAGACCCATCCAGAGTTTCTTCGATCCGACCGTGCCTCCGCTGATGGCGGCGAATCCGTCCAGCTCACCGGAACCGACGTGGTGGACGCGATGGTTGATCGGCAGGTGCTCGCGGGATCCCGATGCGGATCCGGCGCCATTTCGGTTGGTCATGTGTGCAGCCTCTCTCGTTCGATCGCTTGGGATCAGGCTGCAACTCCCCCGTCAGGACGGGCAATTGTCCTTGCCGTTCCGGCAAGAAGCACCGGGGTGACGCCGACGCCCGGCTTCTCAGCTTCCCGCCTCGCGGGCCGTCGGGCGGGCAGCACGGGCCGGCAGCCGGAAGAGGCCCGTCAGTCTGCGCAGGGCCTCGGCGTCTCCGGTCGTTGTCGCGGTGCCCGCCTGGATCGCGTCGGAGAGGGTGAACCGGCGTGAGGTGACTCCGACGAACGCCTCCTCCGTCATGGTGATCCTCACGTCCGGGTACTGCGCCGGCCCGTGGACCGTCTCGACGGTGCCGTCGTCGACACGCGCGTGGAGAACCTCGTCGTCGACGTGGAACTCGTACACCGCGCGCAGCCCGTCGGCCGCCTGCGGATCGAAGCAGGCCCGCAGACCGAGCACGGCCCAGCCGGCATGGAAACTCTCGTCCTCACCGCGCTCGCCCATGGCCCACTTCAGACCCCAGCGGGCCAACGCCAGTACGGCCGGGCCCAGTTCCTCGCCCGCCTCGGTCAGCGCGTACGCAGGGGTACGGGCGGGCGGCGGCAGGGTGACCTTGCGGGTGAGGCCCTCGCGTTCCAGGTGCTTCAGCCGGGCGGCGAGCAGGCCGGTGCCGAGTCCGCGCAGGCTCGCCAGGAGATCGCCGTACCGCTTGGGACCGGTGAGCAGTTCGCGGATGAGCAGCAAGGTCCAGCGCTCGCCGACGAGGTCGAGGGTGCGCGCGGTCGCGCAGTACTGGTTGTACGTTCGCTGCTCCACCCCCTCACCCTAGACTTCGCCCTTCCTGTTCTTGAAGCGCCGCCGGCCGTCCCGGTGCTTCCAGGAGCAGCCGCGCGAGCGGCTCCGGGTCGGTCACCATCACGTCGTGCGGGCCGTCGAGCGCGAGCGTCCGATAACCGAGGGCGGCGCCGAAGCGGTCGAACGGGTAGGCCGCGGGCTGACAGTGGACGGCCGTGCCGGGGATCCGGTCGACGGCGCCGCTCAGCCGTGTGGCCTCGGCGAACGTGCGCAAGGCCTGCGGGACGAGTCGTTCGGCGAGCCAGGCCGCGTCTTCGGCGTCCACGACGCCGAAGACGGCCGGCGGCGGGGCCGGGATTCCCTGCCCGTCCGCCGAGGCGGCCGCCGCCGCACGCATGGCGACGGCGAAGGAGTCGGGCGCCAGCCCGAAGAGGCTCGCGCCGTCGGGTCCGGCCCAGCCATCGACGAGGACGAGGTGGTCGACAGCGCCGGGCCGCAGGTCAGCCGCTTCTCGGACGACGAGGCCGGCGTAACTGTGGCCGACGAGGACGAGCTGCTCCTCTTCCGGGACGGTGTCGAGGGCTGCGGCGACCGTCCGGGCGTCGTGGCGGAGCCCGTGGTCGCCGGACGCGCCGCGGAGGTCGGGGGTGAGGGTACGGGCCCCGGCGGCGCGCAGCAGGGGCACTAACCGGTCCCAGGCCCAGGGTCCGTGCCAGGCGCCGTGAACGAGTACGTACGTGGTCATGGGTGCTCCTCACGCAGGGGTGGTCGGGGGGCATGGTCGTGGTCGTGGTCGTGGTCGTCGAAGCCTCCGACCAACTCGTCGAGCCTAGCCCGCACTTCCTGATTTTGAAGTGACAACTCACCATCCTAGAAGCATGGATGGGCACGCTCCATTACCTCAGGAGTAATCGACCTCCGGCCCCGCGCCCCGGCAGGGTGATCACACCGGGCGGCACGCCGTCGCCCGAGGTCAGAGGCGCCATGAGACACAGGGGGTACGGCATGCGTACGGATCGACGCGCGGCAGCGACGGTGGGCATCGCGGTGGCGGCGGTCGTCACGGGAGCGATGGTCACCGTGCCCGCGGCGGAGGCGCAGCCCGGCGGAGCGGTCGCCGCGGCGCAGGGGAGCTGCCCGGCGGCGCGGGCGAAGGTCGACCGGCTCGAAGGGCGGATCACTCCGAACGCCTGCGCCTTCATGGAGCGGCAGATCGCCTTCGGTGAGCTGCCCACCGGCGCCCCGCCCGCTCCCGGCGAGGTCGGGCACCCCCGGGTCCGCGCCTATCTCGACATCTTCGACCCCGACGCCACCCTCTGGGAAGCCGGCTCCCTCCCGCAGCGCGGCCACACCGCCATCGGCGCCTCCATCACCAACTCCCTGCGTCTCGTGCCCAGCCTCGCCTACCGCGGCACCGACGTGGTCGCCGACGGGAGCACCGTCATGTTCGGCCAGTGGAACGAGGTCACCCTCAAGGGCCACAGGGTGGCGTACCCGCAGATCGCCCGGAACGTCCTCGGCGACGACGGCCGGACGATCCAGGCCCGTCGCTACTACGACCGCGCCGTCCTCTTCCAGGACACCCTCCCCCAGGACGCGCCCGCGCCTCTGTTCGCCGGCGTCGCCGACAGCGACCGGTCCCCCGCGCGCGGGAACCCCGCTCGCTTCCGCGTCGGCGAGATCCCCGGCCGCCTCGCCGCCTGGAACGCCCAGGACACGGCCACTCTCCTGGCCCGGTTCACGGGCGCCCGACTCAGCGGCCCAGGCCTCGACCGCCCGCTCGTCACCGAGGCGGGCAAGCGGGCGTACCTGGAGCGGCTGTTCTCGACCGCCGATCTCCAGCTCAAGGCCGGGCAGTCCGCCGTCGGCGAGACGACCACCTATGTCGAGTGGCACGGGACGGCGTCCGTACGCGACGGCGAGCAGACGCGCACCGTCCCCTTCGGGATCGTGGAGCGCTTCGGCGCGGACCGCGAGTGGGAGCTGACCTTCGACACGCTGCCGCTGATCGCGGATCAGAACGAGATCGGCACGCTGTTCCAGAAGCTCGCTTCGTAGCAGGCGGGCGGTGGCACCTCGCTGTCGTGCCCCTTCCCCTAGAGTGCCGTCGCGAGGGTGTCCGGGTTGTTCTTCGCAGAACGATCTCGGGTGCTCTCGCGTTCGTTTCCGTCAGGACGACGTGACCTCGACCGTCCGGTGGGTTGCCCCGTCACCCGTACGCAGAAAGGACCGTGCCATGTCCGGCGACCGTCTCATGCGCATCCACAGCGCCGAGTTCCAGGCCATGGCCGAGCGGGTCCTGCGCGTCACCGAGCTCACTTCCCGCCTGAACGTCCTGCCTTTCGACGACGAAGCGGGCAAGGCGGCACTGTTCGAGCAGATCCTCGGCAAGCCGCTGCCGCCGAGGGTCACCGTCTATCCGCCCTTCTACACGGACCACGGCCTCAACCTCGACCTCGGCGAGCGCGTCTTCATCAACCAGAACTGCACCTTCCTGGACTACGCCGGGATCCGGCTCGGCGAGTGCGTGATGATCGGGCCGAAGGTCACGTTCATCACCAGCGGCCACCCGGTCGATCCCGAGGAGCGTCGGCTGTACCTCACCGGCGCTCCCATCGACGTGGCGGAGAACGTGTGGATCGGGGCCGGCGCCACGATCCTGCCCGGCGTCAGCATCGGCCGCGACGCCGTGGTCGCCGCCGGCGCCGTCGTGGCCGATGACGTGCCCCCGGCCAGCCTGGTGACCGGGGGCAAGGCGACAGTGCACCGCACATGGTGACTTCCGCGACGACGCGGCGTTCCAGGGCGTGTTGCGAAAGTCCCGCCTGCCCGACGGCGGCCGGCGCTACTTTCGCAACACGCCCTAGGAGTCCAGCTCCCTCGTGGTGAGCGTCCAGGGTCCCAGCGCGTAGAGGTCCACGACCACCGGGCCGTCCATGATCGGGACGGTCCGCCGGAGCGCCCCGGACTCGTGGAGCAGCAGAGACGGGTCGAGCCGCATCCGGTAGTGGCCGGCGACCTCGTGCGCCCTGACGATGACCATGCCACCGCCGTGGCCCGGACCGCCGGCGAAGTCCACCCTCAGGTCGACGCCCTTGCCGGGATGGACGAGGACCTCGGGTCCGTATCCGCGGACGACCCCCTCCGGCCGGCGGGCAGCGGCCATCGGCTTCAGCCGCAGGGTCCACCGGTTCCTGGCGACGACCCGGAACCGCAGCGGGCGGCCCTCTGGCACGTGAAAGGCCCGGCTGCCCCGCAGGTCGGGCAGCGATACGGCGTAGACGTACTCCTCGTCCTTGTTCTGCTCGTCGAGCGGATAGAGGGCGAAGTGCCCTTCACCCTCGTGCGTGACCTCGACGAGGACCGGCCCGGGCGGCAGTCCGGGGTCGACCGTGACCACCTGGTTGCCCTGCCCCTCGACGGTGAACGGCTCGAAGACCGGGCCGAACCCCCAGCCCTCCACCAGCTCGTACGGCCGCTCCGGCGGCGGGTAGAGCCCCGGTACGTACTCACCTTCCGCGGGCGGCGCCTGTCCGGGCATCTTCACCACCCCCGTCAGTGGTACCGGCCCTGCCAGGATCGCCGCGCCGTCCGCGTCGGCCGGCTCGATGCCGTACGACGCGATCAGCCCCGCGAGCCCGGAGCCGTAGCCCTGCCCGAGACCGTCGAACTTCCAGCCTTCGTCCTCCCTGAAGAAGACGCCGAGGGCGACCGCGGAGACACCCGCGTCCTCCGCCACCGAGTACGTGACGACGTCCGCCCCGTCCGGCGCCACGGCCCTGAGCGTCGGGATGGCCTCGAAGGCACTGCGCCGGGTCCAGCCGGCCACCACGATCCGTTCCACTGCCGGCTCGACCGTGTTCAGATCCAGAACCAGGCCGGACGGGCCGAGACGGACCGCGCCCGACGGATGCGCGGGCTGACCGTGGAAGACCAGATCCGCATCACCGCGGACCTGGCCGGAGGAGTCCAGCAGCAACGCGGCCGTCTCTGCGTCGCCTGTGCCGACACGCAGGGCAACTGACGGTACCCAGTGGCCGGTGGCCTTGGTTATGTGATCCATGCCGCTCATCATGCGCCATGCACACCGGGCCGTAGGTCATTTCTACGAGGGGTGGTTGTGGGCGCGAACGAGGCTGCGGGTACGTTGCGTCTGGATCCGGCCATCGATGTTCGGCCACAGGCTGCGGTCCGGAGAGACGCAAGCGGGAGGGGACGCAGTATGAGGGCCTGGAGTTTCCGGCGTAGGGCAGTCGTCTCCGTGACGGCGGTGTTCCTGCTCGGCATGGGAGGCTGCTTCGCCGCGCTCACCGAGCGGCCCGAAAAGATCGAGCGCACCCGGATTGCCGGTACGTGGACAGGTGACGGGGGTGCCCGGGTGGTGCTGCGCGCGGACGGCCGGTTCGAGATGTCCGGCATCCCTCGCAGTGCCGTCCACTTCGCCTTCAGCGATCCCCCATCCGGCGACGGAAGACTGTCCGGAAGTGGGACGTGGGAGCCCGCACACGACGGCGACAAGGTGGACGACATCACTCTGTACATCGCGGCCGGCGGGTCCTTCACGGATACGCAGGTCGGGTCGCTGGGAGTGGCGGAGGGCGGGCAGGACCCGGTGCTCTACTTCTCCACCGACATCGACAAGTGGTACGGGTTCGAGATCCGCAAGACCCGGACGTGATCGGCAGGACGGCTTTTCGCGGGGCGGGGATCGACGGCCTTACACGGCCTTCTCCTCGGCTTTCCCCTCGACCTTCCCCTCGACTTTCCCCTCGACCTTCCCCTCGACGCGATCCTCGGATGCCGGGCGCTCCGGCTCGGCGGCCTGGGCGGCTGCCCGTAGCGCCGCCTCCACCCGGCGGTTGCTCGTCATGGTCGATGTGACCGCGGTCATCGCGAGGAGCAGGCCGGCTGCGGTGTAGAGCGGGGTGCGTACGTCGTAGGCGGTGGCCAGCCAGCCGCCGACGAAGGCGCCGAACGGGGCCGCGCACATCGCGAGCATGCGGGAGGTGGAGGCGACCCGGCCCATCAGGTGGGCGGGGACGATCGTCTGCCGGAGGGAGGGGGCGAGCACCATCGTGGCGCCGATGCCCGCACCGCAGACGGCGAGCGCGAGGCCGGCGACGTAGGGGTTGGGGGCGGCGGCGAGGCCCAGGACGGCGAGTCCTTCGACTGCTGCGGTGCAGGTCAGGGCGGTGCCGGTGCCGAGGCGCCGGCCGAGGAAGGAGGCGAAGGCCGCGCCGAGGAGACCGCCGGTGGCCTCGGCCGTGAGGAGCAGGCCGAAGCCGAAGGTGTCGATGCCGAGACGTTCGTGCGCGAAGAGGGCGAGTACGGTCTCCACGGCGACGAAGGCGACGTTCCCGACCGCCGGGCGCAGCGCGAGCCCGAGCAGCAGCTGGTCCCGGAACACGTACGAGGCGCCTGCCCGGGCCTGCCGCAGCAGCGACTCACGGGCCTCGGGTACGGGCCGGGGTACGGCGGGCAGCGAGCGTACGAGCAGTGCGGAGACCGCGAACGACACCGCGTCGGCGAGCAGCGGCAGTGCCCGCCCGAGCGCGAGCAGGGCGCTGCCCGCAGGTGGCCCCGCGAAGCCGGACGCGGCGGTCTGGGTGCCGCGCAGGCGGGAGTTGGCGCGCTCGAGGAGCGCGGGGTCGCGGCCCAGCAGATCCGGCAGATAGGCCGTGGCCGCCGTGTCGAAGAAGAGTCCGCCGAGGCCGAGCAGGAAGGCGACGGCCGCGAGCAGCGGAATGCTCAGCGCGTCGAGCGCGACCGCCGCCACCGGTATCGCGAGCAGCGCGGCACGTGCCGCGTCCGTGACCCACATCGTGCGACGGCGGTCCCAGCGGTCCACCAGCGCACCGCCGAGCACCCCGAAGAGCAGCCACGGCAGCGTTCCGGCGGCCGTGACGACGGCGAGCGCCATCGGGTCCCGCGTCAGGGTCAGCGCGAGCAGCGGCAGCGCGGCGTGGGTCACGCCGTCACCGAGTGAGGACACCGTCTGCGCGGTCCACAGCCGCCCGAAACCGGTCGGCAACTTCGCCACGACTGACGTCACTTGGCGTCCCCCTCTGCCTGGTTGCGCGGGGCCGGGTGGAACAGCGCGAAGACGTACGACGCGTCCGGCAGCGACGGATCGGACAGCTCGCGGTACTCGTGCGCGAGCGCCTCCAGGCGTGCCCCCAGCTCCGCGAACTGATCGTCGGTGAGCCGCAGATGGACCATTCCGACGTGCCGCTCGCTGTCGGCCGGCGCCGCCTCCAGGTCGGCCACCGCGTGCCGCATCAGCACGTCCGGCCCGCCCTCCCCCGGGTCCGGCAGCACGATCGACCGCGCGGCCATCGCGTAGTACCGCTCGGTGACTCCCCTCACCTTTCTCGTCCGCACCACCTTCACCAGGCCGGCCCGTTCGAGCAGTCGTACGTGGTAGCTGGAACTCCCCTTCGCGAGGCCCACGCGGTCGGCGATCTGTGTGATCGTCGCGGGCTCGAAGCGGAGCACGGCCATGATCCGGTGGCGCGTGAGATTGGAGACGGCGCGAAGCTGCTCGTCGGTGGTGACGTGGAACGTCTCCGGAAGATCGTCGGTAGGCATGGGACTAATGGTCAACGTTTCTTGACCATTAGGCAAGGGGTTTCTGACCGGACTTCCGGAACCGCCCGCTCCGGCTTCAGTCCTCGCTCCCGAGACCGCGGTCGGGCAGGCTCATGTCCCCCGTCGCCGGCGTGCCTTCGGCGACGCCGTACCGCAGGAACACAGCCCCCTTCGGGCCCGCCGCCGGGGGGTCGAGGAGGGTGAG
Source organism: Streptomyces sp. NPDC015130 (assembly GCF_043080005.1). Classification (NCBI taxonomy): domain Bacteria; kingdom Bacillati; phylum Actinomycetota; class Actinomycetes; order Kitasatosporales; family Streptomycetaceae; genus Streptomyces; species Streptomyces sp. NPDC015130. The sequence continues at coordinate 235,918 of NZ_JBIBVC010000004.1, read as the reverse complement.
GCTGGTGGGGACCGCGCCGTCCTCGAACACCCTCTTCCCGACGCCGAGCACGATCGGGTGCAGCCAGAGGTCGAGACGGTCGAAGAGCCTCTCTCGCAGGAGTGTCTGCACGAGGTTCAGGCTTCCGACGACCTTCACGTGCTCGTGCCGCTCACGGATCTCCCGCACCGCGTCCGCCAGGTCCGGGCCCAGCTGCGTCGAGCCGGCCCACGACAGGTCGGGCGTGCCGCGGGAGGCCACGTACTTGGGGATGCTGTTGAACAGCGCGGCGAACGCGCCGTCCTCGCCCTCGGCATCCTGATGAGGCCAGTAGCCCGCGAAGATGTCGTACGTCCGGCGGCCCAGGAGGAGGGCGTCCGTGCCCTCGTACGCGGCATCGATCTGCGTTCCGGCGACCTCGTCCAGCAGCGGCGCCTGCCAGCCGCCGAAGGGGAAACCCACCGGATCCTCGTCGGGGCCGCCGGGCGCCTGCCCGACGAGGTCGAGGGTCGCGAACATCTCGATGGTGATGAGTCCCATGGCCTGCTCCCGCTGCGTCGGTCGTCTCCGTTCCGTCCAGAGATAGACCGGCGGGAGGCCGCCGCCCCGTCGACGCGACGGAAGTCGGCCCACCCCGGTCGGTGGTTGGGCCGTCCGGACGACGTGAGCGGCGGGCCGGAACTCCGGCCCGCCGCTCATGAGGTCCACCGTGCATGACGTCCACGGTGCATGACGCCCGTCGTTCACGAGGGCCGTCGTTCACGAGGGCCGTCGTTCACGAGGGCCGTCGTTCACGAGGACCCTCGGGCGTCAGGGCCGTCAGGCCCGGCGGGCTGCCGTCAGGGCGTAGCAGCCGAGCAGGGCGACCGTGAAGGCGAGGCCGATGCCGGCCGCCTGGCGCATGTCCGGGACCTCGACGGCGGTGGCGGCGACGGCCAGCACCCCGGCCCCGGCCACGAGGGCGAGCTTGCTGCCTCCCGGGACGGTGAACCCCGTGAAGTCCTCGGGATGCGCGTCCCGGTGGCGCCGGAAGGCGACGTACGAGGCGAGGATCAGCAGCCAGACGAGCAGGACGGCGAAGAGGGCGATCGACATCAGGATGCCGAAGATGCCGCCGACGTCGTAGAAGGCGAGCAGTGCGGCGGCCGCGATCCCGAGCGTGGAGGCGGCCAGGGCGTTGGCCGGGACGCCGCGCGAGGTGAGGCGGGCGAGCGGTGCCGGGGCCAGGCCGTCGTCGCCGAGGGAGTGCAGGAGGCGGGAGGCCCCGTACAGATGGGCGTTCGCGGCGGAGACGGCCGCGACGAGCACGACGAGGTTGGTGAGGGTCGCGGCGGCGGGCACGCCGACGTCGGAGAAGACCCGCACGAAGGGGCTCGCCTCGACGCTGCCGTCGCCGGCGGCCAGGCGCCGCCACGGGATCAGGGCCACGACCAGGGTGATCGCCAGGACGTAGAAGACGCTCAGCCGCCAGGCGAGCTGGCGCATCGCGGTGCGGATGGATCGCTGCGGATCGGTGGCCTCGGCCGAGGCGATGGCCACGACCTCGAATCCGGCGTACGCGAACATCACCACGGACATGGCGATCCAGACGGACTTGGCGCCCTCCGGCACGAACCCGCCGTCGTCGGTGAGGTGCGCGAGGCCGGTGGCCTCGGTGTCCGGCAGGCCGAAGAAGACGAGGAAGGCCGCACACAGGATGAACGCGCAGAGTGCCGTCACCTTGATCATGGACAGCCAGAACTCGGTGGTGCCGAAGGACTTCACGTTGATCGCGTTGACCGCGAGCACCACCGCAGCGACCGCGAGGACGGCGGCCGTCATCGGCACGCCGGGCCACCACCAGCGGATGTACAGCGCGGAGGCGACGACCTCCGTACCGATGACCACGACCGCGCTGAACCAGTACATCCAGCGGGTGACGAAGCCGGCCCACGGGCCGAGGTAGGTGTGCGCGACGGCGCCGAACGAGCCCTGGACCGGGTGCGCGGCGGACATCTCCCCCAGCAGGACCGCGATGATCGCGACCAGGACGGCGCCGATCGCGTACGAGAGGATCACCGCCGGTCCCGCGGCGGATATCGCCGACCCCGAGCCGAGGAACAGGCCGGTACCGAGCGCGGAGCCCAGGCCGATCATCGTCGTCTGCCGGTGTGTCAGGGAGCGGACGAGGCCGCTGCCCTTCGCGGGCGTCCCGTTCTCACCGGGTGAGACGGAGGAGGCGGAGGAGGCGGAGGAGGCGGAGGAGGCGGAGGAGGCGGAGGAGGCGGAGGAGGCGGAGGAGGCGGAGGAGGCGGAGGAGGCGGAGGAGGCTGAGGAGGCGGAGGCGGGCGAGGCGGGCGAGGCGGAGGTGGACGCGGGGGGCTGGGCGGGTCTTTTCGGAGCGGCCATGGCAGGTGTCCTTCGGTACGGATACGGCTACGGGTGCGGGTGCGGGCGGGGATCGCGGGGTGGGGAGCGGGGTGGAAGCCGAGGCGCCGTGCGTCAGAACTGGCTGTTGCGGAAGGGCTTCTCGGGCCGGTTCAGGTCCGGCCTGCCCAGCACCTTCGGCGAGGACAGCGCGTAGATGCCGTGGTTGGTCAGCACCCAGGCGATGTTGCGGTCCCACTCCACGTACACGCCGTGGGTCTGGTTGCCGTACGCGTAGTCCGGGGTCCCCGTGCCGTACGCCTTCGGGACGAAATAGGCGTCGATCTTCGGCGCGGCCGGGTCGGAGACGTCGAAGAACTGGACGCCCGCGTTGTAGAAGCCGTAGCCGAGGACGCCGGGGGTGTGCCGGCCCGGGTTGGTGTACGAGCCGGTGCGCTTGGGGCCGAAGCTGCCGCGACGCTGGCAGTAGTCGGTGATGCCGGCCGCCGGCGGCGGGGTCGGACGGGGCAGGACACCGACGACGCGGGGGTTCTTCGGGTCCTTCGCGTCGATCTGGTAGACGTCCTTGTAGGGCTCGTAACAGTCCTCGGTGAGGGGGTAGCCGGAGTAGTAGACGATCCCGGTCCTCTCGTACTGCGAGACGTCGATGTTGTCGCCCTCGGTCCCCGAGACGGACGGCGGCAGGTCCAGGTGGCTCACGGTCCTCATGTCGGCCGGGTCCGAGATGTCGAGGACGGTCAGGCCGTAGCCGCCCATGGCCGCGAAGGCGTAGCGGCCGCCCTGCTCGACGGGCCTGGGGATGAACAGCGGCATGCGCGCGCCCATCCAGCTGGTGCGGTTGCCGCAGCGCGGGTTCTTCCGGTAGGCCGCGTCCTCACCGGTCCGCTGGCCCGGCAGGTGCCAGGTGTCGAGGAGCTTCGGGTGGGCCGGGTCGGCCATGTCCCAGGACTGGTAGCCGGCCGAGTGCAGGTTGGTGGGGTACTCCGTGCGGGAGTACGTGTCGTCGGGCGCGGTCGCGATGAACATGTACCGCTCGCCGGTCCAGTACGGCGTGTCGAGCGATCCGGATCCCTGCTGCGCCGTGCCGGGGTCGCTCCGGAGGGGGTCCTTCTGCGTGGCGTCGGTGGAGACGGTCGCGAGGAGCTTCCAGTCCTTCTTGCGGGGGCCGTCCAGGCGGAAGACCTTGAAGCCCTTGAGTCCGGGCTTCTCCCGCAGCTTCCTGACGCCCTCGGGGTTGCTGTACTTGTCCCGCGCCGGGTCGTCGGTGAGCTCCTGGATCTGCCGCCTGCTCTCGAAGCTCTGCACCATGACGTAGGCGTCGAGCTTCTTGTTCCACTGGACGGTGGAGGCACCCCAGTAGTCGTGGGCCGCCCAGGTGCTGTTGGACCTCGTCTCGTCGCCGTCCACGTCCTCACGGCTCATCCGCTCGACGACCTTCACCTTCCGCACGTCGGTGATGTCGTAGACGCGGCCTTCGGAGCGGTCGTACTGGAACATGTAGCGGCGGCCGTCGAAGTCGACGACGTTCTGCCAGGTGTGGAAGGGGTCCGGGGTGAAGTCCGGCCCCTCGTAGGCGGCTTCGACCTTCATGTTCTTGATGTACGAGCGGGTGTCGTACTCCTTGTTGCGGCCCGGGAAGGAGTGCTCGTGGCCCTCGTCGACCGGTGTGAGGACGGGGTGGCGGAAGGAGCCGTCCAGCTGCATGCCGTACGCGCCGGGGTCCGCCGGCCCGGGGCGTCGGTCGGCGCAGACCTCGGGGATGTGCGGATCGGCGGCGCGGGCGGCGGCCGCGCCGGTGGATGTCGCGGTACCGGCGGCGGTGGCCGCGGGGGTGGCGCCGGAACTGCCCGGCACGAGGAGGGTCGCGGCGGTGGCTGCGGCGACTGCCGTGGCCAGGGTCGCTCTGGTGCGGAGGGATCGCATGGACTGTCCTTGGGTCTCGGCGGCGGAGAACGGACGTGCGCGTGCGTGCCGGTCGCGCGGGAGCACGGCGCGGCGGGTCGGCATGAGGGGGGTCGCGGGCGGCGCGGTGGTCAGGCGGGTGCCGTGACCTCGGGGATCGCGCGGGCCGGGGGTCCTGCGGAGCGGTCAGGTGACCGTCGGGCGCTGCTGGTAGGCGGCGGCGCGGTGGGCGCCGGTGGTCGCGATGTCCCGGAGCTCGCGCACGGCGTGGAGGACGTCCGCGTGCGTGAGGTGGAGGGCGTTGAATCCGAAGCGCAGCAGGTCCGGGGCGCGCATGTCGCCGATGACACCGCGCGCGGTGAGCGCGGCGACCAGCGGGTACGCCTCCGGGTGCCGTAGGGCGACCTGGCTGGCGCGGCGCGCGGGCTCGCGCGGGGTGGCCATGGTGAAGCCGAGGCCGTCGAGGAGGGAGTCGGCGCACTCCTGGAAGAAGCCGGTGAGGGAGAGGCTCTTGGCCCGTACGGACTCCATGTCGACGCCGTCGTACGCCGTCAGCGCGGCCTCCAGGGCGACCAGCGACAGCAGGGCGGGGGTGCCGATGCGGGCCCGGGTGATGCCGTCGGCGGGGGCGTACGTACCGGACATGGCGAACGGTTCCGCGTGGCCGTGCCAGCCGGTGACGGGGTGGTCGAAGGCCCGCTGGTGGCGGGCGGCGACGTAGGCGAAGGCCGGGGCGCCGGGGCCGCCGGAGAGGTACTTGTAGCCGCAGCCGACCGCGAAGTCCGCTTGGGAGGAGTCGAGTTCGACCGGGAGCGCGCCCGCGGCGTGGCACAGGTCCCAGTGCGCCAGGGCACCTGCATCATGTGCGGCGGCGGTGAGCCCGGCCATGTCGTGGAGCTCGCCGGTGCGGTAGTCCACGGGGGCGTACGCGGCGACCGCGACGTCCGCCCCTTCGGCGGCGAGCACCGCGGCGGCCTCGCGTGCGGGCACCCGGCGGACGTCCAGGCCGAGCAGCCGCCCCACCGAGTCGGCGATGTACTGGTCGGTGGGGAAGTGGTCGGGGTCGGTCAGCAGCAGCCGTCGGCCGGGGCGCAGCCGGGCGGCGGCGAGCAGGGTGTTGAACAGCTGGACGCTGGTGGAGTCCCCCGCCACCACCTGGCCGGGTGCCGCGCCGATCAGCCGGCCGATGGCGTCGCCGGTCCGTACCGGGGCCTCCCACCAGCCGTTGGCGTTCCAGGAGCGGATGAGGTCGGTGCCCCACTGCCGGTGCACGGCGTCCTCGACGGCCGGGTGTACGGCGGCGGGCAGGGCTCCGAGGGAGTTGCCGTCGAGGTAGACGATCCCCTCGGGGAGGAGGAAGCGGTCGCGGACGTGGGCGAGCGGGTCGTCGGCGTCGAGTGCGGCGGCTCGTCCGTCGAGAGCGGCGGCGTGCTGGCCCGGCGCCGCGGTGGGCTTGTCGGTCGGTGTTCCAGGTCCGGTCGGTGCTCCGGTCGTGGTTCCGGTTTCGGACGGTGTTCTGTTCGGTGCTCCGGTCGTGGTTCCGGTTTCGGACGGTGTTCTGTTCGGTGCTCCGGTCGTGGTTCCGGTCGGTGTTCCGATCTGCACAGGGTCACTCCGTCGGTGCGAGAGGGGCGGTGGGGAAGGGCGGGGCGGCGGGGGTGTCCCGCTCGCGGACGAGGTCCAGCGCGATGTCGGCCAGGAGGTCCTCCTGTCCGCCGACGAGCCGCCGCCGGCCGGCCGCGACCAGCAGGTCGCGGGTGTCGAGGCCGTGCCGCAGGGCGGTGATCTCCGCGTGCCGCAGGAAGCTGGAGTACACCCCGGCGTAGCCCAGGGTGAGCGTCTCCCGGTCGACCCGTACGGGCCGGTCCTGTGTCGGTCGTACGAGTTCCTCGGCCGCGTCCATCAGCGGGAACAGGTCGCAGCCGTGCTCCCAGCCCAGCAGGTCGAAGACCGCGACCGTGGGTTCCAGCGGCGCGTTCCCGGCTCCGGCGCCCTGGCCCGCGAGCGAGGCGTCCACGCGGTGGGCGCCGGCCTCCACCGCCGTGACGCTGTTGGCGACGCCCAGGCCGAGGTTGTGGTGGGCGTGGATGCCGATCTCGGTGGCGGGGTCGAGGACGTCGCGGTACGCGCGGACCCGTTCCCGTACGCCGTCCATGGTGAGCCGGCCGCCGGAGTCCGTGACGTAGACGCAGTGGGCGCCGTACGACTCCATGAGGCGGGCCTGGGCGGCAAGTTCGGCGGGCGGCGCCATGTGGGACATCATGAGGAAGCCCGCCACGTCCATGCCCAGCTCCCGGGCCAGGCCGATGTGCTGGGCGGAGACGTCCGCCTCCGTGCAGTGGGTGGCCACGCGCACGGAGGTGACCCCGAGGGCGTGGGCGCGGCGCAGGTCCTCGGCGGTGCCGACGCCGGGGAGCAGCAGGGTGGTGAGCCGGGCCCGGTCGAGGACCTGGGCCGCCGCCTCCAGCCATTCCCAGTCGGTGTGCGCGCCGGGTCCGTAGGTGACGGAGGAGCCGGCGAGGCCGTCGCCGTGGGCGACCTCCACGGCGTCGACGCCGGCGGCCTCCAGGGCTGCCGCGACGGCCCGTACCTGGTCGAGGGTGTAGCGGTGCGAGACGGCGTGCATGCCGTCGCGGAGGGTGACGTCCTGGACGTAGACGGAGGTCATCGGGCCGGGGTCCGTTCGGCCAGGCGCTCGGCGGTGCGCAGCGCGGCGGCGGTCATGATGTCGAGGTTTCCGGCGTAGGCCGGGAGGTAGTGGGCGGCGCCCTCGACCTCCAGGTAGACGGAGACGAGCAGCCGGCCGCCGCCGGCGAGGCGGGTGAGCGGGTCGCCGTCGGACAGCGCGCGGAACTGCGGTTCCTGCTTGAGCCGGTAGCCGGGCACGTAGGCGGCGACGGAGGCGGCCATCGCGTGGACGGAGGCGGTCACCTGGCCCGGGTCGCAGTCGTCGACGACGCAGTGCACGGTGTCGCGCATCAGCAGGGCCGGTTCGGCCGGGTTGAGGACGATGACGGCCTTGCCGCGGGCCGCGCCGCCGACCTGCTCCAGGGCGCGGGCGGTGGTCTCGGTGAACTCGTCGATGTTGGCCCGTGTGCCGGGTCCGGCGGACCGTGAGGCGATCGAGGCGACGATCTCGGCGTAGTGCACGGGTGTCACGGCCGAGACGGCGGCGACGACCGGGACGGTCGCCTGGCCGCCGCAGGTGACCATGTTGAGGTTGGTGGCGTCGAGGTGCTCGTCGAGGTTGACGGGCGGCACGACGTACGGGCCGAGGGCCGCCGGGGTGAGGTCGACGATGCGCTTGCCGTGCGGCGCGAGGGCGGCCGCGTTGCGGTGGTGGGCGGCGGCCGAGGTGGCGTCGAAGACGAGGTCGATGTCGGCGAACTCGTCGAGGGCCAGGAGTCCCGCCACGCCGTCCGCGCTCGTCCGCACGCCGAGCCTGCGGGCCCGGGCGAGCCCTTCCGAGTCGGGGTCGATGCCGATCATCGCGGCGGCGGTGACGTTCCCCGTCCCGCGGACGATCTTGATGAGGAGATCGGTGCCGATGTTGCCCGATCCGATCACGGCTGCCTTCATCGGACGGCCTCCTTGAGGAGTGGGGTGAGGCCGAAGAAGCGGACGGCGTTGCCGCCGAGGACCGCCTCCGTCTCCTCCGGGGTGAGTGCGCTCTCCCGTACGAGCCGGCCGATGTCCTCCTCGCCGAGCGGGAAGGGGTGGTCGGAGCCGAGCAGCACCCGCTCGGCGCCCATGACGTCCACGAGGAGGCGCAGGGCGCCGGGGTCGAAGACGGCGGAGTCGACGGAGAACCGCCGGGTGTAGTGCGAGGGCGGGTGGGGGCTGTCGGCGCGGACGAGGTCACGGCGGTGCCAGGCGTTGTCGGCGCGGCCCAGGAGGTACGGGAAGCTGCCGCCGCCGTGGGCGAAGAGCAGGCGCAGCGAGGCCGGGAGGCGTTCGAAGGCGCCGGACAGGATCAGCGACAGGATGGTCAGATGCGTCTCGGCGGCCATGCCGGCCAGCCAGGCCAGCATGTAGCGGGAGTACCGCGGGCCGGCGGGGAGGTCCCAGGGGTGGACGAGGACGGCGGCGTTCGCCTCGGCGCAGTGCGTGAGGAACTCCAGGAGCGCGCCGTGGTCGAGGTCGCGGTCGCCGAGGTGGTTGCCGATGTGGACGCCGTGGAAGCCCTGCCGCATCGCTTCGCTGAGCAGGGCGCAGGCCGCTTCGGTGTCCTGGAGCGGCACCTGGCACAGGGGGGCCAGCCGGTGCGGGGCGTACGAGCCGTATGCGAGGAGTCGGGAGTTGACCGTGCGGCACCAGTCGGCGGCGCGCTCGGGCTCCAGCCCGTAGCCGAAGAGGAGCGGGGTGCTGGAGAGGACCTGGATGTCGACGCCGAGGCGGTCCAGGTCGGCGACGCGCTCCGCCGGGTCCCACAGGGTGCGGTGCACCGGCCGGTACTCGGTGGGCCCCGCCATCATCATCCCGGCGTCCGGGCCGTCGGTGGTGCGCAGCCAGGGTCCGTCGTCGGAGCCGGTGAGCCGCCGGGACTCGGCGCGGCCGATCTCCGGGAAGACGTGGGCGTGGATGTCGACGACGGTCATGCGCCGTCCGCCTCGTCGCGGCGGGTGCGGGGGCGCAGCTCGTCCGGCCAGTGCCTGCCCGGGTGGGTCGCGCCGCAGTTCCCGCAGGTGCGCGCGGACTCGTCCCCGTAGAAGGAGTCGAACACCGGCGGGAGGTCGTCGACGATCGAGGTGAGCTGCACCTCGCTGCGGTGCACCAGGCGGTGGCACTCCATGCAGTACCACTCGAAGGCGTCGCGCAGGCCCTGCGGGCGGGCGAACTCGACGACCAGGCCGATGCTGCCCTCCTCGGGGCGCTGCGGCGAGTGCCGCACGTGGGGCGGGAGGAGGAAGACGTCGCCCTCGCGGATGTGGATGTCGCGCGGCGGGCTGCCCTCCTCGTCCATGACGCGGAGCACCATGTCGCCCTTGAGCTGGTAGAAGAACTCCTCGATCGGGTCGTCGTGGAAGTCGGTGCGGCGGTTGGGGCCGCCCACGACCGTCACCATCAGGTCGGCGTCCTGCCAGATCTGGACGTTGCCGATCGGCGGCTTGAGCAGGTGGCGGTGTTCCTCGATCCAGGCGTGGAGGTTGAACGGTGTCATGGTCACGGGCGCGGTTCCTCGTTCCGGAGGTGGGGGGCTGCGGTGTTCTGCGGGATGTGGGCGACGGCGCTGATCTCGATCAGGAGGTGCGGGTGGGGCAGCTGGTGGACGGCGACGGTGGTGCGGGCCGGGCCGTTCTCGTCGAAGTACTCGGCGTAGACCTCGTTGTAGCCGCGGAAGTCGTTCATGTTGACCAGGTACGTGGTGACGGAGACGAGGTCGTCCGGGCCTCCGCCGGCCGCGGCCAGCAGGCGGGCGATGTTGTCGAGCACGGCCCGGGTCTGGGCGCGGATGTCGAGGTCGGTCACTCCCATCGCGTCGGCGCTCGCGCCGACGAAGGTGCCGTCGGGGCGGCGGGCGCTCGTACCGGAGACGAAGACGAGGTCGCCTGCGCGTCTGAGGTGGGGGAAGCGACCGCGGGGCGGGGCGGCGCCGGGCACGATCACGCGTCCTCCCCGGTGGTGAGGCTGACCGTGCCGAGGCCGGCGACGGTGGCCCGGACGTGGGTTCCGGGCGGCAGGGGTACGGCGGCGGTCGCCGCGCCGGCCAGGATCACCGTGCCGGGTGCCAGCTCGCCGGCGAGGCGGGCCGCGGCGGCGAGGGCCCGCAGGGGGTTGCCGAGGATCGCCGCGGTGGAACCGGCCTCGGCCAGGCGTCCGTCGAGCTCCAGCAGGACGCCGAGGTTGTCCAGCTCGCGCGGGGCGCTCCACGTCCCCACCGCGTAGCCCGCGGCGGAGGTGTTGTCGGCGATCACCTCGGGGAGCGAGAACCGGAAGCCGTCGTAGCGGGAGTCGATGACCTCCAGGGCCGGGGCCACGGCCGCGACCGCGACCATGGGGTCGGTGCCGGGGCGCAGCGTGTCTCCGAGCAGGAAGGCCACTTCGGGCTCGACGCGGGGGTGGATGAGACCGGAGGTGTCGAGACGTCCTCCGTCGGGGATCTCCATGCGGTCCGTCAGCCGCCCGTGGATCAGGTCGGACACGCCCATCTGCCGCATCTTGGCCCGGCTGGTGAAGCCCAGTTTGAAGCCGGTGATCCGCTCGCCGCGGGCGAGCCGCCGGGCGACCAGCGCCGCCTGGACGGCGTACGCCTCCTCGGTGTCCTTGAGTCCGGTTCCCCCGCCGGCCAGCGGGCGGCCGTCGCGTGCGGCCGTGTCGAGCGCTTCGGCCAGTGCCGTGGGGTTCATCGGGTGTCTCCCTCCCGTCCGGGGCGCCCGAAGGCCGCGCGCACCGAGCCGAGGCCGTCGACACGGGCTTCGAGCACGTCGCCGGGCTCGACGGTCGTCATGGGGCCGAGCGCGCCGGTGAGCACGGTGTCCCCGGACCGCAGCGGGTGGCCGAGTCGTACGAGGGTGTCGGCCAGCCAGACGGCGGCGTGCAGCGGATTGCCCAGGCAGGCGGCGCCCGCGCCGGTGGACACGGGCTCACCGTGCCGTTCGAGGACCATGCCGGCGGTCCGCAGGTCGAGTTCCCGCAGGGGTACGGGGCGGGTGCCCAGGACGTACGCACCGCTGGACGCGTTGTCCGCGATCGTGTCGACGGCCGAGATGTCCCAGTCGCGGATCCGGCTGCCGATCACCTCCACGGCGGGCAGCGCGAACGCGGTCGCGCGGATGACGTCGGCGACGGTGTGCCGCTCGTGGGTGAGGTCGTGTTCGAGGACGAGGGCGACCTCTGCCTCGGCCCGGGCCTGGAGCACCGCGCCCCAGGGGATCTCGGCACCGTCCGGCACCGCCGTGTCGTCCATCAGACGGCCGAAGTCGGGTGTGTCGACTCCGAGTTGGGTCTGTACGGCTGCCGAGGTCAGCCCGATCTTCCAGCCCGTGACCCGGCGGCCCTCGGCGCGCCGGCGCTCGGAGAGCACCGTCTGCACGGCGTAGGCGGCCGTTAGGTCCCCGGGGGGCAGCAGGTCGCGGACGGGGTCGCAGGGAACGCCCGTCAGGCACGCCGTGTCGAGGCGTTCGGCGGCCCTCGCCACCGCTCGGTCCACCGTGCTCACAGTTTCACGCACACATTCATCGGTTCGGAGAAGAAGCCGAGGGAGTGGTCGCCGCCCTCACGGCCGATCCCGGAGGCCTTCACACCTCCGAAGGGGGTACGGAGGTCGCGCAGGTTCCAGGTGTTGACCCAGGCGATGCCGACGTCGAGGGCGGGGGCGACCCGGTGCGCCCGGCTCACGTCGCCCGTCCACACGGTCGCGGCGAGCCCGTACGGCCCGGCGTTGGCGAGCGCCAGCGCCTCCTCCTCGGTGTCGAAGGGCGCCAGGTGGACGACAGGCCCGAAGATCTCCTCCCGTACCGCCGGGTGGTCCTCCGGCAGCCCCGCCAGCACGGCCGGCTCCACCCAGAAGCCGCCGTCCCGGTCGTCGGAGAAGAGCGGCGCCCCGCCGCCCGCGAGGACTTCGCCGTCGGCCGCGGCCTTGTCGAGATGGCCGAGGACCTTGTCGCGGTGCGCGGCGGAGACCATCGGCCCGTACCCGCTCAACGCCCGTGCGCCTGACGCCAGTTTCTCGGCGAACGCGTCGAACACCGGCCGCTCCACGTACACCCGCTCGGTGCACAGGCACACCTGCCCACTGTGGGTGAAGGAGGAGCGGAGGGTGCCCGCCACGGCCTGCTCCAGGTCCGCGTCGGCGAAGACGAGCCCGGCGTTCTTGCCGCCCAGCTCGAACGAGACGGGAGCCAGTCGCGCGGCGGCGGCCCGCATGATGGTGCCGCCGGTGCGCGACTCGCCGGTGAAGGCGATCGCGTCCACGCCCGGGTGCTCGGTGAGCCACTGCCCCGGGGCGTCCGCGCCGCCGCCGTGCAGGAGGTTGAAGACGCCCGCCGGTACGTCCGCGTCCGCCATGACCTCCGCGAGCAGGCAGGCCGTACCCGGCGTCAGCTCGGAGGGCTTGGCGACCACCGTGTTGCCCGTGGCGAGGGCGGGGGCCACCTTCCAGCTGAGCAGCAGCAGCGGCAGGTTCCACGGCGAGATCACCGCGACGACGCCGAGCGGCTTGTGCACCGTGTAGTTCAGCGCGCCGCGGCCGTCCGGGGTGGTCGTGTGCCAGGACCGCTCGGCGCGCCCGGTCAGGAGGTCGGCGTACGCGCGGAAGTTGGCGATCGCCCGGGGGATGTCGACCGTCGAGGCGAGCTCGCGGGGCTTGCCCGTGTCGGCGCACTCGGCGGTGACGAACTCCTCGAAGCGCCGCTCGATGCCGTCGGCGATCCGGTGCAGGAGCCGGGACCGGTCCGCCGGGCTCCAGGACGCCCACGGGCCGCCCAGTGCCTCCCTTGCCGCGGCCACCGCACGGTCGACCAGCTCCCGGGGGGCCGAGGGCGCTTCGCCGACGACGGTCCCGCGGGTCGGATCGATGAGCGGGAACGGGACGCCCGAGGCGTCGAACCCGCCCCCTACGAAATGCCGCACAGGTGAGCGCACCTTGCAGACCTCCGCTGCCGGGCCGGGGATTCGGATCTGGTCCCCCGGCGTGTGCCGGTATCGTGCACCCACCGAGCCATACCGAACCAATGCCAAAAGGCGCTGCCTTCATACCCATTCCGATATGGCGAGCTCCGGCTCACCCGACCGCTCCCGGAAGGAGCTCCCGGCGATGGACCTTCTGGACGGCCGGCTGAAGTTCCGGCACCTCACCCTGCTCGTCGCGATCCTCGACCACGGCAGCGTGGGGCGCGCGGCCGAGACGCTGCACCTCACGCAGCCCGCCGCCACCCGCACCCTCCGCGAGCTGGAGGGCATCGCCGACCTGCCGCTCTTCGTCCGCATGCCGCGCGGCATGCGGGCGACGCTCTACGGGGAGGCGCTGGCGGAGCACGCCCGTGCCGTGATCGCCGAGATGCGGCGGGCCGGAGACCACCTCACCGGGCTGCGGCAGGGCCGCGAGGGGACCGTGACCGTCGGCGCGCTCCTCGCCGGGACCAACGTCCTGCTGCCCCGGGCCGTCGCCCAGCTCAAGCGGGAACGGCCCCGGGTCACCGTCGTCGTACGGGAAGGGACACCGGACGTCCTCCATCCGGCCCTCCTGGCGGGCGAACTCGACGTCATCGTCGGCCGGGTGGGACCGGCTCCCAAGGAAGGGGACGGGCTGCGCCAGCGACGGCTCTACCGGGAACGGATCCGGCTCGCCGTCCGGTCCGGCCACCCCCTCCTGGAGACCGCCGGCATCACGCTCACGGACACCCTCGACTTCCCGTGGATCCTCCCGGTCGAGCAGACCGCCCTGCGCCAGGAGCTCGGCGCCCTCTTCGCGGACCGGGGCCTCGCGCTGCCCGCCGACCGGGTCGAGTGCACGTCCATCCTGACCATGCGGGCCCTGCTCCTGCAGACGGACATGGTCGCGCTGCTGCCGGAGCTGGTCCTGCGCGCCGACGAGCAGCTCGCCGCCCTGCCGGTCGAACTCCCTTCGGTGGGACGCACGGTGGGCACCACCGAGGCAGCACACCGCACCCGCACCCCGGCGCTGCAGGCCTTGCTGCACCACCTCGACCACGAGGCGGCCCTGCTGCGGGAGACGCTCCACGAGCAGCCGGAGGAGTGACGGGGAGCGGCCCTCGGGAGGAGCCGGCCGAGCGTCGGCGTGTCACCGGGCCGTTCGGGACTCTCCCGGGCCCGTCCCGTCTACCGAGTCATCCCGTTCACCGGGTCGTCCAGTTCACCGGCCCGTCCCGTCTACCGCGTCATCCCGTTCACCGGGTCGTCCAGTTCACCGGGTCGTCCCGTCCGCCGAGTCGTCCCGTCCGCCGTCGGCGCCCCAGGGTCCGTGCCAGTCCAGGCACAGGACGGTGGCGTCGTCCTTCGGAGGCCGGCCGCCGTAGGCGTCGGAGACCGCCGCCACGAGGGTGCGTACGACCTCACGCGGATGCTCCGGCGCGGTCTCGCGCAGGACGGTGCGGAGGTCGACCGTCCGTGCGTCCCGTTCCTGCATCCCGTCGGTGTGGAGCAGCAGGCGGTCGCCGGGGCGCAGGTCGATGTCCTGCACCTGGTAGGCGCCCTGCTCGACGATGCCGAAGGGCAGGTTGACCTTGAGCTGCAGCTCCTCGACCACTCCGTCGCGCAGCCGCAGCGGCCACGGGTGTCCGGCGTTGACGAGCTGCACGCTGGTTCCGTCGAGGGCGACGCGCAGCAGCTGGCCGGTGGCGAGGGCGTTGCGGCCGTGTGCGAGGAGGGCGTGGTGGGCCTGGCGTGCCTGCTCCGCCAGGTCCTCTCCGGCTCGGCGGGCGCCACGGGAGGCGTTGACGAGCAGGGTGGCCAGGAGGGAGGCGCTCACGTCGTGGCCCATGGCGTCGGTGATGGAGAGGTGGAGCGTACGGGTGTCGAGGCTGTAGTCGTAGGTGTCGCCGGCGATGTCGGAGGCCGGGACCAGGGCGCCGGCGATGGTGAACTGGAGCGCTTCGCAGCAGGAGGCCGAGGGCAGGAGCTGGCGCTGGATCTCCGCGGAGAGGCTGACCGACGCGGTGCGGTTCCCCCAGTGGTACAGGTCGGTGAACCTGCGGTCGGTGATGATGACGTAGGCCAGCGCCCGTGCGGCCGCCTCCACGTGTTCCAGCACGTCCAGAGGAGTGTCGTCGAGGAACAGTTCGAGGACTCCGACGATGTCGCCGCGGTGCGTCACCGGGGCGATCACGCGCTGTCCCTGCCCGCCGTCCGGGGCCAGCACCAGTCGCTGACCGCGCAGGACCTCGTCGTACATCCCGGTACCGAAGAGCCGGACCTGCGAAGCCGAACGATCGTCCTCGTGGACGACCGCGGTGTCATGGACGCGCAACAGGCGCCGGCCGACGACGTCGACGCACAGGAACGACACGTACCGGGCGGCGAACCGGTCGCGCAGCTCGCGCATCACGACGTCGAGGGAGTCCGCAGGCGCGGCGCCCTCCGCCGCCGCCAGGACCTCGGTCACTCCGACCCGCTCACCCGTCACGCCAGCCTCCCGATTTCGCTGCCCACCGGGGCCACAGCAGCGGCAGTGCGCGGCAGGCGGCCCGCTCGACTCGGACGGTACACACTCCCGGCCCACCGTCACGATCACACACGCCGCGCGCCGGGACCGGTCCGACGGTCACGCGTCGAAGGCGATCTCCTCCGCCCCGCAGATGGTCGCGGACATGTTGGTCCGCATCATCCGCAGGGCCGCTCCGGCGAGATCGGCGTCGATGTGCGCGACCGCGTCGGCGGCCACCACCACGTCGAAGTGCCGGATGTGGGCGTCCAGGGCGGAGTAGAGCACGCACTGCTCGGTCACCTGCCCGCACAGCACCAGACGCTCCGCACCCAACTGGCTCAACAGGTAGGCCAGCGGGGTTTCGAAGAAGATCGAATGGCGCGCCTTGACCACGAAGAGCGAGTCCTCGTCCGGCGCCACCGGCTCCACCAGGTCGCGGTGGCGACCGTCGAGGGCGGCCTTGAGGATCTCCCCGTGGTGCGAACGCCACTCACCGAAGTTGTCGTTGACGTAGAGCACGGGCGCCGCGCAGGCACGGGCGTGCCGCAACAGCGTCGTGATCCCGGGGAGCGCCTCGCGGACGGACGGCACGAGGGCATCGGCGTCCTCGTGCGCGTAGGTGTTGAGCATGTCGATCACGATGAGCGCCGAACGAGACATGGGAGCCGCCGCCTCTCGTCACGTGCCGCCGTCCCCGAGTGTCCGCTGTCCGACGGCGCGCGGACCGCTGCGACACGACGAGAGCCGGCAGGCAGACAGCGGAGACCGGTCAGGGCGAGGGCGGGTAGGGAGCGGACTTGAGCCGACGGGCCAGGTGGGCGGTGTTGGCGGCCAGGGTCGCGGTCGTGCCCGCGGTGGCCTTCGGGGTCTCGTCGAGGTCCTGGTAGTCCGTCCTCTGCATGGCCTCGCCGACCCAGTAGGTGACGGCGTTCGGGGCGAGGGTGAAGCCGACGTCGTTGAGTCCCTGGAACAGGTCGGCGCTCACCTTGTGCGCCCCGTCCTCGTTGCCGACGACGCAGACGGCGGCGGCCTTGCCGTACGTGAGCATCCGGCCTTCTCCGTCGGTCTCGCCCAGCTCCGCGTTCAGGCGCTCCATCACCAGCTGGGCGGTGCTCGCGGGGTGGCCGAGCCAGATCGGGGTCGACAGGACGAGGATGTCGCAGGCGAGGATCGTGTCCCGGATCTCGGGCCAGGCGTCCCCCTCGCCCATGTCGGTCGCCACGCCCGTCCGCACGTCGTGGTCGGCGATGCGGATCACCTTTCCGCTCACCCCGTGCTCGCTCAGAGCCTCCATGGTCTGCTCGGCCAGCAGCTGCGAACTGGAGCGGGCAGGAGAGGGGGACAGCGTGCAGACGAGGGCGACGGCACGCAGAGGTGTGCTCTCAGTGGTGTTCATGCACCACCGGCTACCCGCGCATCGCGTTCCTATCTCTCCCCCCGGTGTCCGGAGATCCCCCGATCGGTCACGCTCCGTGTCGACGCATACGTCCGCCCGGTCCGGGCAGGCGCGCCGTATCGAGCCCGCCGAGCGAGGGAGAGGATCATGAGGGCGTTGACCTGGCACGGGCAGCGCGATGTGCGGGTGGACACCGTCCCCGATCCGGTGATCGTCGATCCGACGGATGTGATCGTCCGGGTCACCTCGACCGGTATCTGCGGCTCCGACCTGCATCTGTACGAGCTGTTCGGCCCCTTCCTGGACAGCGGTGACATCCTCGGGCACGAGGCCATGGGCATCGTGGAGGAGGTCGGCCCGGACGTACGTACCCTCGCGGCGGGAGACCGGGTGGTCGTGCCGTTCAACATCTCCTGCGGCAGTTGCTGGATGTGCGACCAGGGGTTGCAGTCACAGTGCGAGACCACGCAGGTGACGGAGTACGGCATGGGGGCGTCCCTCTTCGGCTACACCAAGCTGTACGGCCAGGTTCCGGGCGGCCAGGCGGAATTCCTCCGGGTGCCCTTCGGTGACACCCTTCCGGTCAAGGTGCCGGACGACGCCCCCGATCAGCGGTACCTTTACCTCTCCGACGTCCTGCCGACCGCCTGGCAGGCCGTCGAATACGCCGCGGTGCCGCCCGGGGGAAGCGTGACGGTGCTGGGACTCGGCCCCGTCGGCGACATGGCGGCGCGCGTGGCCCTCCACCGGGGCGCGGGTGAGGTCGTCGGCGTGGACCTCGTCCCCGAAAGGCTCTCGCGCGCCCGGAAGCACGGTGTGCGCACACTGGACGTCGCCGAGCTGGGACACGGGCTCGGTGACCGGATACGGGACCTCACCGACGGCCGCGGGACGGACTCCGTCATCGACGCGGTCGGCATGGAGGCCCACGGCGCCCCCCTCACCAAGGCCGCGCAGCGGATCACGGGAATGCTCCCGGACGCCCTCGGCAAGCGGTTGATGGTGAAGGCCGGTGTGGACAGCATGGCGGCGTTCGACGCGGCGGTGGACGCGGTGCGGCGAGGCGGCACGATCAGTCTGGTCGGCGTCTACGGCGGCGCCGTCGACCCCGTGCCCCTGCGCAGCCTCTTCGACAAGCAGGTCCAGCTCCGGATGGGGCAGGCGAACGTCAGACACTGGGTGGACGACATCCTCCCGCTGCTCGGCGACGGCGACCCGCTGGGGGTCGACGACTTCGCGACCCACGTCCTTCCGCTGGAGGAGGCGCCCCGGGCGTACGAGATGTTCCAGGCCAAGGAGGACGGCATGATCAAGGTGGTCCTGACGCCCGGTCCTTGACCCCCCGAGAGACCCGTGGGAAATCCGTCCCCGCACAAAGCTGCCGGGCGGCGCCGCGGCGGCCGACGAACGAGCGAGAAGGTGATCAGGATGCGTGAACCCCGTCCCGGGAAACGGTCGGACGCACCGATTCCCCATGACCGTGAGGACCAGCAGGCCGCAGCCGGTGAGGATCCGTCGGCGATTCCCCTCCCCGGCGAGGGCGTGGACGGCTCCGGCAGGGCCCGCCCCGACACCGACGACGAAGGCGGCACCGGTGGCGCCCGGGGTCGAGACGCCGGCCTCCCGGACATGGACGTAGCGGGCACGGGCCCCAGAGGCAGTCGCCGGCACGGCACGATCCACCCCGAGCACCCTTCCCCCGACGAACCGACCGACTGACCCGTCCGCCACCGGTGGGAGCACGCGGACGGGCCGTCGGGTCTACGGAACGGGGATCCGGGGTAGTCGCCTGCGATCAGGGCGGACATTTCTCCGCAATCCGTTACGCTATGCGTCTGAGAGGTATCGCCGTGAGTGGAATCGACATCTGGGGCTACCACCCGGAGGCGGGGCACCAGCCGGGGGTCGACCTCATCGGTTACAAGGTCGAGGCGACGGACGGAAGCATCGGCAAGATCGACAAGCATTCCGAGGACGTGGGGGCCTCGTACCTGGTCGTCGACACCGGCGTGTGGATCTTCGGCAAGCACGTCCTCCTGCCGGCCGGCACCGTCAGGCTGATCGACATCTCGGAGAAGAAGGTCCACGTCGACCGCACGAAGGACCAGATCAAGGACGCTCCCGAGTTCGACGCGGACAAGTACGGCGGAGAGCCCACGTACCTCGAGCAGTTCGCCAAGTACTACGGCCAGCCGCACATGTGAGCCACGACCCTGACGCGGACCGCGGCGTCACCAGGTGCGGTCGAGCAAGTGCGTGAACAACACGTCCAGTCGGTGTGCCGCCGGGTGCGTCAGCGGCGCCTCTCGCAGGGTGCGGTGAGCCGCGTCCAGGTGGCGCCGCGCCTCCTTGCGGGTCTCCGTCCGGCCGCCGGCCGCCTCCACGAGCGCCGCGGCGTGCTCGGCGGTCTCGCCCTCGATCCGTTCGGCGGAGTCGAGCAGCACCGCGAGTTCGTGCGCGGCTCGGCCTCCGCCGGCCAGTGCGACGAGGACCGGGTAGGTCTTCTTGCGCTGCCGGAGGTCGGCGTGGACGGGCTTGCCGGTCACTCTCGGGTCGCCCCAGATGCCGAGGATGTCGTCCACCGCCTGGAACGCGAGGCCGAGCCGGCGACCGGCTCGATCGAGCGTGGCCACGGTCCTGTCGGGGGCGCCGCCGAGGATCGCGCCGAGCGCGAGCGCGCAGCCCAGCAGGGCGCCCGTCTTGTTTTCGGCCATGGCCCGGTATTGGGCCGGTTCCACGGCGCCCGGTCCGCGCCAGGGGCGGTCCTCGAAGCGGAGGTCCTCCGCCTGGCCGGAGAC
Organism: Streptomyces sp. NPDC015130; assembly: GCF_043080005.1. NCBI lineage: Bacteria > Bacillati > Actinomycetota > Actinomycetes > Kitasatosporales > Streptomycetaceae > Streptomyces > Streptomyces sp. NPDC015130. The sequence continues at coordinate 216,372 of NZ_JBIBVC010000004.1, read as the reverse complement.
CAGCGCGTTCAGGGTGAGGCAGAGGTGCCGTACCGCGGTCGCCGCGTGCGGCCCCGGGGTTTCGGCCAGGCTCGTCACGGCCTGGGCGTGGAGCGCGTCGCCCGCCAGGACGGCCGGGCCGGTCCCGTACGCCTTCCAGGCCGCCGGGCGCTGCCGGCGCAGGGCGTCGGCGTCCATGATGTCGTCGTGGAGGAGCGAGAAGGTGTGGACGAGCTCGGCGGCGACGGCCCCCGGGACGGCCACCGCGCCGTCCGCGCCGACGGCCTCGGCCCCGAGCACCGCGAGCGTCTGCCGCACCCCCTTGCCCTCGGATCCGTCCGGGTCCGGATTCCCGTCCGTGTCGGCCCAGCCCAGCGCGTACGCGGCCATCTCCCCCGTCCAGGGGTGCAGCCGCCCCACCGCCTCCACCAGTGCGGGCCGGACGAGGTCACGGCACCGCCCCAGGACTTCGGCCGCCGAGGCCTCGTACGGACGGGAGGCACGCACCTCGGGAGCGGCCACCGCGCGCGGCGCGACGCCGGGCGGGCAGGCCACCGGCGCGGACGTCGGGAGGACGCTCACCGCAGGCCCTCCACGTCCGCCTTCCGCAGGGCTTCCGCCCCGACCGCCGGCAGCACCGGTGCCGCTGTCCCCGGTCCGTCCCCGGTCCCGTCCGGCAGTGGGCCGACCCCCAGCTCGGCGGCGGCCTTGTCCACCATGTCCCGGGCGTGCCGCAGCCCGATGCGGTCCAACGTCGTGCGCAGTCCGGCCAGTTCGGTGGCGGTGTGGGCAGCGTCGCGGCCCAGACGGGCCTCGGCCTTGACCAGGCCCAGCCGCGAGAGCGCGGTCCCGCGCGGTTCCTCCATGTCGCGGAACTCCGCCAGCGCCTGCGCGTACCACTCACGGGCCTGCTCGTAACGGCCCGCCCGGTACAGCACGTTGCCCCGCATCTTGTGGTTGTACGCGAGCGCGCTGGCCAGCTCTATCTCCCGGCACGCCTCCTCCGCCTGCGACAGCAGGGACAGGGCCCGCTCCACGTCCCCGTCCCGTACCGACACGACGTCGGCGATGCCCCGCAGGGCCCAGGCCCATCCGCGCCGGTCCTCGGCGCGCGACGCCGTCTCGGCCGCCTCCTCGAAGAGGGCGAGGGCCCGGTCGTAGGAGCCGGTGTTGCGGTGCATCTGTGCGATGCCCTCCAGCGCCCAGACCGTGTGCCGGGACTCACCGCGGCGGCGGGCCTCGGCCAGCAGCTGCTCGTGCAGCCTCCCGACCGCCTCGTAGTCGCCCTGGATGCGGCCGGTCTCGGCGAGCCCCGCCAGCGAGTACCCCCGGACGACGACGTCCCCGCCCCGCTCCCCCGTCTCGGCCGCGAGCCCCAGCAGCCGGTACGCCAGCCTGAGCGCGCCGCGCTGGCGGGCCAGGGTCCCTCCGCTCCACAGCGCCCACGCCATGGCGCCCTCGTGACCGGCCGAACGCGCCGCCCGGTAGCTCGCCTTCCACGCCCGGTCGGCCTCCTCGATCCGGCCGAGCCTGCGGCACGCCTCCGCCACCGCCAGCCCGCAGCGCGCCGCCTCCCGCCCGTCCCCGGCGGCCTCCGCCGCCCGGAGCTCCTCGACGCCCCGGGCGAGCACCTCGGGGAGAGAGGCGTTCACCGACAGCGACCCCAGCGCCCCCTGGTACTCGGGCGCCGACGCCATCGCGGGCCTCTCCGTCACCTGACCTGTCATCAGAACCTCCTCGGGTCGACTCGACGATCAAGCCGACGCGAGGATCAAGACGGCTGTCCCGGGCCCAGGTTCCCCATCGGTCCCAATGTCCGTCTCCGTACGGGCACCGGGTCATCCTCAAGTACTACGCGCCGGTCGGAGATCCCCAGCGAGACGTACACCGGCGCGGCCGGGCGGGTGCCGGTGGGCGGCCGGGCGCGTCGGTGCGCCACGCGCCACGGCCGCCGTGGACCCCGCCCGCCTCAGCCGGCCGGACACTCCTTCCACGCGAGGTGGTAGACGGTGCTGATGTCACCGTCCGTGGAGTCCATGGTCATGTAGCTGGTGGTGGCCGGGTTCGAGGTGCCGGCGTTCACCCGGAGCTCGGTGTTGATGTTGAAGTTGCGCTGCACTCCGCAGGGCGCCCAGACCAGTTGTGCCCAGTCGGTCTCGTCCGTCGCCTGCCAGTTGTCCTCGTACGGGCCCCGGAAGGTGTGCGTGCGGGAGGCGGTGTTCGGTGAGCCCTGGAAGTAGTACGAGGCCTTCTCCGTGCTGCTCGCTCCGCGCTGGAGCGAGGCGTAGCCCCGGTAGTCGGCGCTGGCGATCGCGTACGTGAACCCCTGCGGTACGTGCACCAGGAGGTTCAGCTGACAGTTCCTGCGGGCCGCCGTGGGTGCGGAGCCGCCGCCCACCTGGGCGAGGTAGTCGCTGTAGGTGACGGTGAAGGCGGTGTTGTCCTCGGAGACGGCGATGGCGGCGGTGCCGAGGGGGCAGCCGGATCCGTTCACCGTGGCGATGTCGATGACGATCCGGTCCGGCGGCGGGTCGACGATCGACGACGGGCCGGCTTGGGCGGGCAGTGCCGAGGCGAACAGGGCGGCGACCGCCCCGCCCACGAGCAGGGGAAATCTCATGCTTCTCCCATCGGGTGCTTCGCGCGCGGAATCGCAAGGGCCGGACACACGCAGCGGGGTAGTACAACCGGCAACGGTTGAACTAGCATGCGGTTGAACTCTGTCCGACCACCCCGCAGTGGTGAGCGGGGATGGTCGAATGCTAGGGGCCCTCGCATGTCGAGGCAGGGTGACGCCCAGCCATAAACCGCCCCGTGGATCACCGTTTTTTGGCGTGGAAGGGCGTAGGCCGGATCGACCCCGGTCCGCCTCGATCTGCCTCGACGGATTCGGCCGCTTCGGTCAGTCGACCGGATGGACGAGTTGGTCGGTGAGTTCGTAGCGCGCGCCGACGATCGCCAGCCGCCCCTCCCGGATCCTGGCGGCGAGGTCCGGCTCCGCGGCCAGCTGTGACCGCACGCGCCGCACCTGTGCCGAGACGGTCGCGTCGATGCGGGCCGCTCCTTCGTGCGAGTGGTCGATGGCGGGCCTGATCTGGTCGGCGATGTACTGGATGTGCGCGGGCAGCCGCTCGCCGGTCTGCTCCGCGTGGACGGCCGCGGACACGGCGCCGCACGACTGGTGCCCGAGCACCACGACGAGCGGGACGTCCAGCTCCAGCACTCCGTACGCCACGCTGCCCAGCACCGCCTCGTCCAGGACCTCTCCCGCGGAGCGCACGGTGAGCAGATCACCCAGGCCCTGGTCGAAGACCAGCTCGGGCGCGACGCGGGAGTCGATGCAGCCGAGTACGACGGCGAACGGATGCTGCCCGGAGACCGTTTCCCTGCGGACGGCGAGCGACTCGTGAGGGTGTCGCTCGTGGTGGGTGCGCCAGCGCCGGTTGCCCGCCTCCAGCTCACGCAAGGCCGCCGCGGGGGTGGCGGGCCGCGGCTTCTCGCGGCCCCGAGGCTCGGCAGACGCCCCGGGAAGATCCCACGCCCAGGACCCAGCGGTAAGTGCCGCTCCGGTGAGGGCGGTGCGCAGCAGTGTGCGGCGCGAGGAGGAGGAAGGGGCCGCGTCAGGGCCCTGGGATATGTGAGACACAGAGGAAGGAGGAGTCACACGAGGAACGTACGAGCCGGGAACGGCCGCCCGGTCGCTCATTGCTCAACGCGCAGAACGTCTTTGACGATTCTTGGGCACCGACAGGACGGTCACGCTCCCGTTGGGTGAGCCTGCCCGGGAAACGGTGAGATGGGCCTTGCGGTGCGCCCGCACGGACTGGACACCATGGCGGCGAACCACGAGAACCCTCGCACTGTTCCGAGGCTCTGCCGAGCTGGTGCAGTCGCCTTCAGGTGGCTGGGGCTGGACCGGGCGAGGCGCTGACGGAGCATCCGCCACCGCCGCCGAGGGGACGTCGTACGCGACCGCCGAAGAGGCGGCGGCGCACGCGGGCGTATTCCTCAAGGAACACACCCTCGCCGCGGAATGATCAGCCTGAGGACGTGCCTCTCGACGGGTTGATCCCGAATCCATGGCAGACGCGGCCGAGACGGCGGGCGTGGCGTCGGGATTTGTGCGGATTGTCGAGTGATGATGGCGGCGTGCGACTTGATCATGTGTCCTATGCGGTGGCCCGCGACAGCTTCGTCTCGACCGTCCAGCGGATCGGATCGGCCCTTGGCGCCGGTTTCGTCGACGGGGGCGTGCACCCGCGATTCGGCACCCGCAATTTCATTCTCCCGCTGAGCGGCGGCACCTACGTCGAGGTCGTCACCACCCTCGACCACCCCGCCGCCGACCGCGCGCCCTTCGGCCAGGCGGTCGCGCGCCGCGCCGCCGAGGGCGGCGGCTGGCTCGGTTGGGTGGTCTCCGTCGACGACATGGCCCCGGTCGAGGCCCGCCTCGGCCGCACCGCGTCCGAGGGCCACCGCGTCCGCCCCGACGGGTTCGACCTGAAGTGGAAGCAGATCGGCCTGCTGGAACTGATGGAGGACCCGCAGCTGCCGTACTTCCTCCAGTGGTTGGTCCCCGACGAGGAGCGCCCGAGCGCCGACCCGCGCACCTCCACCACCATCCACGGGATCTCCCTCGCCGGCGACGCCGCCTCCATCGCCGAATTCCTCGGCGAACCGGCCGACCACCCCCTCGACCAGATCGACGTCACCTGGGAGGACGACGAGGAACCGGGTCTGGTCTCGGTCGAGTTCGCCACCGCCCACGGCCCGGTCACGATCTGACCAGTGCACGGCTGCCCCCGCGGGAGCAGCCGGCCGGTGCCGCGGGTGGCGTGACGGACCCGACCTCTACGATTCGGTCTCGATCAAGGGCACGGCTTGGGCCCCGCGGTGGGTCGGGCAATCATGGGTGCCATGCAGCGGCCGTTCCCCCTCCACACCCCCGAGTGGTTCGCGGCCGACGACGCGTCCGTCAACGTGGCACTCGTCTACCCCATGCAGGGCCCGGCCGGCATCTTCGGTCCGACCTGCGAGGCGTGCGCCCGGTTGGCCGTCGAGGAGGTCAACAAGGCCGGCGGAGTGCTGGGCAGGGAACTGCGGCTCATCGAGGTCGACGGCGGAGCCGATCCCGAGCGGGTCGCGGCGGAGGTCGAGGCCCTGGTGGCCCTGGGGATCGTCCAGGGCGTCACCGGCTGGCACATCTCCTCCGTCCGCCAGGCCGTCGCACCGCGGATCGCGCACCGGGTCCCGTACGTGTACACGGCTCTGTACGAGGGCGGAGAACACACCGAGGGTGTCTTCCTGACCAGCGAGACCCCCGACGGTCAGCTGCTCCCCGCGATGCGCTGGCTGGCCGAATCGCGTGGGGTGCGGCGCTGGTTCGTCGTCGGCAACGACTACGTCTGGCCCCGTCGTACCGCGCGGGCGGCACACCTCTACGCCCGCGACTGCCGGGGCCGGGTGTGCGGGGAGGCGTATCTGCCCTTGGGCACGGACGACTTCGCCGCCGTGCTGCATCGCATCGAACGGGGCGACGCGGACTGTGTGCTGATGCTGCTGGTGGGCAGTGACGCGGTCCGCTTCAACCGGGCGTTCGCCGCCTCCGGTCTCGACCTGCGGTGTCTGAGGCTGAGCACGCTGATGGACGAGAACATGCTGTTGGGCAGTGGCGCGGACGCCACGGTCGGCCTGTTCAGCACGTCGGGGTTCTTCGCCTCGCTGGCCGATCGGAACAGCATGGACTTCCACGGCCTGTACGCCGGACGTTTCGGGATCGACGCCCCGGTGCCGGGAAGTCTCGGCGAGTCCTGCTACGAGGGGGTGCTGCTGCTCGCGGCCCTCGTCGAACGGGCCAGGACCCTCGACGTGGCCACCATCGGAGCGGCCGCCGAGCACGTCTCGTACGAGGGTCCCCGCGGCCTCTTGGGCCTGAGCGGCCGTCATGTGCGCCAGCGCATCTACCTGGCGGAGGCGGACGGCCATGACTTCAACGTGCTCGCCCAGCTTCCCGCACCGCCGCGCCGACCGTGACGGCGTCGCCCAGGGCTTCGGTCAGTCTGTGCAGCAGGTCGGCGAGATCCGCCTCGTCGGCTTCCGAGAGCGAGGCGGCCCAGCGGGCCCGATCGGCCCGTACCGCGCTCGACACCTGCCGGCCGTGATCGACTCCTCGGGGCGTGAGGGCGACCAGTACGCGCCGCCGGTCGGCGGGATCGGCGCGACGGTAGACCAGATTCCGGTCGACGAGCTGGTCGACGAGCTTCGTCAGGGTGGGCGCCGGCAGGAAGGCGTGCTCCGCGAGCGCGGTCATGGTGTGGCCCTGCCCGTCGGTGAGGAGGTCCAGGACACGCCACGCCTCCAGGGAGCAGTCGAACCCGCCGAGCACGGACTGGAGCCGACGAGCGGAGGCCCGCTCGGCCCGGCTCAGGAGATGGAGCAGGTCGTGCTGCCGCTTCGTCATCTCGCTCCTCGCGCTCGTGTCCGTATGTCCGCCGAGGGCGGGGACCCGTCGAGCGTACAGCCGTCCCGGGGCTCCCGGCAGAGCAGGCGCGGCGCAGATCCTTTCGACAGGAAGTACTGGCACTTGTGCATCAAGTCAGCAGTACAGGAATGTTTTTGACGCATCCTCACTTTGGCATCCGGCGCGATTACTTCCTACAGAAACTGTTCTTCAATTGCCGTGAAACGCGGGGGAAACACATCCGGCCCAGGCTGTGACGCACTTCAGCGATCGGAGCCTTCCGCTCCCCTCACCTCGCCCTTCGAGGGCACGGAGGTCACGCATGTCCGGGCTCATCCTCACCAGACGTGGTCTTCTCACGGGCCTGTCGGCCGTCGGCGCGGCCGGAGCCCTCTCCGCCTGCGGCGCCAAGACGGGCAGCGGCACGTCCGCCGGCACCGAGGCCAAGGCCGACACGTCCGGCAGCACCGTCAAGGTCGGCCTGCTGAACTCGCTCTCCGGCACCATGGCCATCAGCGAGGTGACGGTGCACAACGCGCTGCTCCTCGCCGTGAAGGAGATCAACGCCTCCGGTGGTCTGCTGGGCAAGAAGCTGGAGCCCGTCAGCCAGGACGGCGCCTCCGACTGGCCCACCTTCGCCGAGAAGGCCGAGGCGCTGATCACGGACGCCAAGGTCGCCGCCACCTTCGGCTGCTGGACCTCCGCCAGCCGCAAGGCCGTCAAGCCGGTCTTCGAACGGCACAAGTCGCTGCTGTTCTACCCGGTGCAGTACGAGGGCCTGGAGCAGTCTCCGTACATCTTCTACACGGGTGCCACCACCAACCAGCAGATCGTGCCCGCGTTGGAGTACCTCAGGAAGCAGGGGCTGACGCGGCTGTACCTGGTCGGCAGCGACTACGTCTTCCCGCGCACGGCCAACAAGATCATCCAGGCGTACGCGAAGGCGAACGGCATGGAGGTGGTCGGCGAGGACTACGCGCCCCTCGGCTCCACCGAGTTCAGCACCATCGTCAACAAGGTCAAGGGTGCCGGCGCCGACGCCGTCTTCAACACGCTCAACGGCGACAGCAACGTGGCCTTCTTCAAGGAGTACAAGTCGGCCGGACTCACCGCGAAGAGCCTTCCGGTGCTCTCGGTGTCGATCGCCGAGGAGGAGGTGAAGAGCATCGGAACCCCTTACCTGGAAGGCCAGTTGACCGCCTGGAACTACTACCAGACGACCCCGGGCGCCGCGAACGAGAAGTTCGTGAAGGCCTACCGGGCGGCCTACGGCGCCGACAAGCCGACCAGCGACCCGATGGAGGCCGCGTACAACGCCGTGTACCTCTGGAAGGCGATGGTCGAGAAGGCCGGCTCCTTCGACGTGGCGAAGGTCAAGGCCGCCTCGGACGGGATCACGCTCGACGCGCCCGAAGGCACGATCACCGTCGACGGGGCGACCCAGCACGTCCACAAGACCGCCCGCATCGGAAGGATCGGCGCGAACGGTCTGATCGACGAGGTGTGGAACTCGGGCAAGCCCGTCAAGCCGGACCCGTACCTGAAGGGTTACGCCTGGGCCGCCGGGCTGTCCTGACCCGCTCCCGGCCGCGCCCGCACGCCCCCGTCCCCCTCCGGAGCCGCTTCATGACGGTCGTCCTCAACCAGTCCTTCACCGGTATCAGCATCGGTGCCGTCCTTCTGCTCATCGCGCTCGGCCTGACCCTCACCTTCGGGCAGATGGGCGTGATCAACATGGCCCACGGCGAGTTCATCATGGCCGGCGCCTACACGACCTACATCCTCCAGCAGTCCCTCGACGGCGCGGGCGCCTCGCTTCTCGTCTCCCTGCCGCTGGCCTTCCTGGCCGCCGGCACGATGGGTGCCCTCCTCGAGTGGCTGCTGATCCGGCGCCTCTACGCCCGGCCCCTGGACACCCTGCTGGTCACCTGGGGCGTCTCCCTGATGCTCCAGCAGCTCGCCCGGGACGTCTTCGGCGCCCCCAACGTCCAGACCCGCGCCCCCGACCTCCTCACCGGTAACGTCTCCGTCGCCGGCGTCACCTTCGGCGCCAACCGGCTCTTCATCCTCGGCCTGGCACTGCTGAGCGTGCTCGGGCTCGCGCTGCTCCTGAGGCTGACGCCGCTGGGGCGCCGCATCCGGGCCGTCGTACAGAACCGGGACCTCGCCGAGGTGTCCGGCATCGCGACGGCCACGGTGGACCGGACGACCTTCTTCATCGGCTCGGGCCTGGCCGGAGTGGCCGGCGTCGCACTCACCCTGGTCGGCCCGATCGGTCCGACGATGGGGACCAACTTCATCGTCGACGCCTTCCTCGTCGTGGTCGTCGGCGGTGTGGCCCAGCTCAAGGGGAGCGTCATCACCGCCTTCGCCCTGGGGGTCCTCCAGTCGGCCGTGGAGTACTCGACGACCGTCAGCGTCGCCAAGGTCTGTGTGCTCGTCGCGATCGTCGTCTTCCTCCAGTGGCGCCCCCAGGGCCTCTACACACTGCGCACCCGGAGTCTGGCATGACCACGACCCTCTCCCCTCCCGACTCTCCCGCCGCCCCCGCGAAGGACCGGTCCGCCACCGCGGTCCTCAGCAGGTTCCGCGTGCCGGGCGCCTTCGTCCTCGGCGCGGTCCTGCTGCTCGGCGCGGCGCCGCTGCTCCTCACCGACTTCCGGCTCAACCTCCTGGCGAAGTACCTCTGCTACGCGATCGTCGCCGTCGGGGTCAGTCTCGCCTGGGGGCGCGGTGGCCTCCTGGTGCTCGGCCAGGGGGTCTTCTTCGGGCTCGGCGGCTACGCCATGGCGATGCACCTGAAGCTCGCCGACGCCGCCGCGACAGGCGGAACGCTGCCGGACTTCATGCAGCTGTACGGCACCTCCGACGCGCTGCCCTGGTGGTGGGCACCGTTCGCGAACCCGGTCTTCGCGCTCGCCATGACGGTGCTGCTTCCGATGGCCGTGGCCGCGCTCCTCGGCCTCGGCGTCTTCCGACGCCGGGTGAAGGGCGCGTACTTCGCGATCCTCAGCCAGGCGCTCGCGGCGGCCCTGGCGATCTGGCTGGTCGGCCAGCAGGCCACGACCGGCGGCACCAACGGGCTCACCGACTTCCAGGGCTTCTTCGGCTACGACCTCGACGACCCGGTGAACCAGCGGATGGTGTACTTCGTCATCGCCGCCGCCCTGCTGCTGCTGATGGCGGTCGCCCGTCAGCTGTTCGTCAGCCGCTACGGCGAGCTCCTGATCGCGGTGCGGGACGCGGAGGAGCGGGTACGCTTCCTCGGCTACGACCCGGCCAGGGTCAAGCTGGTGGCGTACGTCGGCGCTGCCGGGATGGCGGGCCTGGCCGGTGCCCTCTTCGTCCCGGCCGTCGGCATCATCTCCCCGGCCCTGATCGGGATCGTGCCGTCCATCGGCTTCGTCATCGGCGCGGCGGTCGGGGGCCGGGCCTCGCTGCTGGGCGCCGTGCTCGGCGCGATCGCGGTGGCCTGGGCGCAGAGCACGCTGTCCGACGCGTTCCCCGCCGCGTGGACCTACCTCCAGGGCCTGCTGTTCATCGTGGCGGTCGGCTTCCTGCCCGGCGGACTCGCCTCCCTGATGTCCGTCGTCCGTACGCGGCGGGCCCGGCCCGGCACCACTCCGGCGGCTCCCACAGGAGGGACACCATGAACGACGACGGACTGACCGTCCGCGACCTGCGGGTGACGTTCGACGGGTTCACCGCCGTCGACGGCGTCGATCTGGACATCCGGCCCGGCGACCTGCGTTTCCTGATCGGTCCCAACGGGGCGGGCAAGACGACCCTCGTCGACGCCGTCACCGGCCTGGTGCCCTCCACGGGGTCGGTCCGCTTCGAGGGCCACGAACTCCGCGGGAGGCCCGTCCACCGCATCGCCCGCCTCGGCATCGGCCGCACCTTCCAGACCGCCACGGTCTTCGAGGAGCTGAGCGTGCTGCAGAACCTCGACATCGCCGCGGGCGCCGGGCGCGGCGCGCTCGCCCTGCTGAGGCGGCGCAAGGACGTTCCCGAGGCGGTCACGCGGGCGCTGGAGACCACGGGCCTCGCCGAGCTGCGCGACCGGCCCGCCGGTGTGCTGGCCCACGGACAGAAGCAGTGGTTGGAGATCGGCATGCTCCTCGTCCAGGACGTGCGGCTGCTCCTGCTCGACGAGCCCGTCGCCGGAATGAGCCACGACGAGCGGGAGGCCACCGGTGAGCTGCTGCGCAGGGTGAGCGGGGAACGGACGGTCGTCGTCATCGAGCACGACATGGACTTCATGCGCTCCTTCGCCCGCAGCGTCACCGTCCTGCACGGCGGCAGGGTGCTGAGCGAGGGTTCGGTCGCCGACGTCCAGGCCGACGCCAGGGTCCAGGAGGTCTACCTCGGGACGGCTTCCGACGGGGAATCCGCGCCGCCCCCCGTTTCCTTCCCCGTCACCGAGAGGGCGTGAGCGCCGTGCTGGAGATCACCGGCCTGCGGGCGGGCTACGACCGCACCACGGTGCTGCACGAGGTGACCGTCACGGTCCCGGAGAACGGCGTCGCCGCGGTCCTCGGCCACAACGGCGCCGGGAAGAGCACCCTGCTCCGGACCGCCATGGGCTCGATCCGGCCGACCGCCGGGTCGGTCCTGCTCGACGGGGAGGACATCACCCGCCTCGCCCCGCACCGACGGGTCGCCCGTGGCATGGCGTACGTACCCCAGGGCCAGCAGTCCTTCCCTCACCTCACCACCGCCGAGAACCTCCGGCTCGTCGCGGACGGGCGTCCTGACGGGCGGAAGGCGATCGCGGAGGCCCTGGACCTCTTCCCGGTCCTGGGCGAGCTGGCCGACCGCCGCGCCGGCCTCCTCTCCGGCGGTCAGCGCCAGCAACTCGCGCTGGCCCGGGCCCTGATCACCCGGCCACGGGTGCTCCTCCTCGACGAACCGACGGAGGGCATCCAGCCGTCCGTCGTCCGCGAGATCGAGGAGGTGATCCTGACCCTCACCTCGCGCGGCGGCCTGTCCGTCCTCCTCGTCGAACAACACGTCGGCTTCGCCATGCGCGCCGCGGAGCGGTACTTCGTGCTGGAAGCGGGCCGCGTCACCTCCTCCGGAGCCGGAGGGACCGCGGCGGAGAGCACGGTGCGCGAGGCACTCAGCGTGTGACACCGACGAAGCCGGCGGAGGGGACGGCGCCTCCGCCACGGGACTCCCGGGGGCGATGGGAGGTCGTACGGCCGCCGGTCGTCCGCGGGGTCGTGCCGGCCTTCCCCGAGGCTCCCGCCTGCGGTGATCGTCACTGGCGCCCGACAGAGCCGTCGACCTCCTGGGCACGGGCGGCGGGAACGCCTTCGACGCTCTCGTACGCCACGGGGACTTCGGCCGGGACGGCCAGGAGGACGTGATCGCGCGCGAGTCGGCAACCGGCAGGCTCTGGCTGTACCTGGACTGTCCATGAATTCGTTTGTCGCAGGCGAGTCAAGTCGGATAAGAAACCTGCATGCTAGAGGGCAACAAGATCGGGCTGAGGGCCCGGCACGAGGACGACATTCCCACCCTGCGGACCGAGCTCTATGACGACGTGGTCAACTCCGCGCGGGCGGAGGCCGGGCCGTGGCGGCCGATCTCACCCGGTTCGAAGGACCCGCGGCTCATGGTGGACGACACGGCGCAAGGCAGCGTCGCGTTCTCCGTGGTGGAGTTGGAAGGAGGCGCTCTGGCCGGCACCGCGACGCTGTGGGGCATCGACAACCACCACCGGTCCGCCCACATAGGCCTCGGCCTGCTGCCGGGGGCACGCGGCAAGGGCTACGGCACAGACGTCGTGGCGACGCTCTGCTACTACGGTTTCGTGGTCCGCGGCCTGCAGCGGCTGCAGATCGAGACACTGGCGGACAACCACGCCATGCTGCGCTCCGCCGAGCACAACGGCTTTGTCCGCGAGGGCGTACTGCGCTCCTCCGCATGGGTGCTGGGCGAGTTCCTGGACGAGGTGATTCTCGGGCTGCTCGTACAGGACTGGAAACCGGATTCGCAGGGCTGAAGCCCAAGCGGTCCCGAAAGGGACATGCGAGCTGCCGGCTCCCGGCCCAGATGTCTGATGCTCAGCCGGGACGGCGAGTTCGTCCCGCTCGTCCCGCGCCTGCCGTCAGAGCGTGGTGACACGCTCTCTCGAAGCCTCCCACTCCCGATGTTCCGTGCGGACCCGGTGCCACAGCCGGCCCGCGCGGAGGCGTCGACATCGCCCAGGTTCAGATGGAACACATCCGTCAGTACGGCGTACCACTCGGCGGCCGCGTCGATGATCCGCTCGTGCGTGCCCTCGGCGTCGATCCGGCGCAGCACGCAGCCACGCAGCATGTCCACGCCCTTGGCGTCGCGGAGCTGGACCTGGAGCACCCTGACGAATCCGGACTCGGGGGAAGAAGACAGCCGTTGGTGCTCCGCGACAAAGGAGGACAGCTCCACGGCCTCGGGCGCGAAGACCATCGATTTGAAGGCGCCACGGGGGTCGTGGATGAACCGCCAGCCACCGGGAACAGCCGCCGACTTGGTCATGACATAGGTGAACGGCCCCTGAGTGTACGTGCCTTCACGTAGCGGCAGCGGCTCGTACATGCCGCCGGCGAGCCCTGTGTCGACCAGCCACCGCTCGCCGTCGAGCCGCACGGTGAGCGCGAGGTGATCACCGCCCGGGCCCGCGGGGTCCTCGACCTCGTCCTGCACTCCGGCCCGGTGCAGGGCCACGTCGTACCCGAGGGCCGCCAGCAACGCGGCGAAGGCCCCGTTCAGGTGGAAGCAGTAGCCACCGCGCCCACGCAGGATCCGGCCCACGGATTCCTCGGCGCCGATTCCCGTCGGGCGTTCGAGCTGATTGTCGAGGGTCTCGTAGGCGACTCGCTCCACGTGCGCCCGGTGCAGCGCCCACAGCGCCTCGGCGGTCGGAGCCGCCGGACGGTCGACCCCCAGCACGGCCAGGTACCTGTCGACGTCGATCATGCTCCCCCTCACTGTTCGCATGCGTGATCACTCTAGACCGGGCCCCTGTACGCGGCCGGGAACAGTGCGACGCACAGCCCGGCTCGCCTCGCCGAGCGCGGACATCCTCAACGGCAACACCTTCACCGTGTACGAGATGAAGCGGCTCGGCCGCGACCCCGCCCACGGTCGAGCGGGCCCGCGCCGACCTCGCCGACCTCACCGACCTCACCGACCTCACCGACCTCACCGACCTCACCGACCTTACCGACCTCACTGGCAGCGAATCCCGCACAGAAGCCAAGGCCCTCACGACACGCTGAGTCACTTTGTCACTTCGTGGCAGCTTCGGGAGTCCAGGGCCTCCACATGCGCGTTGTCGATGTAGAGGTACAGCCCGCCGTGCTCCGAGCACCTCAGGCCGACGGAGATGCGCCTGACGATGTCGTCCTGGCCGAGCACCATGGCGAGTGCCACCTGGAACAGCCTGGTTCCTTCGGAGCATCTGAAGTAGTCCCCGGACGACAGCGAGGGAAGCGGGGTCACGGACGGTACGAGTCTCCAGGGGAAGGGACGCACCCCCGCGGCCGCGGGGAAGGCCGCCGGGTCGTCGCCGTGCCACACCCCGAGCTCCAGGAGGCAGCCGAAGCAGTAGCAGTCCCCCGCCCACACCTCGAACTCGTCCACACCGTCCGAGCCGCACAGCCGACAGGCCACCGGCACGGCCACGACCCGCTCGTCCGCCCCCGCCCGCACCGACCGCTCCACCAGCGCCACCAGTGACGCCCCACCGGCGTACTGCGCGGCCGCTTCGGCCGGCTGCGCCCCACATCCGCGATCATGATCCATTCCGCGATCCTCGCACGCGCCCGGGGCGGTCACGAGACCTGGAGCGGCCCCGTGAGCAGGCGCAGGGCCGTATGGAGGTCGCCGGAGGTCAGCGAGGTGCCGTCGGGCGTCGCGTCCGGCGGGCGCGGGGACGGTCGGCCGGCGAGCGCGCCCATCTGGCTGTCCATCGAGGCCAGGGTCAGATCGGAGAGGACCCAGCCCAGCGGCGCCGTCACCTCGGGCTGGGAGCGCGGGGCGACGAGGAAACTCCGGACGTTCGAGGCCGCTGCCCCGCCGGCCGTGACCTTCTTGGCCGGGTCGAGGCCGGGCAGCGGTCCGGAGAACCGCATCAGAGCCGCCTGCTGCAGGGTGGTCGAGCGGGCGGCGACCTTGGCGGCCTTCAGGCCGGTGAGGGGAGCGAGCAGTTCGTCCACGGGGACGAGGTCGGGTTCGGGAGTCTCGACGGAGTAGTGGTTGTCGAGGAACACGAGGAGCGGGACGACGTACCGCGTGCCGGTGCCCTCGGTGGCCCCGACGCGCCGGTTGTGCTCCGCGACGGCGGGCTCGACGGCGGCCCAGAGCTCCAGGAGCGCGGAGATGCCGCTGTTCTCCAGGTTGCCGCCGTCGATGGACGAGAGGACCTCGGCCTCCGTGCCGCCGCCTTCCGGACGGGGAACGCAGCGGTACATCGTGCCGCTGGGCGAGACGTAGGCGAATCGGGCCGAGAGGTGTGCGGCGGTGGACATGCGGAGGCCCGCGTCGCCGGTGTCGCAGTCCGCGGCGTCGGTGTAGCCCATGGCGTCGACGGTCGCGGTGGTGAACTGGGGGTCCGCGTCCGGGCGGGAGACCACCGCCTTCTGGCAGCGCAGGGCTCCGTTGCCCGCCGCCCCGCCGGCCGCCCGGTGGGCCGAGACCGCGATCCGGCAGCCGGAGCGGACGTCCGTGCCGTTCAGGATGAGGACCGGACCGGCCGCCCCCGCCGTCTCCTGCTCGTGCGGTGCGTGTGCGGTGACGGCGAAGTAGTCCTTCTCCCAGGCGTTGTCCTCGCCGGGCCAGGACCGCTCCCAGGCGCGCTCGAAGACCGAGGCGCGGTCGCCGACCACCTGGTCGAGCATGCGGTTCATGCCGTGGAGGGCGTGGGTGCCGTCCCGGTAGAGGAGGGCGGAGATGTTCGCGGCGAGGGCGTCCTCGTCGGCGAGTCGACGGACGATCTCCCCGGTGGATCCCGTACCGGGAGTGGGAGCGGATCCCGTACGCGCGAGGGTGTACGCGGAGAGCCCGAGGCTGCCGCCGGACACGCCGCTGAGGCCGAAGACCGAGGCGGCGGCGCACGGGGACGCGCCGGCGAGCCTGTCCATTCCGGAACCGGTCCAGTACGCGGCCCGGATGCCTCCGCCGGCCGCCGCCACGAGGAGCATGGGCAGCGCGTTGCCCGCGGCGTCTCCGGGCAGCTCCTCCTGGCACTTCGCGGCCCCGTCGTACCAGTCCTCGAACTCGGCCCGGGAGGAGAAGGGCCGTGCGGGCGCGGACGTCTGGGGGCGCGGGTCCTTGAGGCGCGCGGCGTGGTAGACGCCCGTGGTGTCGAGCATCGACTGGGCGGCCAGGACGGCGAGGACCGGCAGCCAGACCGGGGTGAAGCGGAAGCGCAGGGCGCGGAAGGCGCGGTACGGCATCCGGGCCTCTGCACGGCGGACGAAGCCGGCGCACAGGAGGACGACCGTGGTGAGGAAGAGGACGAGGACGCCGAGGGTGCGCAGCCGGGAGCCCCAGCCGACGGGGTCCACCGCGGTGAGGACGCCGAGGACCGCGGTCACGGCGAGGAGGCCCCCGCCGGCGACCAGCGGCACCAGCCGGCGACGGCTCGTCTCGCCGCGGGTCGCGGGCTCGGCCGTTCCGAACAGGCGGGTGTCGCACCGCCGGAGGAGCGCGTGGAGGACCGGGGGTACGGCCAGGGCCAGGACGACTCCGGCCCCGAACCAGCACCGCATGAGGGTCGTGGAGACGCCGGAGCCCTCGACGAGCGAGCCGAGGAGGACGGGGCGGGCGAAGGACCGGACCAGGCCGAGGGCGGCGATCAGCAGAGGAACGACCGTGAGCGCGCGCCCGATGCCCTCGACGCGCGCCCGGTTCGAGATCGGCACCCGCACGATGCCTGGCTCCGGGTCGGGCCCGCTCACGAACAGGCCGGCGAGGACGGTCAGCAGCGCGACGAGGGGGATCGCCGCGCCGCCGAACTTCTGGTCCCAGGGCTGCGAGGAGAAGACCGGCCAGAGTCCGCAGACGGCGACGAGCGCGGCACCGCACACCACCAACGGTGTGAGGATGCCGTGAGCCCTGCGCCGCTCGCGCGGCTGGCCGTCGAGGAGTGCCCACCGCCCGGCGACCCACATCGCGAGGGAGAGCCCGAACAGGGTGATCACCGGGCCCGTGAAGTCGCCCACCCGGAAACGGTCGTCCCCTTGGTGGACCCAGGCCCGTTGGATGTCGGGGAACTGCTCCAGGGGGCCGCCTCCGGGCAGGAGCACCAGGGCCACCAGGAAGGCCACGGCGGCGAGTTGGACCCGGTGCCGCGTCCAGGACCGCGAGCGGGCGGAGACACCGGAGCGCCAGCGGACGACCCAGCGGGTCAGGCTGACGGGCAGGATGTCGACGACGAGCAGCGCCACGGCCAGGAACAGCGCGGCCGCGAGGAAGAACCACTTCAGCCAGGACAGCAGGGTGACGGCCCACGCCCAGGGACTCAGCCCGCCCGCGTCCTCCAGGCCCGCGTGGACGAGCCCGCCGGTGGTGGCCGTCTCGGCCAGGTCGATGAGGAGGACCAGCAGAACCAGCACGTTGATCTGGCGGGCCGAGCAGGGAACGGCCCCGGGAGTGCCCTGGTCCTCGCGGAAGCGTCGGATGCGGTGCAGCAGCAGGTACAGGCCGTAGGCGACAGCCGGAGCGAAGACGAGGAAGTCGAGGGCGAGGTGGGTGGCGAGCCATGTCGCCAGATGGTCCTCGCCGCCCGAGGCGCTCGGGGACGTCTCCGCCCTGGCCCAGGCGGTCCACGCCGTCATGGCGTCGATCCGCTCGGTCGGATCGTTCGGGAGGATGCCGGGAAGGCCGGTGAGGGCGCCCATGTCGTACGAGAAGTGGGCGCCTGTCGAGAGTGTCCCGAGGAGCTGCGAGATCTCGCTCATCACCAGGAGGGCGACCGCCGCGACGGTCGGCACCCACCATGCCCGGCCCCACTGCCATGCCCGGCTCACCCATCGCGCGGGGGCCGCCAACGGATTGCGCATGGCCACGACGTGCGCAGAGAGCGGGGTGGTCCCGCACGCGACACGCCCGGGTCCGGCGGGAGGTTCACGCGTACGAGGGGCATGACGTCGAGTGGGCCGCCGGCCGGACCGACCGCGACGAGCACCCCCTCGCCCGGCTGCTCGCGCTGGCGGCTCCCGGCACCTGCTCCCCGGTCAACTCGTCGCTTCCGCGGAGGCGCCCGGCTGCGGCCGGGTCCGCATGCCCCAGCGGGCAAGCGGTGGGCCGGCCGCACCCAGCAGCGCGAAGAACGACGCCAGCAGCAACCAGCCCGTCGTGCCGAGGCCCAGCACCACCGTGGTGAGGATCGCGGGGGCGAGAGCCTGGCCCGCGTTGAAGCCCAGGCCGAAGACACCCTGGTACTGCCCCTGGGCATGGTCGGGGGCAAGACCGAAGCCCAGGGCGAAGGCCGCCGAGGACTCCCAGACCTCTGCCAGACTGTGGACGAAGATCGCCGCCAGGACCAGTCCCGCTGCCGCCCAGACGGGGGCGTACGCCGCCAGCGCCATCATCGGACAGCTGACGAGGAAGAGCAGCCCCGCGGTGCGGAACGCCCTGCCGCCGTCGTTCAGGGTCTCGATACGGGAGCCGATCCTGGTCTGCATCAGCACGCAGAAGGCGGAGTTGACTCCGAACAGCGCGGCCACGGTCCACCGCGGTGCTTCGGTGTGCTCGGAGATCCAGATCGGCAGGAGCAGGGAGACCACCGGGTACTGCAGCCCCATGGCCCCGTAGAGGGCGGTGAACGTCAGGAACGGGCGGTCCGCGAAGACGAGCCAGCGCCGCCGCTGCGGCGGCGCCGGCAGCACCGGATAGCGGGGCAGCAGAAGCAGGAGCACCGCGCACAGGGCGAAGCTCGCCGCGTTGCCGAGAATCAGCGTGACATAGGCGCCGCGGGTGTCCACGGCCAGCGCCAGCCCGGCACCCAACGTTCCCAGGATGACGCCCAGGTTGACGAAGGTGCGCAGCTTGGCCCGGAACAGGGCCGGTCGCTCACCCCCGACCCGGACCACCAGAGCCCCCCACGCGGCCCCGCCGACCGCCGCGGCGATCTGGTCGACCGTCGCGATGACCGTGAGCGCGGCCCAGCTCTCGACGAGGACGAGGGCCGCCATCGACACCGCCTGGACCGCGAGGGCCGTCATCATGATCACGCGTGCGCCGCGCCGGTCGGCGAGATGCCCCCCGGGTATCCCCGCGCCCAGGCCGATCACTCCGGCGATGGTGAGCGCGGCACCTACCTGCACCGCGGGCAGGCCCACGACCAAGGTGAAGTAGAGCGCCGAGGCCGCGTTGAACAAACCATTGCCGACCCGGTTGACGAAACTGGCGGCGACCAGGACGCGCTCCGGCCCGTTGGCCCCCGCCATCCGGCCTATTCGACCTCCCAAACCGACCTTGATCATGGACCGCAGGCTAACAGCGCCGCGGAACCCGCGGCAGTCGGCGTGTCGCACGCGAAGCGGGCGGCGACTACGGTCGTACGCGCGCGACGGTCGCGCGGCGCACGGGTCCGTACCGACCGACTGCGGCTCCGGCTCCGGCTCCGGCTCCGGGCCAGGGCCTTCCGCCCGGAACGCAGTCTCGACGGCTGCGGCGCGTGCCGGGAACGAAGGGGGTGGGCTCCATGCCGAGCCGTCGCGTGGTCGTGGTCGGAGCCGGGATCGGCGGGCTCACGGCGGCTGTGGCACTGCACCGGCGCGGCTGGCACGTCACCGTCTGCGAACGTGCCCCCGAACCCCCGGTCACCGGTGCGGGGATCGGCCTCGCCCCCAACGCGCTGCGCGCGCTCCAGGCCGTCGGCGTCGACGTCACGCGGGTGACCGGCAGCGCCGTACCCGCCGCGATGGGGGTGCGCCGTTCCGACGGCAGATGGCTCGTCCGGGTCGGTACCGCCGACCTGGCGGCGCGCTACGGGACGCCTCCGATCGCCGTCCCGCGCCCGGCCCTCAACGCCGCTCTGGCCGCCGCCCTGCCGCCGGGGGCGGTCCACTACGGCACCACCGTGACCGCCGTCGACGGCACCGGGGACCGCCCGGTTCCCCACACGGAGGACGGACCGGGCCTTCCCACCGACCTGGTCGTCGCCGCCGAAGGGATCCACAGTCCGCTGCGCCGCGCGTACTTCTCCGGTCACCCCGGCCTCCGCTATGTCGGCGAGACCGCCTGGCGGGCCCTGGTGGAAGCTCCGGACCTGGGCATACAGGCCATGAGCGAGACGTGGGGGCGGGGCGAGCGGTTCGGTGTCACCCCGCTCTCCGACGGCCGTTTCTACCTCTACGCCACGGCGACCGTTCCGGCCGGCGGCCGGGACGCCGACCCCCGCGTCGAACTGCGCCGTCGCTTCGACTCGTGGCACGACCCGATTCCTGCCCTGCTGGACCGCGTCGACCGCCTCGCCCCGGCCGATGTCCTGAGGCACGACCTCTACGAACTGGCTGCCCGGCTCCCGCGGTTGCACCACGGCCGGATCGCCTGGCTCGGCGACGCCGCCCACGCCATGACGCCGAACCTCGGCCAGGGCGGCTGCCAGGCCATCGAGGACGCGGTGATCCTCGCCCACCTCCTGCCCGGCGGGGACGGCGGGGACGGCGGGGACGGTACGAGCACCGGGACCGGGACGTACGCCCGCGACACCGGTACGGACGGCGTACCGGCCGCCCTCGCCGCGTACACCGCCGCCCGCCGCGACCGCACGGACTCCGTGCGCGTCCGCGCCCGCCGGGTCGGTCGGCTGGGGGCCCTCCGCAACCCGCTCGCCGTGGCGGCCCGTGACCTCGCGGTCCGCGCCACCCCGGTCCGGCTGGCCCTGCACGGCATGGACGACCTGTTCAACGGCTTTCACCTGCCGGACCGGCCGGTGCGGTGACGCGGCCCTCCCCTGTCCCCTTGTGCGGTCGGGCCGGGAAGTCGGTCACGGCGCCTTGTAGCCCGGCGGCGCGAAGGCGGCCAGGACATCCGGACCGGTGCGCGCGAAGACCATCCCATCGGCGCGGACGGTGAGTTTCGTCCCCGCCCCGGATTCCTCCTTCGCTCCCCCGGCCTGAGCCGGAGCAGCGGACCGCCACAGCTCGCGTCCGCTGGTGCCGTCCAGGCAGACCACCTGGCCGGCCGACCGCCCGCTCGGGGCGGACCGCCGCGCCGCGTTCGAGGAGATCCTCGCGGCCCAGATCGCCGACATCGAGGCCGCGGTCGCCGGCGCCGGCCGCCGAATCCCCCGATCCGCCGACACGCACTAGCCTGGAGTCATGGCAGTCGTGCGGGTCGGCGACGTCGACGTCGCCTATACGCGGAAGGGACGCGGGCCGGTCGTGGTCCTCGTTCACGGGGCCGGGGTCGACGGGCGGATGTGGCAGCCGCAGGTCGACGCGCTGGCGGACGAGTTCACCGTGGTGGCGTGGGACGAGCCGGGGGCCGGGCGGTCCGGCGCGCTGCCGGAGGGCTTCGGGCTCGCGGACTTCGCGCACGCCCTCGCCGCGGTGATCGAGGACGTGGGCCTCGGGCCCGCCCAGGTCGCGGGCCTGTCCTGGGGCGGGACCGTGGTCCTGGAGCTGTACCGGTGGCGGCCGGACCTGGTGCGGTCGCTGCTGATGGTCGACACGTACGCCGGCTGGAAGGGCTCGCTCCCGCCGGTGGAGGTCGCGGCGCGGCTCTCGGCGGCGCGCCGGATGCTCGCCGCGCCCCGGGAGGAGTTCGACCCGACCCTGCCCGGGCTCTACGCTGCGGGCCCGCCGGAGCGCTTCGCGGCGCTCCTGGACGCCATGACCCGGGCCGTACGGCCGGAGACCATGGTCGCGCAGCTCGCCCTGATGGCCGAGGCCGACGAGACGGACCTGCTCCCCCAGATCACGGTGCCGACCCTCCTCCTGTGGGGCGAACGCGACGCCCGTTCCCCCCTGACCGTCGCCCACGCCTTCCAGGACGCGATCCCCCACGCGAAGCTGGTGGTGATCCCCGAAGTGGGCCATGTGAGCAACCTGGAGGACCCGGAGGCCTTCAACGCGGCGGTCCGCGCCTTCTGCCGCGAGCATGCCTAGGGCGCGCGGGCGCTTCTCCCTTCGGATCGCGCTGCGGCGGGATCGAGGTGCCCTCAGCTGCCTCCTCCCCTGGCCTCTCCCGTGGGCGGGGCGAGCTCGTCGATGATCTCCAGGAAGGGTTCGACCAGGGGGTTCTTGCCGGCGGTCGGCCACATCAGGCCGTAGTCGATGGTCGACGCGTCGTGCACGGGCACGAAGGTCATCCCCGGTCGCGTGTGGTACTGCTCGGCGCGGGCGGCGACGGTGCTGACGCCGACGCCGGCCGCGACGTGGACCAGGACCTCCGGCCAGTACGTCGTCGCGGGTCCCTGGGGAATGGGGCGGCCCGCGGGGGTGCGGCGGGGGAAGTAGCGGTCCATCCAGTAGCGCGGGATGCGCGCGTCGGCGAGGGTCACCAGCACGGTGCCCGCGAGCTCCTCCAGCGAGACGGACTCCCGTGACGCGAACGGATGATCGGCGGGGACCATCAGCGACCGCGGTTCCCTGAACAGCACCCGCCCGGTCGTGATGTCCGGCTCGGTGACCGGGAATTCGGTCATCTGCACGTCGACGGTACCGGCGCGCATGCCGCCCAGAGGATCGCACAGCTGGATTTCCTGGATCTCGACCTCGCAGTCGGCGTACCGGGCGCGGAACAGGTCCGCGGCCCGCACCATCAGGTTCCCGCACCACGGCCCGGACCAGCCCACCCGTACGACGCCCTTGATCCGTACCCCCCGGGCGGTCGCGATCGCCTGCGCGAGCCCGAGACCGATCTGCTCGTAGGCCGGCAGGAGGTCGTCCCGCAACCGCTCCCCCACCTCCGTCAGGGTCACGCTGCGGCTGTTCCGTACGAAGAGCTGCGCACCGACACGGCGCTCCAGCTTCCTGATGGTCTGGCTGATCCGGCTCGTCGTCACCCGCAGCCGCTCCGCCGTGCGCCCGAAGTGCAGTTCCTCGGCCAGCGTGAGGAACGCCTCCAGCTCCATGCGCTCCAGCATGTCCTTCCCCCGTCCCGCTTCGTGAAGCCACGCTCAACACAGCGTGCTTTCATCCGTTCTTGTCGGCGCATCCGCCGTTCCTGGATCCTGAGGTCACCGCGTCGGACGGACGGACCATCCCGGTCGACCGCGAGAGACGCGGAATCCGGCCGCGCCCGGCCGCACCCCCGAGCACGCCTCGGCCACATCCGCACCGCACGGTCGTACCTCGGCCGTACCTCGGTCGTGTCTGCGTCGTACCTCGGTCGTGTCCCGGTCGCCGCGCCCCCCGGCGTACGAGAACGGAGCAGCACTCATGAGCAAGGTCGTCGTCGTCATGTACGTGTCCCTGGACGGCGTGGTCGAGAAACCCGCGTGGACCGGCCCCTTCTGGAACGACGAGCACGCCAAATACCAGCACGGGCAGCTGCTCGCGAGCCGGGCGCTCCTGATGGGGCGCGTCACGTACGAGGAGATGGCCTCCTCGTGGCCGACCCGGGACGAGTCCGACGCCTTCACCGCCCGGATGAACAGCATCCCGAAGTACGTCGCGACCACCACGCTCGACAAGGCGGAGTGGAACGCCGTCCTCATCGAGAACGACGTCGCCGAGCAGGTGGCCAAGCTCAAGTCCGAACCCGGACAGGACCTCCTCGTCTACGGCAGCGTCACACTCGTCGACCACCTCATCGCCCACGACCTGGTCGACGAACTCAAGCTCTTCCTCCACCCGGTGGTCGTCGGCACCGGCCGTCGCCTCTTCTCCGACGGGGCCGTGGGACGCACCTGGACCCTCGCCGGCACGGCGGCCCTCAGCTCCGGCGCGATCGTCCTCGACTACCGGCCCGTACGACCCTCGTGACCCGGCGGCCCTTAGCCCCCTCACCCTTCAGCAACCCCCTTTTCAGACAAGGAAGTACACCACCGTGCGCAGAATCATCAACTCCACGTACCTGTCCCTCGACGGCGACACGGAGAAGCTCGACCAGTGGTCCTTCGACTACTGGAGCGACGACCTCGAGCGGTACGCCAACAAGCTGCTGTTCGCCGCCGACGCCCTCCTGATGGGCCGTGACACCTATGTGAACTTCGAGCCCGCGTGGTCGCAGAGAGCCGGTGCCGACGCGTTCGCCGACCGCATGAACAGCATCGACAAGTACGTCGTCTCCTCCACCCTGACCGGAGGCGACTGGGGCAGGACGACCGTCATCCCCCAGGACGGGGCCGTCGAGGCCATCACCGCGCTCAAGGAGCAGCCGGGCGGCGACATCCTCATGTACGGCTTCGGTCCCGTCGCCAAGACCCTGCTCACGCACGGCCTGCTGGACGAGGTCCACTTCTGGGTGCACCCGGTGATCGCCGGCGGCGGAAGTCTCGCCGCCGACGGATTCCGGCACCGCCTCACCCACGCGCACACCGAGGTCCTCGACACCGGCGTCGTCGTTCTCACCTACACCCCCACCCCCACGTCTGCGGCATGACGTCCGCGGCAGCCCGGCCGGCTCGCGCCGGCGGGGCTGCCTGTCGTGGCCCGAGCCCGGTGGCCCGGGTAGTCAGGGGAGAAAAGTCACCGCCGGGAAGGCCGGGGACGGACCGTCGAGCAGGTGGCTACGGCGGCCGCGCAGGTGCTCGTCGAAGAACGCGAGCGGGTACGCCTGCTGGATCCTCACCGCCTGGCCGGGGTCGAGGCTGCCGATCACGTCCTCCAGCTGCCGCCCGCTCCATCCGAGCAACTTCGCCACCTGGGGGAACAGCGCCTCGTTGTCCCCGTACGAGACGTGGGCGGCCCCTCGGGCCTCGATGTTCAGCCGTCGGCCCCGCAGACACGACCAGAACGCGGCGACCTCGGGAGCTGTCGCCCGGGTGAACTCCGCGGACATCATCATGAACGGCCGGTCCAGTTCCCCGGCCAGCGGCGGCTTCATCTGCATCGGGCCGTCGAGGCTCAGCCCGGCCCGGATGCGCTCGTCCGCGAGCGTGGCGCAGGCGGTCGCCGTCCCGCCCTTCGACCAGCCGAAAGCGCCCGTGCGCCGCGGGTCGAGGGCGCCCAGCAGCCCGGTCGGCAGCTTCCGCCGGTCGGCGTCCGGATTGCTCCCGGCGGCGAGCCGTTCGACGCAGTCGAGGACGAAGCGCAGGTCCGCGGCGAAGTCCCCGGGCAGCGTCGGCGCGCTCCGGTCACGGAGCGGGACGGCGACCCGGCCGTCGGGAAGAACGGTGTACGTGTCGTACTGGTGGGCCACCGTCACCACGGCGTATCCGTGGCTGGCGAGCTCCTGGACCACGACGGTGTGGTCTCCCTGGTGACTGTGCGCGCCGTGCGAGAAGACGAGGACGGGCAGCCGTCGCCCCGGCCGGAGCACCGGGGCCCCCACCCGGCCGGACGTGAGCGGGACCAGGAGGTCCAGGTCGCCGAAACCCGCGTCGGCGACGAACGCCTGGAACGCGCCGGTCGGCATCCAGGGCGCCACCGGGTACCGCTCGACGTTCCGGGCGGGGTACCAGACGGTGGCCATCAGCTCGCGGAAGTGCCCGGGGCCCGCTATGCCGTCAGGGCGCGACCGGTCGACGAGGCGAAGGGGGACCGTGCCCACCGGGTGCGGCCCGGTGGGTGCGGGCAGCGTGAACCGCGTCGGGGCGCCCCGGGTTCCGGGGCTCGCCCACACCGGGCCTGCGCCCACGCCGGCGGCGAGCGGTACGGCGGTCCCGGCGGCCAGCGCGGCGCCCAGCACGCGGCGGCGCGTCATGCCCTTCCGGCTGATGAACGGTGTGGTCGTCGACATGGTTCCTCCTGGGTGACAGAGCGTCAGTTGTGCGGTCACGGACGGTCCGTGGGCACACGGAAAAGCTGTCACGTACCCCACGCGTCTGACATCGGCCCACGGGTTTACACCCTGGGTCTACGTGCGCGGCACGGGCGTCCACCCTGCGCTGCGGGTTCGGCGGCCGCCCGTACGTCCGATCACCCCCGCGCACCCCGCGTGCGCCGAGCACCCCGCATCACCCCAAGCACCCCGCGTGCGCCGAGCACCCCAAGTGCCCCGCGTACGACCGCAGGTCGCGGAAGGAACCACTCCTCCCTTCCGTCCGTCCTGTCCACGGGGATCGCCGGAGGCACCGGCACCCCACCCCCGCCGCGCTGCCCATATCGCTCTACACCACCGAGGTCCGAGGAGATCAGATCCATGGCCGACACCGTCCACTCGCTGGCCACCCGCGTTCACGAACTGCTCGTGGCGCTCGGAACGCGTGGCCCCGCCTCGGTGGGTACCGCGGGCCTCCACGACCTCGTCGCGCGCGCCTCGGCGATCGGCCCCGAAGGCATGTGGCTCGTCGCCGCGGGCGAGGCGGGGCTCGGCGTCGTGGCCCTCGCGTACGGGCAGGGGGACCAGGCCGTCTCCCACCTCGACGCCGCGGTGGACGCCGGATTCAACGACTGCGTGGCTCTCCACGCCGCCCCCTTCCGTCCGCTGCACGGCGATCCTCGTTTCCGGGCGCTGTACGCGCGGATGCTCGTCACCGAGGCCGACTTCGACGAGCTCTGCTGGCTGCACCAGGAGATGCAGCTCATGGCGCGGGACGCCCAGAACGCGATGGTCGACAACATCGGCCGCCTCGACACCGGCGTTTCACTGCTCCCGCAGGCCCCCATGCCGACCCGCGAGCCGCACACCGCCGGCGTCCTGATCACCCGCATCGATCTCGCCGCGACCCAGACCGCGATCCAACAGGCCGCCCTGAAGACGGACTTCCAGCGCAGCTCGGGCAACACCAGTCTCAGTCTCATCGACGACACCTGGGACTACACCCGTGCCACGCGCGACGCCTGGCACGCCGACGACCTGGACTCGCAGCGCCTGCGGGCCGCCGAGGCCCGGGCCTTCGTCGAACGCCCCGGCGCCGGCGCCACACTCCTCCACTGCCCGCCACTGGGCTCCCTCACCTACCCGGGCTGAGCAAGATCTCGTATGCCATGCTCCCCGGTGTGAACAGCTTCGATGTGGAGTGGGCGGCGGCGCCCGAGGCGGTCAGGCGATGCCTGGAGCTCGCGTACGAGGCACTGGTCGCCGGCGGGCTGGCCGTGGGATCCGTACTGACGGGTCCGGGCGGAGCGGTGGTGTCCGAGGGGCGCAACCGTGCGTACGACGACGGCCCTGGCGGAGGTCCGCTGCGCGGGACGCCGCTCGCCCACGCCGAGATGAACGCGTTGGGCGCGGCGCGGACCGGGTGGGATCTGAGCCGGCTGTCCCTGTGGAGTACGCAGGAGCCCTGTTCCATGTGCACGGCCGCAGCGGCGTTCACCGGCGTGGGAACCGTCCGGTATCTGGCCCCCGACCCGTGGGCGCTGACCCATGGGAGCGGCGGCTCCTCGGGGGTGGCGGGGATGGGGCGCCAGTCTTGGCTCGTGGCGGCCAACGTCATGTTCCTGCGGAGTGTTTCCGCCGCCGCTCAAGGGGCGGAGCCGGAAACCCTGGTCCGTTGCCGCGAGCTGGAGCCGGAGACGGCCGCTGTGCACGATTCCCTGCCGCCGGGCCTGCCGGTGGCCACGGAGGTGCGACCGTGGCTGGCGAACCTCTGGCCCGCCGTCTGCGGCGCCGCGACCGCCCGCGGCCACCGGGTAGGAGCTTGACGACCGCCTACGAGCCGAGCCGCTCCTTCTCCACCGTGTAGCGCAGCTGTGCGAAGCCGCCACCGACGTCGGCGACCGAGTCCAGGCGGAGCGGGACATCGGCGTGGAGTTCACCGAAGAGGGAGTGGCCGCTCCCGATCAGGACGGGGGCGACGCTGATGACGAACCGGTCGACGCGGCCTGCGCGGATGAAGCTCTGGACGAGGCGTCCGCCGTCGGGATAGACGTGCTCGACCCCGCGCCGGTCGAGGTCGGCGACGAGGGTGTCGAGTTCGCGGTAGACGGTGACGCGCGGGTCGGCGCCCTCGGGGAGGGTCGTGCTCAGGACGCCCACGTGACGGTCGCCGTAGGGCCAGCTCTCCTCGCCGAAGCCGATGACCGTCTCGTAGGTGTTGCGGCCCATGATCACGGCGTCCACGGAATCGAGGAACTCGAAGAAGCCCAGGTCGCCGGCCTTCTCGCCGCGCGAGGTCAGCCATTCGATGTCGTCGTCGGGACGGGCGATGTAGCCGTCGAGGCTGGTGCCGATGAAGACGGTGGCGGTGAAGGTCATGCGGTCCTCCCGAGCAGGTGGTCGAGGTCGTCGTGGAGCAGAGCGGCGGCGTCACCGTCGCCCGTGAGGGCCCATCGCAGCAGCGAGCCGTCCATGGTGATCCGCACGGCGCGCGCCAGGCGGGACACGTCGGTGCCGGCGGGGAGTTCGCCCCTGGTGACGGCATCGGCGAGCAGTTCCCGGAGCTCCGCGTCGACCGTGCGGGTGTGCGCGGCCGCGTGGACGCGGAACTCCGGCTCGGACAGGTCGAGTTGGAGCATGCCGAGGTGATTGGCCATCTCCTCGGGTGTGGACATGTGACGGGCGAACTCGTCGGCGACGGCGTGCAGCGCCGCCAGGGGCGAGTCCCGGGTCGCCCGCGCCTTCCGGTACGGCGCGCCGGCGCCGGCGGCGGCGTCCGCGGCGAACGCCAGCAGCAGGCCCCGCTTGGACCCGAAGCGCTGGGACAGGGTCGCAGGGGAGACACCCGCTTCCGCGCCGACGTGCGCCAGGGTGAGCCTGCCGGGACCGTGGGCGCCGATGGCACGCCCGGTGGCGGCGAGGATGTCGGCGTCACTGGTGGCGCGTGGCCGTGGCATGGCTGCCTCCTTCGTGGTCGACCGTACCACGTTAATAAATGACTGTTCAGTTATTAATGGATCCCCTGCCTCCCGGGCGAGACAGTCGACGTTCTGCAGGCCGACGAGCGCAGCGCCCACCCGTGCGCCTCCGACAACGGCGTATCGGCGGAGACCCACGCGGTCGCCAGCTCGGCGGCTCTCTGTGCGAGCTCCGTGTCGGCTTCGACACAGGAGGGATCGTCGCGTTCATCGCGCGATGTGGCCATGTGTCAACCACAGCCCGCTTATCGTCAGACCGACGACAAACGGGGTGTCCCCCGCTCATCGGCACCACAACGAGCCTCGGGCTCGCGCCCGTGCCACCGTGGGAGTACCTACGACCGCCCAGTGCGGCCGACGCGTGGCAGGTGGAGACGTGAACGGACCCGGCATCGACTACCAGGCGGTCTTCCAGGCCCTGCCCGGATCGGTCGCGCTGCTGACCCTCGACCTGGTGTACGCGGACGCCAACGAGGCGTTCCTGTCCATGGCCGGCCGCACCCGCGACCAGCTCATCGGCCGCTACCTCTTCGACGTCTTCCCCGACAACCCCCACGACCCCGCCGCGACCGGGATGCGCAACCTGTCCGCCTCCCTGCAGCGCGTCGCGGCCACCGGCGAACGCGACACCATGGCCCTACAGCGCTACGACGTGGAGGACCTCACCCGTCCGGGCGTGTGGGAGGAGCGGTACTGGAGCCCCGTCAACGTCCCCGTCCTCGCCCCGGACGGCACGGTGGCCCTGCTGCTGCACCGCGTCGAGGAGGTCACCGAACTCATCAAGGCCCGCGGCGGACGACCGGGCGGCGACCACGCCCAGGTCCTGGAGGCCGAGCTGTACACCCGGGCCAGGGAGCTCCAGGAGGTCAACGAACGCCTCCGCAAGGCCCACGCCCGCGAACGCGAGGTCGCCCTCCACCTCCAACAGGCGATGCTGCCCGTCCCCCGCCCCCTCGACAGACACCAGGCCGCCGTCCGCTACCGGCCCGCCGTGGGCGCCCTGAACGTCTGCGGGGACTGGTACGACCTCGTCGACATGCCCAGGGCGGGCCGCACGGCCGTGGCGGTCGGCGACGTCGTCGGCCACGGACTACGCGCGGCCGGCGTCATGGGCCAGCTGCGCAGCGCCCTGTCCGCCGCCTCGCACGTCGCCGAAGGCCCGGCCCAGGCCCTCGAAGTCCTCGGCCTGTACGCCCGCAGCGTCGAAGGAGCCGAATCCACCACCGCGGCCTCCGTCTACATCGACTGGAACAACGACACCCTGACCTACAGCAGCGCGGGCCACCCCCCGCCGGCCCTCTGCCACCCCGACGGCACCGTCACCTTCCTCGACCAGGCCACCGATCCCCCACTCGGCGCACGCCCCGAGCACGTCCCGAGGCCCCAGGCACACGCCCCTTTCACCAAAGGATCCCTCCTCGTCCTCTACACCGACGGCCTCATCGAACGCCGCGGCGAGGACATCGACACCGGCCTCGCCCGCCTCGCCCACTCCCTGACCCGCCACCACGCCACCCACCCCGACGCGCACCCGGACACCGTCGCCGACGCACTCCTGGCCGACCTGATCCCCCCGGCCGGCCTCACGGACGACACCGCCCTCATCGCCGTACGGCTCTGACCCCGACACCGGACTCCGACCTGTGGGTTCGCCCTGGCCTACGTCCGCGCCGTGCTGGAGCAGGTGCTCACGGGACGGTGTGTGGGAACCCGGAACCCGAAGCGCGGCGCAGGACGCGCGCCGCGCCTCGTGTCACGGTCCGCCGGGGCCCTCCTCCACCTCTCCCCAGCCGCGGAGTTCGCCCGCGCCGCCGGGCACCGTGCCGGTCAGGTGGACCGGGCCCGTCGCGTTGGTGCGGACGGCCAGGACCCGGCCTCGTACGGTGGCGGCCACGGGGCCACGGGCGGTGACCGTGGTCAGGGCGCGGCTGCCTGCGGCAAGGTAGTAGCGCGCCCCTGAGGGGGCCGTCCAGTACGCGCCCGCCAAGACGTGCTGGCCGAAGCGGCTGCACTCCGCCGTGTACAGGGGCCGCGGGCCCGGGGACCGTACCGGGGTCGGCCTGATGCGCGCGTCCTGGTCCTCTCGTGCCACCTCCACGCGGGCGCGCCCGTCCCAGTTCTCCGCCCGGGTGCACGTCCACGTGGCGCGTCCGGCGCGCTCGGGAAGGGTCTGCTGGGCGAACTCCCAACGGTTGACGGCGCGTACGCCCGTACCCCGCAGATCCGGCAGCGCGCAGGCCGAGCGGGACCAGGCGGCGAGGCCCGCCGCCGACGTCGCCTCGCGCGGCTGGCGCGCGGGGGCTCCGGTCCCCGGCGCCGGGGTCCACGTGAGGTGCGCGGGGGTGAGCTCCCCGAGGTCCGCGAGGAGGAAGGAGTGGTTCTCCACGATCCGGGACGAGGACCGCACCTGCAGCGCGGGAACCTGACCGCAGTCGCCCGGTGCCGGGGGTACGGGGTCGGTGACCCCGTCCTCGGTGACCGGCAGCCGCCGGGCGGGGACGCCGGGCCGCAGGAGGTCCCGCACCGCACTCTCGTCGATCCAGGGGGCGAGCAGGAACCGCGCTCCGAGCGGCGTCCTGCTCACCGCCACGGCGGCGCCGGTGGTCACGTCCGCGTCGTCGGCCCTGGCGAGTTCGAGAGCCGCCCCGCCCTGGCCGGTGAGGGGCTCGGCGTACCGGACCAGTCGGTCGCCGTCGTGCAGGAGGACGACGGCCGAGTCGTCGGCCTGGCCGGCGAAGAGCAGGCGGGGCGGGGCGGCGGGCGGGGTGGTCGGCGTGCTGGGGGTGGCGGTCACACGGACTGAAGTCCGTTCGCCGGTGCGGCCGTTGTCGGTCCCTCGCGCCCAGGCGTCGAGGGCGCGGGACAGCAAGGCCGTGTCGCCGGTCCGGGTCCCGCGAGCGGGCCACGCGGTGAGATCGACCCGCGCGGTGTCGGACCACCGCTCGTCGGGCGTGCGGACCAGGAGCGCCGGGTCCGCCGCGCGGGCGGCTGCGACGGCGAGGGCCGTGACGGGCGGCGCGGGTGCGGGCACGTTCGCATCGGGCCGCGGGGTGAGCACGGCGGCCGTGGACGCGGCGAGCAGCACGGTGGCGGCGAGCGCGGCGAGCCGGGTGCGGTGCCGTCGGCGCAGCAGGTCCGTCGGTCGTGCCTGCACGGTGCAGGGGTCGAACCCGGCGCCCTGCAGGAGCGATTCGGCATCGGCGCCGACGGTGGTGCGGAGGCGATCGGCGGCACGGAGCGCTTCCTCCGGCGCGGTCACTCCCGCTGTCGCGAGGAGGAGGGCGGCGGGTTGTGCGGCGAGCCCTTCGAGCATGCGCAGCGCGAAGGCGGCGCGTACCTCGGGGGCCGCCGCGGCCAGCGCGGACTCCAGCGCGAGCTCCCCGTCGCCGCCGGCGCCGGGAAAGAGCCTCAACCCGAGGACGGCGGGGAGCGGGTGCCGCCCGAGGGGCCACCGGGGACGGGCGGCCGCCCGCAGCGCGGCGGACACGACACGTTCCCGCAGCCAGGCCAGGACCGGCTCCGGCCCCCGCCCCTGGCCCGGCTCGCCGCGCTGCGGGGGAACGGCCGGGCCGGGACGTGACCTGGCCGACGTGAGGGAGTTCTGCACGAGCGCGTGCGCGGCGAGCACGCGACGGTGCCGGCCGAGGGAGGGCGGAAGGATCAGATGGGCGAGCCGGACCAGCCGCGGATAGTGCTCCACGAGTGCCGCCTCGGCGTCTTCGCGACCCGGACGAGGCGGCGCGGCGGGGGGTATTCCGGTGCTGGGAAAGGTGTCGTACGACTGCATGACAGTGCAAACGAGAGCCGCGGGAAGCGGTCACCTCGGACAGATGCTCCGATGGGCCCCCCGGTCACGCGCTGCACTCGCATCGTTCGTGCGTCGTCGTCGCGATGCCCAGGTGCGTGGCACTGCGGATAGGAGCGGGTCGCGCGTGTCGAGGACCGGCACCCGCCGTGGGGAGAAATCGCGGGTGCGGTCGGCCGACGGGCCGGGCAGCATGGCGAGATGGCCGATCTGCTGTGGGACGACGTCACGACCCTCTTCGACCAGGACCTGATGGGGTCGCTGCCGGACGTACGTGTCCCGAACGCCTCGGTGGAGGACTGGCAAGCGGTGCTCGATCTCGTCGTCGAGAAGGGCTGGACGCACCGGTACTCCGAGGGGGAACGGGGTGCTTCCGACACCTCGGGCGGAGGCCGTGCTGTCCCGCCCGGCGGATGCCGAGTGCCCGGACCTGCGGGTCTGGCCGACTCCGGACGTCTTGGCGATCTTCAGTTTCCCTGCAGACGACGAGATCGACTTCGACGTCGATCTGCGGGAGTTGCAGGGCCAGGAGCGGCTCGACGTGCTCTGCGGCCTCCTCCGGGAGATCGGGCGGCGTCTGGGCAGGTCCGTGCTGATGGGCCCGGAGGGCGAGTACGGGGAGCCGGTGCTCGGCTTCGACGTCGAGGCCGATCGAGTCGTTCTCTTCGCGGACCCGCAGCTCGGGTGACCGCGGCGGAGTGACGCGCGACTGGCGCGAGCCAAGACGCATCGTTTGTGCGTCGTACTCCTCGTATCCGCTCCCTCGCTCCCTCGTCCTCCCTCGCTCCCCCTGCGCCCTCTCTCCCGCCGCCGCTCCCGATCAGTCCTGTCCCCGGGCTCGCCGGAAGCGCCCCAGGCCGTCGGCGAGCGAGACGATCGGGTCGGGGTAGTCGATCGCGGCCCGGTCCAGCGGCGGGACCTTCCAGGGCTCGTGGATCAGCGGGGCCGCCAGGCCGGCGAGTTCCGGGACCCAGCGTCGGACGTAGGCGCCGTCGGGGTCGTATCTCCGCGCCTGGAGCACGGGGTTGAGGACCCGGTTGGGCCGGGTGTCGGTGCCGGTGCCGGCGGCCCACTGCCAGTTCAGCTGGTTGTTCGCGACGTCGCCGTCGACGAGGAGTTCGAGGAAGTGGCGGGCGCCGAGGCGCCAGTCGAGGTAGAGCGTCTTGGTCAGGAACGAGGCGGCGATCAGCCGCCCCCGGTTGTGCATCCAGCCCTCGTGGGCCAGTTGACGCATGGCCGCGTCCACCAGCGGGAAGCCGGTCAGGCCCTCCTGCCAGGCCCGCAGGTCCGCCTCGGCCCGCTTCCCGTGCCGCCAGCGGTCGTGCCGCGTCCGGTAGTCCTGCGCGGCGGCACGCGGGCGCGCGTTCAGCACCTGGTGGTGGAAGTCCCGCCAGCACATCTGGCGTACGAATGCCGACGCGCCCGCCCCGCCCCGTGTCCGCGCGCGGTGCACCACCTCGGTCGGCGAGACCGCGCCGAAGTGCAGGTACGGGGAGAGCCGCGAGGTGACGTCACCGGCGAGGTCGTCGTGCCGGTCCTCGTAGGCGTCGACGTGCCGCGACAGCCAGGACGAGAGCCTCTCGCGGCCCTTGCGCTCGCCGCCTGCCGCCAGCCCCTCGGAGACGGAGGCGACGGCGGTGCGCGAGGGCACCTCGTCGGAGCGCAGGGTGCCGGGCACCGGTACGGACCGGGGCGCCGCCGCCGGGGAGCGGTGCGGCTCCGCCGACCACCGCCGGTGGTACGGGGTGAACACGGCGAAGTGGTCCGATCCGGCCGGGGTGACCTGCCCGGCCGGCAGCACGGTGACGACCCCGTCGTGGACGTACAGCCGGCGCCCGTCGCTCTCCAGGGCGTGGCGCAGCCGCCGCTCCCGCTCGTGGGCGAAGGCGGAGCATCCGGCCGCCATGTGGACCTCGTCCGCGTCGGCCTCCCGGGCCACGGCGCACACCTCGGCGACGGTGTCGCCGTGCCGCACGACGAGGCGGCCGCCGCGGTCGCGCAGCCCGGCGTCCAGGTCGGTGAGGCAGTCGGCGAGGAAGGCGAGCCGGTTGGGCGCGGCGAAGCCCGCCCAGTCCACGGCCGGGTCACGGACGAAGAGGGGCACCACCTCGGAGGACGACGCGAGGGCCGCGCGCAGGGGCGGGTGGTCGTGGAGCCGGAGGTCCGAGGTGAAGAGGACGACCGAGACGTTCATGGCACCGTTCCTGGCGTTCGGGCACCGGGCGGGGCGGGACACCCGGTGGACTGCGGCATGGGCTCTGCGGTCCTTTTTCGTCGGACGGCGGGCTGTCGGATGCACCGCACGGCGAGTCGTGCACCCGCGTGCTTCCGCCCGTTCGCTTGCGCGGATTGCGCCGGCGCGTGTCGGCCTGCCTGCTCGCGCGTACTGCGCCTACGTGCGTGTACTGCGCCCAGGTGCGCCTGCCTGCGTGTACTGCGCCAGCGCGCGTCTGCCTGCGTGTACTGCGCCCGCACGCGCCTGCCTGAGCCGCGCGCGCCTGCCTGCCTGACCCGCGCGCGTACTGCGCCCGGTTCGCGGAGGATCGGCCGGTCTACGGGCGCGAGGACTCCTCCGCGGCGGAAGGTCGCGCCTCGCCCCCACGGGCGAGTTCCTCCGCGGCCCCCGCGATCCTGCGGGCCATGCCGCCGAACACGATGGCGTGGAAGGGGGCGACGCTCCACCAGTAGAGCTGCCCGGCGAGGCCCCGGGGGTGGAACAGGGCCCGCTGCCGGTACGTCGACCTGCCCTCGTCGCCGTCCTGCTCCACGTACATCTCCAGCCACGCCAGCCCCGGCAGCCGCATCTCGGCCCGGAGCCTGAGCATGCGCTCCCGCTCGATCTCCTCCACGCGCCAGAAGTCCAGGGCGTCGCCGACCCGCAGCCGGGCGGCGTCACGGCGGCCCCGGCGCAGCCCGACGCCGCCGGCGAGCCGGTCTATCCAGCCGCGCAGGGCCCAGGCCAGCGGGAACGAGTACCAGCCGTTGTCGCCCCCGATGCCCTCGACGACCCGCCAGAGGTCCTGGGGGCCGGCCGCGACGTCCCGCTGCCGTTCGTCGGTGTACAGGCTGCCGCCGGCCCAGTCGGGGTCGGTCGGCAGGGGGTCGCTCGGCGCCCCGGGCACCCCGGCGGAGGACCAGCGGGTGACGACCTGGGCCTCGCGGACGCGCAGCAGGGCGAGGACGAGGGCCCGGTCGAAGGGCAGCGGTGCCCCGGGCGGGTCGGGCACGTAGGCGGCGATGTCGTGCTCGGCGCAGACGACCTCGTACCGCAGGGACTCGGCGAGGGGTCGGGCCAGGGCCGCGGGGACCGGTGTCACCAGCCCGATCCAGTGGCTGGACAGGCGCGGGGTGAGCATGGGCACCGGCAGGATCAGTCTGCGGGGCAGCCGGGCGACGGTCGCGTACCGCTCCATCATCTCCCGGTAGGTCAGGACGTCGGGGCCGCCGATGTCGAAGGTCCGGCTGACGTCGGCGGGCATCCGGGCGCTGCCGACGAGGTAGCGCAGGACATCGCGGACGGCGATGGGCTGTACGCGGGTGCCGACCCAGCTGGGCGTGACCATGACCGGGAGGCGTTCGGTGAGATAGCGGAGCATCTCGAACGACGCCGATCCGGAGCCGATGACGACGGCGGCGCGCAGCACGGTGGTGGGGACGCCGGATTCGAGCAGAATGCGGCCGACCTCGGCGCGGGAACGCAGGTGAGGTGAGAGTTCCTCGTCCGGGCGGCCCGCGGGCGTGAGTCCCCCGAGGTACACGATCCGCCGGACACCGGCGGCGCGCGCCTCGGCCGCGAAGGTACGCGCGGCGAGCCGGTCGGTCTCCTCGAAGTCCCGGCCGGAGCTCATGGAGTGCACGAGGTAGTAGGCCACCCGCACGCCGCGCAGGGCTGGGCGCAGGCTCTCGGCGTCGGTGACGTCGCCCCGGACGATCTCGACGCGGTCCGCCCAGGGGTGGTCACGGAGATGGGCGGGGGTACGGGCCAGACAGCGGACGGCGTGGCCGGCGTCCAGCAGCTCGGGGACGAGTCGGCCTCCGATGTAGCCACCGGGGCCGGTGACCAGGCACAGCTCGCCCGGGGAGGAGGGCGAGGCGGAGGACGCGGAGGACGAGGTCCGGGCACTCGGCGCCATGGACAGCCACCCCTTTCCGGCCGGAGGACACGTCGTTTCGGGTGCCGCCCCCTGTGACGAGCGAGGCGGCACGTCTGCTCTTGCGTCCACTCTTCCCTGTTCTCGCCCGCACCGGATGCGGGGCGGGGCTGTCCGGGGGACTTCCGCTACTCGGCGAGGGTGCCGGGGAACGGCGGAAGCTCGAGATCCGTGATCTCGCGCGCGGGTGTCGGGATACTGCCCGGAGCCCAGCCGAGAACCTCCTCGAAGCGGCGGGCCGCGAAGGGAAGGGGCGGGCATCCGCCGTCACGCTCGTGCGCCATGATGGTCGCCTGGCTCAACCCGGTCAGGTGCGCGAGCTCCCGCACGGTGAGGCCCTCGGCTTCCCGCAGCTCTATGAGCGCTTTCGCCAGCCGCTCGGATTCTTCGATCATGATCGAAGCATTTCACATTCAGTGAGACGGACCGAGCTCGTGCATCGCGACCTCGACCAGGCCTCGGCATCAACGGGATCGGCAGCCACCACAGTTCGTCCGGCATCGGCCGTCCCGAGACAGCCCGCTTTTCGTAACGCCACGTCACCATCCCCCGGAGACAACGCGGGAGGCGTCCGCTCGGCCTGCGGCCCGTTTGCGGCGGCGGCGCTTGCGCGTGACGATTGTGGTACGTGCGATGCGACAGGTCGCCGAACCGGCTTCAAGGCGCCGATGGTGCGACTTCCTCGTGGCCCTGCCAGAGGCGGTACTTCAGCAAGCGATTCCGCAGAACACGTCGAGCACTCCGTGGCTGAACCCAGTGCCCGTGATTCGTCGTCGGCTGCTGAGGCAGCTCAAGAATTCACTTTCCCTGGCTGTGAGGTGGAATCATGTCCGAGCAATACGAGGTGCATCCTCCTGACCTGCCTCCGCCCGGCCTACGCAGCGCCGAGATCCCCAACCTCGGGCCCAGGATCGAGCCCCCCTTCATCGACGTCCCGGACTTCAGCCAGTATCTGACCCCGGCGGACATCAGCC
This sequence comes from Streptomyces sp. NPDC015130, assembly GCF_043080005.1. Taxonomy (NCBI): domain Bacteria; kingdom Bacillati; phylum Actinomycetota; class Actinomycetes; order Kitasatosporales; family Streptomycetaceae; genus Streptomyces; species Streptomyces sp. NPDC015130. The sequence goes on along the minus strand of NZ_JBIBVC010000004.1, from coordinate 179,155 downwards.
CCGTCGAGTACGAATCCATCGAGCCGAGGACGAACGACGAGCGCCGCCGGCAGGCGGTGGACGTGGCTCTCGCCTCCGACAGGACCACCGGAAGGCTGGACGGCAAGCGCTATGCCGTCCTGGAGGTGGGAACGCGTTCGGTGGATCGTCAGGTCGAGCATCCCCTGGTGATCATCTACAACTACACCGACGACGAGGTCGTGGAAGTCACCGTCGACCAGGTCCGCAGAGCGGTGCACGACGTGACCGTCGACCGCTACCAGCCCGCGCTGACGGATCCCGAGCTGAGCCAGGCTCTGGAGCTGGCCGGCGACGCCGGGCAGCTGACCGAGGCGGACGTGGACGTCGCCACCGGTGTGGGACTGATCGTCGAGGACGTGAACATCCGCAGCCCGCGGTACGGGCACCGACTGGTGGACCTGCGTTTCGGCCCCGAGAACCAGTACCTGCCCACAGCCTTCGCCATCGTCGACCTCAGCGACCGGGAGGTCGCCAGGACCGGCCTTCTGCCTCAGGAAGGAGGGGCGTCATGAGCGTCGCCGGCCAGGTGAATTGGCCTCCGGAAGCTCCCGTGTGGTCGTTCCAGTGGGAGGTCAACGACGGTGACAGTGAAGCGATCGCCTTTCGGAACATACACTTCCGCGGCAAGAAGGTGTGTCACAAGGCGAGCCTGCCGATGATCCGTGTCCGCTACGACTCCGGCGCCGGCCCCTACAAGGACCCGCTGAGCATCGGAAACATGCAGGGCCCGGTCAAGGTCGTCGAGCACAACCAGTCGGGCTTCCGCCATCTGGTGGTGGAGAGTTATCACAGGATCGGCCAGTACCACCTGGTCAATCGGTGGTTCTTCCGCAGCGACGGGCTCATTCTGCCGCAGCTCCACAGCGCCGGCCTTCAGCACCCGTCCAGCCATCAGCACCACGTCTACTGGCGGTTCGACTTCGACATCGAGGGAGCTGCCAACAACCTGGCCCTGGCACACGTGGCCACCGGTGGGAACTGGGGTTACGGTCCCGGTTGGATGCCACTGCCGCTCGAGACGTGGCAGGCCACGAGTGCGGCCACCAGCTGGGCCGTGCTCAACAAGCAGACACGCCGCGGATACCTCGTCAACCGCGGCCCGCACGACAGGCCGTCCGACGCCTTCGAGCCCGCGGACATGTACGCGACCCTGTACCGCGGGACGGAGGACCTGAGGGGGCGTCTGGGCACCGCCTACTCGTCCCAGATCGCCACGCACGTCAACAACGAGAACATCGACGGACAGGACCTGGTGTTCTGGTACGTCGCCCACCTGCACCACATCTACCACGGCCCCGAATTCGAGTGGCACGTGTGCGGGCCGCTCCTCTGGCCGCTGAGCTACTGAACCCGATCTTGGACCGGTGAGAACCGTGGACGCGGATCGTCTGCACGAGGTGCTGGAACGCTTGCCGATCTACTCGGAGGAGGAGCCCCTGGGCGGCTTCGTCCGGGGGCGAGCCCTCAGCCGTACGGAGTACTCCGTCCATGTCGCCTCGCCCTGGGGAATCGTCGAGGTTCCCCTGGAGGCCGTGACCCACTTCACCTCACGACCGGACGACCCCACCCTGGTGACGCTGCATCTTTCCGACCCCGCCGCGGTTCGCGTCGTCTTTCCCGTCCGCGTACCCGGCTACCCGGAGGCGCTGAACAGCGACGGGCAGCTGGCGCGCGTGCGCCTGCCCGGTTCGAAGGGCTGGTTCCTTCCCGACAGCCTCTTCGGCCACGGCTCCACCATGACCGATGACCCAGGCGAGGACACTGCAACCACCTGCGGTCCGGTCGGCCCGGATTCGACGGACGACCACACCCACCCGAGCCGTCCCGACGATCCCCCGCCCGGGATGGGGTGGTGACGTCGTGAGCGGGCAGAGTGAGCGGGCCGGGCGCGGCGAGGTGCCTTCGAGCCTGTTGGCACACCTTCCCGTGGTTCCCTCCTCGCGGGGAAGAACGGCCGTCGTCAACTGCTTCCTGGCCGCCGCCGACGATCAGCGGCTCGTGCTGGTCGTCGGCCATCTCCGTTTCGCCCTGTCCCGTGAGTCCGTCGTGAGGGTCGAGTCCATCGAGACGGATCCCGACCGGGTGACGACGCCGGCCGTCCGGGTCACGGTGGCGCTCCCGCTGACGGTCCTGGACCTTTCGGAGAGCATGCCGGAGGACATCGTGCGCCGTTCGGACCGACCGTTCTCGATCTCCACCCGGCCGACGCCACCCGAGTACAGCCACCCTCCGGCCTACCGGGAACGGGAAGCGGCGTTCCTCGACGCCCGGGGCATCCGATGACGCTCTCCGCGATCGGGATCCTGGCCCCCGAGGCCGACGTGCACGCACGAGCCGTCGCCCGTGAGGTCTCCCGGCTCGGCGGCGACAGTGTCATCCTCGACACGAGACGACCGCACGAGCAGTCGTGGCAGTGGCGTGTCGGGAAGCCGCCGACCATCAGGACGTACGGCGGTGTGACGCTGTCCGTCATGGAGTTGGGCGCGATCTGGATTCGCCGTGCCTACGGGGCTCGTCCGCCGGACTTCGTCCGTCATCCCGACGACCGGGCCTTCGCCCGCAACGAATGGGGCCACCTGCTGGATGCCGTTCTCGCCGACACACCGGCGGAGCTCGTGAACCGACCGTCCGCGGATCTCGGGGCCACCAAGCCGAGGCAGCTGGAAGCGGCGCGCAGGTCCGGCCTCCCCGTTCCCGACACGCTGATCAGCAACGACCCGGCGCAGGTGGTCGAGTTCGTCGCCGGACACCACGGCAAGGTCATTCACAAGGCCCTGTCCTCGCCGCAGCACCTCATGATCGACACACGCCGCTGGGACCCGAGGGACGCCCGCCTGCTCGACACTCTGCCCCTCGCGCCCGTGATCTTCCAGGAGGAGATCACGGGCGCCTTCGACATCAGGGCGAACGTCATCGGTGACAGAATCCTGGCGGCCCGGTTCGCGACCGCGGATTCCCCCGTCGACACGCGGCTGGACCTCGGCGCCCCGTGCGAGACGTACGAGCTTCCGGCCGGGACCCACGAGGCGCTTCTCCGGTTCATGAAGGAGCTGGGCCTGGACTTCGGTGCCGTGGACCTCAAGGTCGACGACGAGGGCCGTCACGTCTTCCTGGAAGTGAACCCCAGTGGACAGTTCCTCTTCGTCGAGGTCCTCACCGGGCTGCCGATCAGCGAGGCAGTGGCACGTTTCCTGACGTCGACGTCCCGTGACACCTCGCAAGCGGAGAGCGGAGAAAACACGTCGACAGCGGCCCCAGCACCCGCCAGAGTGGCTCTCCGTGACGAGCAGTGAGCTGTGGACCCGTGCGACCGCCGACCGCTACGACGCCGAGGAGACCGAGATGTCCTCGGCCGCCGTCCTCGGACCGACCCTCGACTTCCTCGCCGAGCTCGCCGGAGAAGGCCCGGCACTGGAGTTCGCCATCGGGACCGGCCGGGTCGGTGTCCCGCTCCGGGAGCGCGGTGTGCCGGTCTCGGGCATCGAGCTGTCCGAGCACATGGCGGCCGTACTGCGCCGCAAGGCCGACGAGGACACCCTCCCGGTGGTCATCGGGGACATGGCCACCACGGTCGTCCCCGGCGAGTTCACGCTGGTCTATCTCGTCTACAACACCATCACGAACCTGCTCACGCAGGCCGAACAGGTCGAGTGCTTCCGCAACGCCGCACGTCATCTGAGGCCCGGCGGGCGTTTCGTCATCGAGCTGGGCGTGCCGCCGCTGCGGTTCCTGCCGCCCGGCCAGGTCGCCGTGCCCTTCGACGTCTCCGAGCGGCACCTCGGCTTCGACACCTTCGACCTGGTCGAACAGGTCCTCGTCTCGCACCACTTCACCCGCGACGACGAGGGTGGGAACGAGGACGACGGCGACGGCCGGTACCGCCGCAGCAACTCCCGGCACCGCTACGCCTGGCCGGCGGAGCTCGACCTGATGGCGCGGCTCGCCGGTCTCGAACGGGAACGCCGCGTCGCGGACTGGGACGGGGCGCCGTTCACCCAGGACTCCGCGAAGCACATCTCCGTGTGGCGCAAGCCGGTCACCTGAGGCAGGTCGGCGTCGGATCCGATGAGCGCGGCCGCGGCGGCTGGTGCGGACGGCGCGTCCGCCGCCGCCGGGCCCGTCACCGGCCGGTGCCCTCGCGGGGCACGTCCTGGTCGTCCTTGTCCATCGGTCTGCGTGCCTCGATCAGGGTCCGCGCCGAGTGAGCCACGAACGGCCCCTCCTCGCGGATCAGGGCATCGAGGGTACGGAGCCGGGGCAGCTGCGACTCGACCGTGAAGCCCGGCACGATCCAGATGACCTTGCGCAGGAACCAGATGACGGCGCCGATGTCGTGGAACTCCAAGCGCAGCCGCTCGGAACGCAGGTCGACGACCTGGAGACCTGCGTCGCGGGCCGCCGCGCTCTCGTCGTCGGGGTGCCGGTGGCGGGCCGCCTCCGGCTGCGGGCCGAGGAAGTACTCGACCAGTTCCCAGACGCTGGCGGGACCCACGTGCTGCGCGAGGTAGGTGCCGCCCGGCCGCAGGACGCGGGCGATCTCCGGCCACCAGACCGTGGCGGGGTGGCGGCTGGTGACGAGATCGAACGCGGCGTCGGCGAAGGGCAGCGGAGGCTCGTCGGGATCCGCGACGACGACCGCGCCCCGTGGGTGCAGGAGCGCGGTGGCCCGCGCGAGGTTGGGCGGCCACGACTCGGTGGCCACCATCGTCCGCGGGAGCGTCGGCACCCCGGCGAGGACCTCCCCTCCGCCCGTCTGGACGTCGAGGCCCGCCGAGGCGCGGGCGAGCCTCTCGCCGAGGATCCGGTGGTATCCCCAGGAAGGCCGCTGTTCCGTCGCCCGCCCGTCGAGCCACGAGAAGTCCCAGCCGTCGACGGAGGCCTCGGAGGCCTCCGTGACGAGTTCTTCGAAGGTACGTGTCATCCCGTCATCATCCGCGCCGGTCGGGACGGGACCCTCGCCGACCTGCCGGAACCCATGCAGCCCCACCTCGGTGGCCTGGTCATCGGCCCCGGGTCCGCGCGCCCGACGAAGCCCGCAGATCACGCTCCGCGTCCCACCCGTCCACCACTCCCGGCAGCTCGACGCGGGAGCGGATCCCCAGCCGGGCGAAGACCCCCGGAGGTGGTGGTCCACCGTGCGGGGGCTGAGGGAGAGCCGGTCGGCGACCTCCTGGTTGGTGGCGCCACGGGCGACGAGGCGGGCGATGCGCTGCTGCTGCGGGGTCAGCTCGCGCAGGGCCGCCGGGTCCGTCGCCCCGGCCGAGGCGCCTCCCGTGGCGCGGAGTTCGGAGCGCGCGTGCTCGGCCCAGCCCTCGGCGGCGGCCCGCTCGAAGGTCACGAGGGCGTCGCGCAGCGGCCCGCGCGCGTCCCCGGGCCGTCGGCGGCGCCTCAGCCAGGTGCCGTACGCGAGGAGGGTGCGGGCCCGCTCGAAGTCGTTGCCGCAGCTGTCGTGGCGGCGTACCGCCTCGCCGAACCAGTACGCCGACGCCTCCCCCTCCGCGAGCAGGGCCCGGCAGCGCGCCGACTGCGCCGGTGCCGGGGCGTCGACGCCCAGCGCGGCCCAGGCCGCGTACTCCTCGGCCGCGTCCCGCGCCTCCGCTGCCCGGCCTGCCGCGACCGCGGCCTCCACGAAGCAGGGGACCGCCAGCATGCGCAGCGCGAAATGACCGCCCCGGGGCCCTGGCCGGACCAGCGGGACGAGCCGCGCGGCCGCCTGGGCGGCCAGCCCCCGGCCCAGTTCCGCCCGCGCCAGGGCCCACTCCGCGAGCGTCGCGGCCTGCACGAGCCCGTGCGGTCCCGCCGTCGCGAGCGCACGCCCGGCGTGCTCCGTCACCGCGGCCCCGTCGCCCTCCACCGACGCCACCAGGGCCAGTACGGCGTGCTGGTGGGCCGCCACGTTGTGCTGGCCCGTCGCTTCCGCCGTCCGCAGCCCGTCCCGGGCCGCGCGCGCCGCGCGGCTGTACCGGCCGGCGCGCAGTTCGGCGTACGCGAGCTGTTCGAGCGCCCGGGGCAGCAGGGCCGTACGGTGCTCAGCCCGTGCCCGTACCAGCGCGCGGGCGTGGACCCTCGCCGCAGCGGCGGTGTCGCCGAGGACGAGCGCGGCCGAGCCGGCCCGGAGGAGCCGGAGGGGATCGTCCGCGCCTCCGTCCCCCGCGACCACCCGCGCCAGGGCCGTGCGCGCGTCGTCCAGGCGTACGGTCAACGCGGCGCTCAGCCCGTCGGCGAAGTCGCGCTCCGTGCCGCGCGCGTCCTCCGCACGGTCCAGTGCGGCCAGGCATCCCTCCACGTCGCCGCCCGCCCACGCCGCCTCCATGGCCAGGAAGCGGGCGTCGGAAGCCTCCACCGGCGCCCGATCCCGCAGCAGTTCCGCCGCCTGCAGCAGCTCCTCGTGGGCGTCCATGACCGGGCCACCGGCCAGCGCGGCAAGCCCCCGGACCAGCTGCGCACGGCCCCGGGCGACCGGTGAGAGCCCCCGCACGGCGGCGGAGGGACCCAGCCGGTCGGCACGATGATCCTCGCCGCGCGCGAGCGCGACACGGACTGCCGGGCGGTCTGCAAGGCGATCCGTCGCAGGGGCCGCCGGTCGGTCCGCCGGTCGGTCCGCCGGGGGTGCCGTACGGGTCGTCGGGGGTGTCGCGCCCGTGCCCGGGCCGCTGTGCGAAGCCGACTCGCCGGTTCCCCCGGCCGGGCCGGGGGCCCGGGTCGGTCCTCGCCAGGACGGCAGGGCCGAGGCGAGCGCGGCACGCCCGAGGAACGGATCCTCGAACCCCACCGACCCTCCCCTGCGGCGGCACAGCAGCCCGTCCGCGACCAGCCCGTCCAAAGGCTCGGCCGCGGCACGCGCCTCTCGCGCCCCGGCAGACGCCCACCCACCGCCGCCACCGGCATCGTCGCCGCGGGCCCGAGCGCGCCCGTACGCCATGGCGCCGGCCCCGTCGGCCCCGGTGCGCCCCGCCAGGGCCACCACGGCGACCGTGGCGAGCAGCCGCCGGGAGGCCGCCGGGAGGCGCTCCAACAGTCCTCCGTACACCTCGGCGAGGACCGTGTCGTCGACCGCCGGCCGTGGGAGGGGCTGGCTCCCGGCGAGCTGTGGCGCACTCAGGCGCCGTACCGTCGCGGCCAGGACACCGGGATGCCCGGCCGCCTCGTCGAGCAGCCGCTCCCCCACCGCCGGAGGCGGGGAGCCCACCGGGCACAGGTCGGCGAGCAGCGCCCGCGCCCCGGCCGTGGTCAGCCTGCCCAGCCGCACCGACTCAGCCCCCGGCACGTCCGGGAACCGGTGATGGCGCGCGGCCGACACCAGCCACCCCACACGGCCGGGCCGCAGGCCCCCGGTGTCCTGCCAGGCCGCGGCGAGCGCGGCCCGTGAATGCGCGTCCCACAGGTGGAGGTCGTCCACACAGATCAGTACGGATTCCGCCTCGGTGACGAGGGTGGCCACGGCCCGGGCGAGCCCGCCCTCACCGCGCGCGAACCGCAGTGCCCTGCGCCCGGCCGCCGAGGTGGGGGCCAGCGCGGTGACCAGCGCCCGCGCCGCGCTCCACGGGCCCCGGTGATGGGGCGCGGCGACCCGGTGCGCCGTGCCGGGAAAGTCGTGCGCCGCCCGGGAGAGGAGGGTGGTGCGGCCTTCGCCGGGGTTGCCGGTGACGAGCAGGACTCCGCCGTGTCCGGCCGTGGTCCGGGCCGACAGGCGCGCCACGGCGGCGAGTTCGGCCGTGCGGTCGTACAGCCGCAGGACGGCGGCGGTGTGCGTCGCTCCGCTCACGACGGTCACGTTACCGACCCGTAGGGGGCGGTGGAAGGCTCCCGGGGCTGGGCGGGTGCCCAGACCCGGGAACGGGGCTCTGTGACGGTGCACAGAGCGTCAGGAACCGAGCGGGCAGGTGCCCCGGTACTCGTCGATCGTCAGGCCGGGCCGCGGCAGCGGGCACAGGAACTGCTCGTAGCGGGTGTCGTCGTCGACGAAGCGCTTCAGCCAGGAGAGGCTGTACTTCGCGATCGTCGTGTTCGAGGAGTTCGGGGTGAAGTGCGTGGCGCCGTTGAGCTCCAGGTACGCCTTGTCGAGGGAGCCGGGGAGGCTCTCGTAGAACGGCTCGGAGTGGGTGGCGACGGGGGCGATCGTGTCGCCGTCCGCGCCGATGACGAGCGTGGGCGTGGTGATCTCGGGCCAGGTCTTGTCCGTGTTCCACCCGGTGAGGGGGACGGCCGCCTTGAGCGACGGCCGGCTCTTGGCCGCTTCGAGCGTGCCGCCGCCGCCCATCGAGTGGCCCATCACCCCGAGCCTGCTCGCGTCGACGCGGCCCCGCACCGCGCTTCGCTGGGTCAGGTAGTCGAGCGCCGCGAGGAGTTGCCGTCCACGGCTGTCGGGCTGGTCGAGCGTGGTCAGGGTGTCGATGGTGAACACCACGAAGCCCTGCGAGGCCAGCCGTGGCCCGAGCCAGGCGATCGAGGACTGGTAGGCCGTGAAGCCGGGCGAGATCACCACCGCGCCGAAGGTGCCGTCGCTCGTGGACGTCGGGTAGTAGATCGTTCCGCCGCCGAAGCCGCTGACGGCGAGCGAGGAGACGGCCGTCTCACCGACGGCGTACGAGCCGCGCAGCGCCTCGATGCTCGCCTCGGTGGGGGCCGGGCCGCGCTCGTACGGATTGGCCGCGGCCGTACTCACGGGGGCGGAGCCGGCGGCCTGGGCGCCGGGGGCGAGCAGCAGGGTCAGACAGGCGGCGGCCATGGCCGCGCCGAGGTGTCGTGTCACGACGGAGTCGTCCTCTCGTGTCGTGGGGCGGCCGCCGCCCGAGCGTCCGGGCGGCGACCACGCCGTGATCTGGCCCGGCCACTCTCCGGTCGGCACGCCGCGCGGGCATCGGCAGAATCACCGGCCTTCGCGGAAGCACGGCGCCCCTGAGCGACGACCGCGGCGATTCGAGGCGCCCTCTGGAACCCCGCCCCCTGTCAGGACGACACCCGGCTGTCCCCGCCGGTGTTCCTCAGATCCGGAGCGTCCCGGGGAACGCGCCGTGGCCGACGCCCGGTGCGGTGACGGCGAGCCAGCCGTGGCCGGTCGTCTCGGTCTGCGGGCCGACCTGGCCGGGGTCGACGGAGAGGTACGCGCAGGCCGACCGGGCGCCCGTGGTGCCCGCGTTGGAGGGGGCCTCGTCGTACTCGGGGTCAAAGTCCGGATCGTCGGCCGCGAGCGTCTCCCACGGCAGCGGGTCACCCTCCCATTCGGGGTCGCTCTCGGCGACGTACTGGCGGATCACCCGGCCGTTCTCCGCCACGATCCAGATGTCGGAGCCCCCGGCGTCGTCCAGGAAGAAGAACTGGGCCTGGCCGCAGTGGAGGCTGACCCGCTCGACCGTCTCGATCATGCCGTCCCAGAAGTCGCCGACGAGCTGCTCGAAGGAGCCGAAGACGAGGCGCCAGCCGTCCAGCTCCGGGGTGACGAAGGCCCGTCCCACGTAGTGGTCGGTGCCGTCCGGCCCCGGCACCCGGACCTCCCGGCCCTCCGAGGCCTGGACGCCCGCGGAGACGGTCACGGGCCGCCGGTCGTGCAGACCCAGGGCCTCGAAGACGCCCTCGTACGACGCCCCGGGCACGGCCATCCACCAGCCGCTGAGCGTCGACTCCGGCAGGTTCGGGATCTCGTGCGGGATCTTCACCCTTATCAGCCGCTCGACCACCGCGCGGTCGCGGTCGTCGAGCGCGTCGGCGCCGCCGCCCGCGACGAGCGCCGCCATGGCACCCCGCCTGGTCCTCGGGGCCGCGGACGGGTCACGCCGCAACTCGCGCAGGCGCGGCCGCATGGAGTCGTGGAGCAGCCGGGCGTAGTCGGATGCCTTGAAGGGGATGACGCCGCCGCGGCCGAAGGCGTCGACCAGCGCGCGCAGTCCGGCGTCCGAGTCCACGCGCAGCCTCACGAGGCCCGCGAAGCCGTGGCCGGACCTCCCGTAGTCCGTATCGGCGGCCAGGGCCGCGTACTGGTCGGCGGACCGCTCGTCGAACACGTCGAGCAGCCGCCCCGCCTGCCAGCCGGGCACCTCCTCGCGCCGGCATGCGTCCAGGACGGCGTCGAAGGCCGGCGGCCCGATGTGCCGCAAGGCCCGCACGACCGGCGGGAGACCGGTTCCCCGGAGGACCGCCGCACCGCGCAGCAGCTCCGGCACGACGGTTTCGGCCCGCGCGGTCAGCTCGGCGGCGGCGGCCTCGGCCCGCGTGGTGTCGTCGCTGTCCAGGTCTTCGAGCAGGGATTCGATCTTCATGGACCGCACAGTAGACCCGGCCACTGACTGCGCCCCCGCTTCGCCCACCTCGGCTTCCAACGCCACCGGCCCCGAGTCCGCACGGCGTCGCCACCCGATTCCGCACGGCGTTCACCTCCTGTGACCCACGTCACGGATCCCGTCTCCCTCTTTTCGTTATCCCCCCGCCGGGCCGAGGCTCTCCCCTGCGCAAGGAACTCCACAAGAGGCAAGTGAAGGACGGACAGCGTGCAGCGGACCTTGGACCTTGAGCAGCTGACGGACACCGAGCTGGTACGGGCGGCACAGTACGGCGACCCCTGGGCGCGCGAGCAGCTCATCGCCGTCCACCAGCCACTCGTCCGCGCCCTCGCGGCCCGCGCCCTCGACGGCCGGCCCGGCGCAGACGCGGCCGTGGACGCCGTCGTGCGGGACACCCTCGGCCGTGCCGAGTTCGCGCTGGGCACGCTGCCCTCCCCGGAGGCCTTCCGCCCCTGGCTCGTCTCGATGGCCGTGGAGGGCACCCTCGCCCACGCGGCCGCCACACACGGTCTCCCGGCCGGGCACGCGGCCCCGCGCACCGAGTTCGCCGAGACCCTCTGCTGGCTGGACGTCGAGGACACCGTGATGGTGGCCCTGTGGTCGCTGGAGGAGGAGGGGTGGCTGAGCCGGTACGAGACGGCCGCCGCGCTGAACTGGACCCCGCACGACACCGCGATACGGATGGAAACGGTACGCATACGCCTGGACGCCGCCCGGTCCGTGACCGCGGCCCTGGCTCACGCACCGCGCTGCCCCGACCTCGACCGGCACGCCGCCGGCTGGAACGGCGAGCCGAGCACCCCGTGGCGCGACCACCTGGCCCGTCACACCGCCCAGTGCGCGCAGTGCGCCGGGGGGAGGGGAATCGTCTCGCCCCTGCCTGTCGGCGCCCCGGGCGCCGGCGCGTCCGTCCCCGTCGGCACGGTCGCGGCTTCCGCTGTCCCCGGCGCCTTCGACCGGACCGAGACCTTCGACCTGATCCCCGATCACACACGTCACGCAGGTCACACCGAGCCCACGGATTCCTTCGCCCTGGCGGAGTTCGGCGCCTCCGCCGCGTCGACCGACCGGCGCAGCACCCGCGCGTCCCGTCGTCGGCGCCGCCAGGCCGACGAACGCACCCGCCGCCGCGCCGCCGTCGCGGCCGGGATCGCCGTCGCCGCGGTGACCGGCGGGGTCTTCGCCCTGCACTCCGCACGCGAAGGGAACGAGGAGCTGTGGGAGGCGAGCAGGGCGCCCGCCTCCGGCCTCGACCTTTCCCTGTCGAACGAACCGGACACGCTGACCGCCGCTCCTCCGACGGCCACCGGCTCCCCGTCCACGGCTTCCGGCTCCGCGTCCCCGTCCACGACCTCCGCCTCGGCCAGTGCCTCCGCCACCGCCTCACCTTCCGCGTCCGCGTCCGCGTCCAAGTCGGCCGCCCCGGAGCGGACCAAGGCCGCGCCCACCAAGAGCCCTCGCGCCACCACCGCGAAGCCCGCGACGAAACGCCCCACCACTCCCGACGCCACACCTTCGGCGCAGCCGACGACCAACGCCCCCACGGGCGGAACGGACCCCGGCCCCGGCGGCGGTCCGCAGCAGGACACGGGCCAGAGCTCGGCGGCGGATCAGGTCATCGCGCTGGTCAACGCCGAGCGGGCCAAGGCCGGCTGCGGAGCCCTGAGCGCCAACGCCACCCTGACGAAGGCGGCCCAGGGCCACTCCGACGACATGGCGGCGCGGGACTACTTCGACCACACCAACCCCGACGGCGACGGCCCCGGTGAGCGCGTCACGGCCGCCGGCTACCCGTGGTCGACGTACGGCGAGAACATCGCGATGGGCCAGAGCACTCCGGAGCAGGTCATGGAGGGGTGGATGAACAGCCCCGGCCACCGCGCGAACATCCTCAACTGCGACTTCAAGGAGATCGGCGTCGGCATCCACACCGACGGCGGCCCCTACTGGACCCAGGTCTTCGGCGCCCGCTGAGCCCTGGCCCCCGGACCCCTGCTCGCGGGAACTGGCACCCGCGAGCAGGGCTCGGCCCGCGAAGGGTTCGAGCAGCGACGGTGACTGTCAGAGGGCACGGCTACGGTGCTGACGTGCCGAACTCCTATACGACGTTGTGGACCAACAGCCTGTGCCGAGAGCTTGAACGGTCCGGCCGCGCCGGACAGCGGCTCACGATGCTGTTCGGCGGGCCGCACCAATCGCTGCCGAGCTTCCGGCGCGCGGGCGTGCAGCCCGGCGACCGCATCTACCCGGTGCGGGCCCACCGCACCCGTCTCCATGTGCTGGGGGTGCTGGAGGTCGCTCGGATCGTCCCGTACGAGATCGTCGGCTCGGTTCTCCCCGACGACGACTACGTGAAGTTGCTGGACTGGCGCCTGCTCAAGGCCGGATGCGTCACCGAGGTACTGGTCGGACCGCCGGGCGCCCCGCTCAGCTTCGACACGGCCGTCCCCGGCGACCTTCTGGAACGGCTCACGTACACCTCCCGGCGGGGCGAGCGCGTGCTGAAGCACGTCGAGGACGGACGCCTGCTCCGCTCGGCGAGTGTCCAGGGCATCTACCGCCTCGCGGCCGACTCCGCCGAGGAACTCGACCGGCTGGTGCGCCGCGACGGCCGGAGCGGAGGAGCCGAAGAGGTTCGTTGAAGCGGGTCGCGGGCTTCAAGGCGGTCGGGTTCACTCCGATCGGCGTCTCGCTCCGCGAGGCCGCCAAGGACCTCGGCACCCGCGGCAAGCGCCGTGTCGTCCTCGTCTCGGACGGCGACGACACCTGTGCGCCGCCGCCTCCGGGCGAGGTGGCCCGCGAGCTCAAGGCGCAGGGCATCGACCTCGCCGTCGACGTGGTCCGGAACGCTCCACTCGTCGCACAGCGGATGGCCGAAAGATATCGCCATTCCTGCCGCACCATTCCCATGCGCCCCAGCCGCTCGCACAGGGCCTTATGACATCTTCACGGAATGGCCACAGTGCGGTGGTCCGCCCTCCGTACGCCTTCTCAGCGACGTCACGGGCGCATTAGGATTGCCCTGCGTGCCGGGCTACTCGCGGTGTGTGATGCAGTGCTGCTGTTCAACGTCTAGCTACCTGTTTCGCCATTCGTCATCGGATCCGTGACTCATGGAATTGGGTGACCCATGCCTCCTCGGCTTGTCGGCCATCAAGGCTCCCTGACCGGACAGCAGTTCCCGATCGGCACCACGCCTATTACCTTGGGTCGCAACGGCGACAACAGCATCGTGATCGTCGGCGGTAACGTCTCGCGCTTTCACGCCGAGGTGCGCCGCGAGGGCCACGGATTCGTGGTGTACGACAGCGGCAGCATCAATGGAACGCGCGTCAACGGGACGCGTGTGACCTCGCACGAGCTGCAGCCCGGGGATCTCATCGAGATAGGCACCGAGACGTTCCGCTTTGAGGCGGCCGACGCCATGGAGACCATCCTCGACCTCTCCGTGCTGCGCCCGCTCGGCCCCGCCTCGCAGGCGACCATGGCGGCCGGGCCCGTACTGAACGTCACCGTTTCGGGTGGTGGTCCCGTCGGCCTGAGTTTCGCCCTGCTCCTGGAGCACCTGATGGGGCATCGCGTCGCCATCACCGTGTACGACGGGCGCTGGACCCAGGACGGGCCGAACGTCGTCTGGAAGGACGAGAGCCAGGGCAACGTACGCCGGCAGCAGGTCGTCACCGTGCAGAGCCGCCAGTACCTGAACCTCCCCGAGGAGGCGCAGGAGCGGCTGTTCCGCGGTGACGCGTTCACCGAGATGTGGCCCGTCGGCCCCGACTCGATCCGCGGCCGGAGCCCGAGGAACCTCCGGATCGCCTACATCGAGGACACCCTGCTCGAACTGGCCAACGAAAAGCCGGACCGCATCCGGCTGGTCCCCGACACGTTCGACCCGGCCGAGCACCAGGAGTCCGGAGCCAAGGATCACGTGCTCGCCATTTGCGAGGGCGGGCGTTCCCGGACGCGCGAGTATTTCGCCGACAGGTTCGGCAACGCCGACAAGTCCATCTACTCGCTGCACGGCGAACACATTCAGGATGTCGTCCTGGGTCTGCGCGTCAGGTCGACACTCACGGATCCCATGACGGTGCTGCTGACCGTGGCCCAGAACCGCTTTCTCCTCAACGCCCTTCGCGGCGAGGGATTCCTCAACATGCGCCTCACCGACGCCGAGGCGGCGGAAGTCGTCGGCATTGATCCGGTCCGGCACGTATTCGAGGACTGCATCGCCTCACGCCCGTGCGTCATGGGGCGCGACGGCCACGGCGATTTCCAGTGCTCGACGCACAGCACGCTGTTCCTGCCCGCCATGGTCCGGGGTTCGGCCCTGTGGAAGCGGGTGCTGGAGGGACTGGCGCTGTTCAGCGTCGCCGAGGAGGACCTGAGCGCCGTCACGGCCTTCCGGCTCGACATGGTGCAGCGGCCGAGGTTCACCACCCGTCTGCACTCGGCCACGTCGACCTCCCCGGGGACGTACGGATTCCTCCTCGGCGACGCCGCCAACGCCATCCACTTCTGGCCGGGACGCGGGCTCAACAGCGGCCTGGGCTCGGCGATCTCGCTGGCCCGCTCCCTGAACGGGGCCTGGACGGGGCGGCCGTTCCGCGACGCCGACTTCGCGCGGCACGAGGCGGCGATGTCCATGCTCCAGTACCGGCACAAGAGCCGCGCCTGGAACACGATGATCACCACCGACGAGAACGGCGTCAGCCGCCCGATCAAGGAGACGATCGCCCGGAGCATCCAGGAGTCCGAAGGGAAGGACCTCGACAGGAGCGCGGACATAGACGCCCTGATGGAGCGGTTGCGGTCGATCCGCGACCGGCTGGCCTCCCGCCTCCCCGGCATGCCCGACGACGCGACCCTCCGCAACCACCTGGAGTCCCTGAACTCCTCGACCCTGCGCACGCTGTGGGAGAGCGGAGCGTGGGACACCCTCACCGTCGGGGGCGAAGAGGTGGACATCGACATCTTCTACCAGCAGGACGCCCCGCCCACGACCGCCACGACGAGGACCCGCGCGGCATCGTGATCGGCGCCGCCGCCGCTCTCCTCCGACAGCGGTGTGGAGTCTTGTGTGTTTTAGAGCCCCCTCCCGGGCCGAGACCCTACTGACTCACCGGCATCACCTGCAAGGTATGGGTGAAAAGTTTCCGCAGGTCCGTCATCGGGTGATGGAAAGTTCTTGATCCGCCTCAGCGGCGCCCATCGCCGGCACGCTCGGAACGGCCACCTCCATCACCCCCCGAGGGCGACTCCGATCGCCCTCACAGAGGCATGCGACCTGCCATTTCATGGAGCATCCCGACTCTGCGCACCAGCGGGGACGTCACCCTGCCGCCGCTGCTGAAGGCCGCCAGTCCCTCGCCCCCGCATGCACAGCAGGCACAAGAGATGCGAGCGCGAAGTATTGACAGCGACTTCACTCAAAGCCTCAATATGCAACAGAGTTCAACAGAGAGACAGGAGCTCGATGCCGGGCGGCTTCGCTCCTGCCTCCACCGCTCCATGCGCTCAGCCACCCTCACCCCCACCGGAAGAGGCCCGCCACGGCGGCTGTCATCCCCCCTCTGGTGGGGTCCCCCACTCGAAGGGATCGACCGCAAATGCGTCGTTCTGCCTGTGCGATGACCGCTGTGCTCGCAGTGGTCGGCACCGCACTCGCGTTACCCGGCCCCGCGCCGGCGATGGCCGCCACTGCTGCCGGTGCGGCGGCGGGCCCGTACGTGATCGAAGCCGAGAACATGTCGCTGACCAACTTCGCGACGGACACGGTGAACCACACCTGGAGCGGGACGACGGTCGACAACGTCACCTACGTCCGGGGCAGTTCGGGCGGGACGAGCTCCGCCAGGACCACCTTCTCCGGCACTGTCGGGACGTACGACCTCATCACGCGGTACAACGGCATGACCGAGAACGGCGTGACATACGAGATCACCGTGAACTCCACCGCCGTTGACTCCTGGGGCACTTCACGCCGCCACGGCCGCGGCCACACCGACCCGGTCAACATCGACACCCGGACGTCGAGCAAGGTGGCGCTCAAGCCCGGCGACGTCATCGAGCTGACCGCCACCTCGGCGGGCGAGATCCCGCGGATCGACCGGCTCACCATCCAGCAGCACGTGGGGGCGCCCACCAGCACCCTCAGCATCAGGTCCCCGAACGCGGCACTGAACGACGGCTTCACCTGGGGCAAGAACCGGGCCCTTGCCATGACGTTCTACCCGGGCAACCCGATGATGGGCCACGAACCGGAGTGGTGGCGCCTCAAGAACGCATCGCACCCGACGGTGGAGCCGGGCTACTGGGGCGCGTACACGAACCGCGAGTCGTACTACAACCGCGACATCTCCCACCAGTCGGACGGCGCGCACGCCGTCGGCCTGGACGCGGAGACCTTCCACATGATGAAGACCTTCGCCGCCGACGCCGACGACCCGGGCCAGAACGGCTGGCCGCTGTGGGCCCACAGCTCGTACGGCGCGATGTACTACATCGACGGCACCGGATTCCGTGAACTTCCCTCGCCCTTCAACCTGATGACGAAGGCCTACAAGCAGTACCAGTGGACCGGCGACCCGGCCTGGCTCAACGACCCCGACCTGTCGAAGTTCTACGACTCGACGATGGGGACGTTCCTCACCGGCCACGAGGTCACGTGGAACGACGCCGACCCGGCCGCGGAGCAGCCCGTCTCGCGCAAGCAACCGGGCGAGTACACGGCCACGTTCTTCGAGTTCCCGAACGAGAACCTGGTCTCGGCCGCCGACTCCCTCGGCTACCAGTACCAGTCGATGCTGGCGTACTCGGCGATCCTCAAGGCGAGGGGCGACAACGCCGGCAGCACCACGTGGACGGAGCGCGCCAAGCGGGTCCGTACCCACTTCGAGAACAACTGGTGGGACTCGGCCGACAACCGCTACATCCGGGGCAAGGACGCCGCCGGCACCGGCTACAGCAGCTGGGGCCACGAGGCCAGCTTCCTGATGATGCTCACCGGACTCGGCGACCACGGCCCCCGGACCAGCGGCTACCTGGACTTCATCGCCGCGAACGACGACGACCTGAACGTCGAGGCGACCTCCTACCTGCCCGAGATGTTCTACCAGTACAACCGCTCGGCGGAGGGCTGGGCCTGGCTCAAGAAGCTCATGGCCGACAGGAACGCCTACCCCGAGATCTCCTTCCTCGCGGTGAGCAGCACGATCGACGGCATGATGGGCATGCAGCCCGACGCCCCGAACGACAGGGTCGCCACCGTCTCACGGCTGACGTCCGAGACGCCGTGGGTGGAGATCGACCACCTGAAGGTCGGCGACAACGACCTGAAGCTCCAGCACACCGGCACGACGGCGTCGAAGCTCACCAACAACGCGGGCGGCACGGTGAACTGGGAGGCCCAGTTCTACGGCACGCACGACACGATCACCGTGAACGGCACGGCGTACGCGGCGCAGACAAAGTCCCTGTACGGCAAGACCGTCTCGTACGTGACGGTGCCGGTACCCGCCGGCGCGGCTGTGACCGCGACCGCCGGGACCGCGGCGGGCGACACCATCGCTCCCACCGCACCGACCGGCCTCGCGGCGAGCGGCGCGACCTCCGACAGTGTGGAGCTGGCCTGGACGGCGTCCGACGACAACGTCGGCGTGACCGGCTACCACGTCTACCGCGGTACGACGCATATCGGTACGACGACGGGGACGGGCACCCGCTTCACCGCGACGGGGCTGTCGCCCTGGACGCCGTACACCTTCACGGTGAAGGCGGTCGACGCCGCCGGGAACGTCTCCGGAGCGAGCAACGCGGTCACCGCCTCCACCGGCGGTGACGGGCGGCAGGTCGATCTGAGCTCGCTGACCTGGAGCAGCGCCCGCAGCGACTTCGGCAACGTCAACAAGGACAAGAGCGTCGACGGCAACCCGATCAGGCTCAACGGCACGACGTATGCGAAGGGCATCGGCACCCACGCCAACAGCACCATCACCTACGCCCTCGACAACGGCTACACCCGCTTCCGGTCCGACCTGGGCATCGACGACGAGGTCGGCAGCAACGCCACCGTGAAGTTCGAAGTCTGGGGGGACGGCACCAGACTCTACGAATCCCCCACCCCCATGACCCCCACCACCCCCACTACCTCCATCGACCTCGACGTCACCGGAGTCACCACCCTCACCCTCAAGGCCACCGACACCGGCGACGGCATCAACAGCGACCACGCCGACTGGGCGGGAGCCACGCTCCTGAACTAGCCCGTGCCGGTCGACCGCCCCGACGGACCCGACGGACGCCACGCCTGGCCGGCCACCACGGCCGAGGCGTGGCTGTCGGTCGTACAAGGCGGGACGACCGCCGCCTTCTCCCGCTACCCCCCGTCCATCGGGGGACCGATCACCTCGGCACCGACCCGGTGGGCGAGCCACTCCGCCCTGTCCTCGAAACCGTCGGCATGGAGGTACAGGGTGTGGTCGGGAGCCGGATTCTCACCGAGGTCCACGTGACGGTGGTGGAAGCTGATCTGGACGGCGGGGTACTTGTAGAGCGCGGTGTGGCCGAGTTCCGGGATGGGCGGCCAGCCGAAGGAGTCCCAGGCGAGCTGGAAGTCGGGGCAGATCTCCAGTACCGCACGGGCGGCCGCGACGGCGTCCCGAGGGGGACATCCAGTTCGAGGAAGAGGTGGTCGTCGGGCACTGGGCCGTCACCGGGCTCGGCCGAAAGGGACTGTACGTAGGAACTGGTCTCGGCACCCGGCACGACGGCCAGGAGTCGTCGAAGCTGCTCGCGGCGGTGTACCCAGACCCAGAGCTCGGCCCTGGGTTCGGGGCCCTCGGTAAGAGTCAGCAGCCGTTCGGCGAGGCGGAAGAGCGCGTCGAGGTCCGTCGTCGTCAGCAACGGGTAGGCGGTGGAGTGTCCCATGGGCGAGAGTCTGCCGTAGCGGTTGAACCGGAGAGACGCCAGGCAGGCGTCGTCTGCGGGACCGCGACGACGGGCCTCAGGGCGCGGGGGCATGGTGGCGAGGTCGACCGGCAGCAGGGTGGCGACCCGCGGGGACGCCGTCCCGAGGTTTCCCGTGTTGCCTGGGTCGCAGCGGTACGAGCGGGTTTGTCAGTGGCATCCGGTTAACTTGCCGACCATGGGAAACACAGGGGGAACAGTGACGACCCGGTACGCCGGGGATCTGCCACGACTCATGCGGGCAACAGGATTTGCAGGCGTCGACGGCTACACGGAGCACTTGGCGGGGGGCTGGCAGGTCGCGGACTTCGCGGACGCCGGACGGCTCAGCTTCGGGGACCTCGTCCGGCGAACGGGGGCACCGGCCGTCATGGTGTCCTTCCTCGACAGCGACGTGGGGTTCGCCGAGGCCCTCACGCCGGACGGGATCAGCTGGGAGGGCCTGCTCAACCGCAGGATGGCGAAGAGCTACGAGATACCGCTGGAGCACTTCCCCATAGAGCCCGCCGTGGCCGGCTCGCTCGCCTGGGCGACCGCCGTAGGGCTGGCGCCCGACGAGGAGGCCATACGGCGGACGCTCACCGGGACGGCCCTGTTCGCCGAGGAGCTCTGCTCAGCCCTCCTGGTCGCTCTGGGGCTGCCCGGCGCGCCCTCGATCCGCTGACGTCACGTTCCGGCGTTCCGGTGCACCCGCCCGGACCCAGGAGCACGCAGCTGCCTGCCTGGGTCCGGGGCTGTTCTCTCAGTGCAGGTCGAGTCGCATGACGACCCGCGGATGTCCGGCCAGCACCGAGGTGGTGTCGGCCGCGTGGGTGAAGCCCGCGCGCTCGAAGTTCTTCCGTATCCCCGCGTACGCCATCGTCGTGTCCACCCGGGCGTCCCCGTTGTCCAGGGGGTACGCCTCGATCGCCGGGGCTCCCTGGGAGCGGGCGAACTCGACGGCTCCTGCGATCAGCGCGTGCGTGACCCCCTGCTTGCGGTGACCGGGCCTTACGCGGATGCACCACAGGGACCACACCGGGAGGTCGTCGACGTGCGGGATCGTCCGGCTGCGGGCGAAGGACGTGTCCGAGCGCGGCGCGACGGCGGCCCAGCCGACCGGCTCGTCACCGTCGTAGGCGATCACCCCCGGCGGGGGCTGACGGCGGCACAGCTCGGCGACGTACTCGCCACGGGCCTCCCCACGGAGTTCGTTGTTGAGCTTGGACGGGATCCGGTAGCTCAGACACCAGCAGACATTGGCGCCGGCGGACTTCGGCCCGACCAGGGCCCGGACGTCCTCGAACACCGATGCCGGGCGAACTGTGAGGGTCATGCCGCCACGATGTCACGACACGCGTCAGGATCCGGACCGGCTCGACAAATGGGACGGCCGGGCCGTGTCCTGGCTGGCACCATGCCCCAGGATTCACCCGGTCAGGCCGACGGAACCGCCTGCCGGGCCCGAACGTCGAAGGGCCATGGCTGTGAGACCTGAACGCATCGTCATCGCCCTCGCCCTGGCCGCCGGGCTCCTCACGGGCTGCGTCGCCCAGGCCGACAGGGGCACCACGGCCGACCGGGCCACACCCCCGGCCCAGGCGGCTCCCCCGGTCCGGACCACGCCGTCCGACCGGGCCACGCCCGACCGGGCCACACCGTCGGACCGGGCCACACCCTCCCTCCAGGTGATGCCCTTCGAGCTCTACACGCACTGCGGGATCGACGAGGCCCGTGTCGGCTCGACCTACTTCGAAGCGGTGACCCCGCTCTCCGACGGCTCGGGCAACCCACCCGACGGGTGGGGCAACCCCACCCAGCAAGGCACGATGACCGTGACGTCCAGGACGGAGGCCGTCTTCACCGACGACGCCGGGCACGAGGTGAAGTTCCGCGCCCGGCCCGGTGCCGACTCCTTCAAGCGCATCTGTGCTTAGAGCCTGCCTTTCGGATCATGCCGGGCTCGGAGGTCTGCGCGCCGGACCGCCGTCCTACGGCCGCGGCGGTGCCGGCAGGTCGAGTACGCGGGCGAGGGCGGCCGCGACGGGGGCGTGCCGGTCCGGCAGATGCCGGACGGTCCAGTCCGCCGCCAGGGCGAGGAAGGCGGCCAGGTCCTTCTCGACTCCGGCGAGCAGGTGACGGAGTGCGGTGACGGGCAGCTCGATCACCGGGCTGTCGCTCTGCTCGGCGTCGACGGTGAGCCGGACGTCGTCGCCGAAGCGCTCCGCCACCGGCGACACCGGATCGTGGCCGAAGCCGAGCACGCCCCCGTTCCGGGCGAGCTCCTGCCAGTCACGCCAGTCCTCCAGGCCGTCGCAGCAGCCAGGCCGGAAGATGACACCCGTGGAGGTGTCGGTGACCCGCAGGCCGCCGGCGGCGAAGAGGGTGTCGAAGGTCAGCAGGCCGTGGAGAAAGGCGTCACGTGCGTCGGCCGGTCGGGGCGGTCGGTCGTCGCCGTCGGGGTCGAGGTCGTTGCAGGCCGCGATGCGCATCACCGCCGTTCCGACCTCGGCTGGTGTGAGTGCGCCGTCCAACGGCAGGAAGCCGAACGGCTCGACTTCGGCGACGGGCCAGAGGTCGAACCCTTCGGGGGTCCAGATCTCCAGGACGGGCTGCATCACGATCACCCGGCGTAGTGTTCCCCATCCGCGCCCGCACCGCCTCCCCCGTTTCGGGCGGTCCGGGAATTGCCGTCCCGTCACGGGGATTTGGCCGCTCGGGCGGAAGCGATACTGATCGTGGGTGTCGCCCCGCCGACGAGCCGGCTCCGGATGCGGGCCGGGTCGGGTGGGGCGGGCCGGTGCGGACGTACCTCTGTCGATGCCTCCGAAGGGAGCCGTTCATGACCACGGCGAAAGACCTGTTCGTCATCACGCTGGACCACCCGGGACCCGAGCACGCCGTGGGGCAGGGCGACCTGTCGCTCGCGCTCGCGGGAGCCGAGCTGATCGACCTGATCGGCTCGGGAGCCGTCACCGTGGACGGTGACCGCCTGGTGCCGGGCGAGTCACCGACGCTCGACGATCAGCTGCTCGGCGAGGCCGCGGAGCGACTCACCCGACAGCCGCCCCACGAGCGCGTGGAGGAGTGGCTGTGGCGCAGGGGCCAGGATCTTTCGGCGGCGTACCAGGCCGCGTTGGAGGAGGACGGCGAGCTGACGCGGAAGCGCAGCGGCCTGCTGTCCTTCGGCAAGGACGTCGTGGAACCGGTCGACACGCCCGGCCGCCGCAGGGCGGCGGCTCGCTGGGAGGCGCAGGAGCCCGTCCTGACCGCCCTCGCCTCCGCCGTGGGCATCGGCGAACGTTCCGACGAGACGCCCGGGCTCGGTGACGAGGCGGTGACGGCGGTCGTGGCGGCCGTCCACGACGCGGTGATGGAGCTGGAGGCCGTACGGCAGCGGCGGACGATCGAGAACTCCGCCTTCGCCAACCTCTGGCGCGGGTGAGTCGCGACCGGTTCGGAGGGAGGGTGCATGTCCCAGGAGGAGCGTGACGCCAGACTGGGCCTCACCGGCCTGACCGGCGCGGAGCGCGCGGCACGGGTGCGGCTGCTGACCGACCGACTGGCGCGGGAGGCCGCCGCGGCCAGGGCCGCACTGTGGGAACAGCGGGCAGGACGCCGGGGGTCCCGGGATCCCGCGGCGGAGAGCGACTGAGGCGTGCCCGCACGCCGGTGACGGAGAGCCGGGTCCCCACCCAATGGGGCCCGGCTCTCCGTGTACGTGGTGGGGTGGTGGTCCTGGGGTCCCAGGCCTCCCTGGCGCGGAAGTTGACAACGTTTCCGTTGCGGCGCGCGATAAATCTGACCGAAACCCTTCCGGCACGTAGCCAGCTGTGCAATTTTACATGTCACACATCATCGTCGCGTGTTCCCGGCACGCGGCTTCAACGGCCCCGGAGGCCCCCACAGATGCATCCGTTCCGGATATCGAGAGCCAACGCGCGCAGACTGCCCGCGCTCGGCGCAGCCTTCTTCATCGCGCTCGGCCTGTTCGCGCCGCAGAGCCAGGCCGCCTCCGCCGGCGCCACGACCCCGGCCCGTACGACCTCACAGGGAGCCGCGGCCCCGGCGCCGCGGTCGATCCCGGTGCCCAAGTCACCCGACGCGATGAGCAACAGCTCCCGCTTCCGGATCTCCTCGCAGGACAGCACCGAGGAGTCCGGCCCGGCGCCCGCCCCGAAGGTCACGTCACCCAAGGCCGGCAAGCGGTCCTCGGCCGCCGCCGCGGTCGAGTGCCCCGACCTCGGCGGGGTCGTCAACGCCACGGGAAGCGCCCTGGTCCAGCAGCTCAAGGCGCTCCCCCGGATCGACTGCACGTACCCGCTGTTCGGCCTCACCGGTGAGAACGCGCGCAAGGCCTTCCACGAGGCCCAGATGGTGACCGTCGCCAACGCGCTGCGCGACGCCTCCGCCACGTACGCGGGCAACAACAACGCCTCCATCGGCCAGTTGGTGCTGTTCCTGCGCGCCGGCTACTACGTGCAGGACAACAACGCGGCGGTCGTCGGCGACTACGGCACGGCGCTGGACAGCGCGGCGCGCGGTGCGCTGGACGCGTTCTTCGCCTCCCCGCGCAGCAAGGACGTCACGGACGCCAACGGCGAGATCCTCAACGAGGTCGTCACGCTGATCGACAGCACCCACACGGCCGGGCGGTACGCCGGCGTCGTCAAGTGGATGCTCGGCGGCTACGACGGCACCTGGCCCGGCCAGATGAACCTCTCCATGCAGCACGTCGAGTGGGTCGTCGAGAACGGCTTCAAGGCCAAGAACGACGGCCGCGGCTGGCGGGCCGCACTCAAGGCCGACCCCTCGATCCTCGACACCTGGGCCGGCTTCATCACGCGCAACGGCGCGCAGCTGAACCGCCTGGACGTCGTGAGCAACGTCGGCCGCCACCTCGGCCACGCCCTCGACGTGCCCGAGCTCAAGGACCGGCTCCGGCCGCTGCTGAAGGACCTGATCAACCGCTACCCGAACGTCGGCCCCACCGCGCCGATCACCATGAACCTGGGCTGGTCCACGCGCCAGTACGACCGGGGCAACTGCGCGGCCTACGCCATCTGCGACCTGGGCGAGCGCGTGCTCCCGGCGGTCCTGCCGATCCAGCACTCGTGCAGCCCGGGCCTGAAGATCCGCGCCCAGGACATGTCCCCCGGCCAGCTGGCCAGCACCTGTACCAGCCTGATCAACCAGGACGCGTACTTCCACCGCATCATCGGCGACAAGGGCGCGATCCCCGGTGACGTGAACACCAACCTCGAGGTCGTCGTCTTCGACGACTACACCCAGTACGCGCTGTACGCCTGGGCCATCTACAACATCGACGTCGACAACGGCGGCATGTACGAGGAGGGCGACCCGGCAGCCGCCGGCAACCAGGCCCGCTTCATCGCCCACGAGGCCCACTGGCTGCGCCCGGACTTCCAGATCTGGAACCTCAACCACGAGTACACCCACTACCTCGACGGCCGCTACAACATGCACGGCGACTTCGAGGCGGGCATGACCACGCCGACCATCTGGTGGGTCGAGGGCATCGCCGAGAACATCTCGTTCGGCTACCGCAACGAGCGCAACGCGGACGCGATCGCCGAGGCCCGCAAGGGCACGTACAAGCTCAGCGAGCTGTTCGACACCGTCTACGGACAGGACGAGGACCCCGAGGTCAACGCGAGCCGGGTCTACCGCTGGGGCTTCCTCGCGGTCCGCTACATGCTCCAGGCGCACCCCGCCGACGTCGGCACCGTGCTCGCCAAGTACCGCGCGGGTGACTGGACCGGTGCCCGCACCTTCCTGAAGCAGACCATCGGCACCCGCTACGACGCGGGTTTCGCGACCTGGCTGACGACCACCTGCGCGACCGCCGACTGCGGTCCGCTGCCGGAGGCCGGGTCGGCCGCAGCCGCCCCGCTCTGCACCCACAGTGACCCCCGCCAGTTCGACCAGAACTGCCGCCGGGACAACCTCACGGCCGCCACCGGCAACTACAGCTACCACTTCGTGTACCTGCCGGCCGGCGTCAAGCAGCTGACCATCACGAGCAGCGGCGGCACCGGCAACGCCGACCTGTACTACGGCGGCGGCAGCTGGGCCACCACCGGCAGCTACCAGGCGAAGTCCACCAACGCCGGCAACGGCGAGACGCTGACGATCGACAACCCGCCGTCCGGCTGGGTCTACTTCAGCCTCGCCGCCACGCAGGACTTCAGCGGCGTGAGCCTCTCCACCCAGGCCAAGTGAGCCGGTTCGCCGGTGCCGACCGGGCCGCACTCAGCCCGCCGGCACCGGCGAACGAGGAGCCGGCGACCGGCCCAGCACCAAGGTGCTCAGAGCGAACATCACCACTCCGAGGGGCACGTGCAGCCAGGCCACGTGGAAGGTGTCGCCGCGCGGTGCCGCCGCCGTCCGTCCGGTCGTCTGTTCTGTCGTCCGTGCAGTCATGGTGTCGTGCCTCTCCGGTGGCCGTCGCGTGGTCGGGACAGCCTTGTGTCACGCGGGCAGTTCGACGGTGACGTGCGGAGTCAGGGCGTGCAGGAAGTCGACGGCGTCGAAGATCTCGCCGGCGGCGGCGACGCCGAGGGTGCGGACGCGGCCGGTGAGGACGCGTTCGAGGGCCTCGACGACCAGCGGGGCCGTGACCGCGTAGATGTCCTGCCCCCGGGCCACCGCCCGGCGCCGCCACGACGTACGACCGCCTCGACGAGGAACGTCTGGTCGGACCGCCCGCTCCCGTCGACGGCGGTCGGCGCGGGCGTGTCGGGGGTCGCGATGTCACGGACGGCGTCCGCCGTCATGTAGGTCGTGACCTCCGGGACGGAGAGGTGGCTGGGCACGGTCACCACGTCGGCCATCGTGAACTCCCCGATCACGGGCCGGGTGCCTATCGGCTGCGGGAAGCTCCAGTCGAGGGTGGGCGGGGCGTCGGTGCGGTACTCCCACCGGCCGCCGGTGTAGCGCAGGCGTCGCTCACCGCGCCGCTCCCGGGAGACCGCGCCGGAGAGCCGCGTCCCGGCGGTGGGGTGCCAGCTGCTCAGGCCGTAGGCGATGTGCGCCTCGTCGGCCTCGCTCCAGTCGCCCATGGCCGCGGTGGTCAGCAGGTCGCCGAGGCCGCCGAAGAAGGCCATCGCGGGGACGACGACCGCGCCGGCCTCCCCTGCCCGGTCGGTGAAGTGGGCGAAGGTGTCGAGGTTGGCCTCCAGCTCGGCGGCCACGTCCAGGTACGGGATCCCGGCCCGCAGGGCCGCCTCGATCACGGGGGCGGTCGTCGAGGCGAAGGGTCCGGCGCAGTTGACGACCGCGGCGGTCCCGGCCAGCGCGCGGTCGAGCGAGTCCGGGTCGTCCACGGTCGCCGGACGGGCGTCCAGTCCGGTCTCGCCCGCCTGCGCCTTCAGCCTGACCGCGTCGCGGCCGGACAGCACGGGGACGAAACCCCGCGCCACCAGCTCCGTCACCACGAACCGCCCGGTGTGGCCGTACGCGCCGAACACCGCCACCGTCTGCCCCGATCCCATGAACCCGCTCCTCCGTGCCGTGTGCTCCGCGGCGGATCCGTGTGGGACCCACCGCTCTCCGTCATGAAGATCCTGGCGCGGAACGACCCTTCACACGAGTGTCCGGAACGACACGACCCGTACACTTCCGGACGTGACCACTGTTGCCCTGGCCCTCACCGACGGCATGCTCCACTTCGAACTGTCCCTGGCGATCGAGGTCTTCGGCGCGGACCTGACCCACATCGTCGACCCCTGGTACGACTTCGCGCTGTGCGGTCCGGGACCGGTCCGGGTCGACCGCTTCCGGCTGGAGCCCGACCACGGCCTCGACCACCTCCGCCGGGCCGACACCGTGATCGTCCCCGGCTGGGCCGACGTCGACCGGGACCCGCCGGCCGAACTCGTCGACGCCGTGCGCGAGGCCCATGAGGCGGGGGCCCGCGTGGCCTCCCTCTGCACAGGTGCCTTCGTGCTCGCCGCCGCCGGGCTCCTGGACGACCGGCGTGCGACCACTCACTGGGCGCACACCGAGGAGCTGACCCGGCGCCACCCCCGGGTCACGGTGGACCCCGACGTCCTGTACGTGGACAACGGCAGCGTGCTCACCTCCGCCGGCAAGGCCGCCGCCATGGACCTCTGCCTGCACCTGGTCCGCCTCGACCACGGCTCGGCCGTCGCCAACACGATCGCCCGGCGCCTGGTCGTGCCTCCGCACCGCGACGGCGGCCAGGCCCAGTTCGTGACCACACCCGTGCCCGCCCCCGGCAACCATCCACTGGCCGACCTGTTCCCCTGGGTGCTGCGGCGCCTCGACCAGGCGCTCACGGTGGAGGACCTGGCCCGCCGGGCCGGGATGAGCTCGCGCCATCTGGGGCGCCACTTCAGGGCGGTCGCCGGCACCACCCCCCTGCAGTGGCTGCTCGCCCAACGCATCCGGCACGCACAGGAACTGCTGGAGACCACCGACGACACCGTCGACGCCATCGCGACGGCCACCGGCATGGGCACGGCCACGACGCTGCGCCGCCACTTCGCCCGGACCGTCGGCGTCCCGCCGGACACGTACCGCCGCACCTTCCGCACGCAGCTCGGCGTCCTCCCGCACCTCGGTCCGGCCCTCGGACCGCAGACCGAGCCGTCACATTCGCCGAAATGAGTGGTTTGGGGAACAATGCACTCACTCCCAGTCCGCCTCTGTTACGTTGAGTGACGAGTCGTCACAACAATGTTCGACCAGTTCGAGCGGGCGGGAAGGACCGGTATGCGCAGGGTTCGGCTTTGTCTCATCCATGTACTCCTGCTGACGCTGGTCTTCCTCGTCGTCGGCCCGAAGTCCCTGCCCGCGACCGCGGCAGCGGAAGCAGCGGAAGTCCCGGGCGACTCCACGGCCGCGAGCGCCTCGGCGGCGGCCCGGTCGACCGGCCGTCGGGCGGAGGTGCTCGGCGAACGGACGGCGACGGGGCAGGTCTTCGCCAATCCGGACGGAACCTTCACGCTCGAACAGCACCTACGGCCGGTCCGGGCCCGCGGCGCTTCCGGCTGGCGCGCTCTCGACACCACCCTGCGCGCCGGACCCGACGGATCGGTCACGCCAAGGGGAGCCGCCACCGCGCTCGCCTTCTCCGGCGGTGGCACCGGCCCGCTCGTCCGCTTCTCGGCCGGCGGCGGACTCCTGGAGCTGAGCTGGCCAAAGCCGCTGCCCCGGCCCGAACTGACCGGGGACACCGCCACGTACCGGGACGTCCTGCCCGGCGTGGACCTCGGCGTCCGGGCGACCACTGACGGGTTCTCACACGTCCTCGTCGTACGTGACCGGTCCGCGGCGCGCCATCCTGCGCTGGCGGAGCTCCGCTTCGGACTGCGGACCGAGGGCCTCACCGTGACCGCCGACGCGGCGGGGAACCTCACCGCCACCGACACCAGCGGGCGCCCGGCGCTCCGCGCGCCCGCGCCTCAGATGTGGGACGCGGGGGAGGACGGCCTCGCCGACCCGCACACGCGCGGGGTCGGTCCGAACCCGCCCGGCAGGGACGCCGCCACCGGCCGTCGGACGACGATGCCGGTGAAGGTGACCGACACGAGCCTCACCCTCTTCCCGGACAGGGAGTTGCTCACCGACCCTCGGACGCGGTACCCGGTCACCATCGACCCCGAGTGGTCCTCGGGTCCGGGCGGCTGGGCGCTGGTCTACGGCGTGCCGGACAGTTACCGGAACCAGTCGTACTGGCTCGGGGACGGCGACGGCGTCGCCAAGGTCGGGTACAGCACGTGGGAGCGGCCGACGGTCCTCGCCCGGTCCTTCTTCCAGTACGACCTCCGGGCGCTGGCCGGGAAGCAGGTGGTGCGGGCGGAGTTCAACGTCCTCGAGTCCCACGCGCCCTCGTGCTCGCCCCGGGGCGTCGAGCTGTGGCAGACCGGAGTGGTCGAGCCGTGGACGACCTGGGAGAACCAGCCCCCCGGCATCCGGCACCTGGGCACCCACAACGTCGCACACGGCTACTCGTCGTCCTGCCCGGCCAACTGGATCGGCTTCGACGTCACCCCGGCGGCGGTCGACGCCGTGGGCGGCGGGTCGTTCGTGACGCTGATGCTGCGGGCCCAGGACGAGGGCGACAGGTACGCCTGGAAGAAGTTCCGCACCGACCCGTCGCTGATCGTCACCTACAACTCCCTCCCCGACGCCCCGGACCGGCTGTCCGTCGGGGAACTCGGCTGCGGGCTGCAGCCGAACGAGCCGTACACGAGAAGCGCCACCCCCACCCTGTGGGCCACCGTGGCGGATCCCGACCGGGGTGCCCTGGCCGCCGAGTTCGAGTGGTGGGTGCGCGGCGATCACCGGGTCGATGCGCGTACGACGGTGATGCAGGAGTCCGGTACGCCGTTCTCGGTGTCGATCCCGCCCGGAACGTTCACGGACGGCAGCAGGATCGGCTGGCGGGTCCGCGGCTGGGACGGCCGCGCGCACGGCCCCTGGTCCGGGTGGTGCGATCTGACGGTCGACCAGACGGCGCCCCGGAAACAGCCGGTGGTCACCTCCACCGTGTACCCGCCCGACGAGCTGGGCGGCGGCGTGGGCCGGACCGGCGGCTTCACGCTGTCGGCCGACGGCGATCCGGACATCGTGCGCTTCCGGTACGGGCTGGTCACTCCCCCGACGCGGGAGGTCCCGGTGGTCGACGGGAAGGCCGTGGTGGAGGTGACGCCCGGCCGGGGCGAGCCGCACGACCTGTACGTCGTCGGTGTGGACCGCGCCGGCAACGAAAGCCGCCCGACGACGTACCACTTCCTCGTCCGCACCACCCGCTTTCCACCGGTGCACCACTGGCGGATGGACGGGCGACTGCCCGCGACGACCGTCCCGGACGCCGTGGGCTCCGGAGCGGACGGGACCCTCACGGCCGGCTCGACGGGCTGGACCACCGGGCGGCAGGGCGACGCCGTGCGGTTCGACGGCGCCACCGGTCACCTCGCCATGGGCGAGCGGTCCACCGTGCACACCGGAGGCAGCTTCTCGGTCGCCGCCTGGGTGCGGCTGGACCGGCTCGACGGGCCCTGGCGGACGGCCGTGAGCCAGGACGGCGTCCGGGCCAGCGGGTTCTACCTGCAGTACCGTAGCGACACCCGGCAGTGGGCCTTCACCGTCCCGGTGTCGGACACCGACGACTTCGGCGGCGACCGGGTGTCCTCGGACATCCCCGTGCGCGCGGGTGTGTGGACCCATCTCGCCGGGGTGTACGACGCGGGCGAACAGCTGATCAGGCTCTACGTCGACGGCCGGTTCGCCGGACAGGCCGCGCACCGCTCCCGGTGGCACGCGAGCGGCCAGGTACAGCTCGGCCGCGGCAGGTTCAACGGCGCGCCGGTCGACCCCTGGCCCGGCGCGCTGGACGAGGTCCGGCTCTACGACCGCGTGCTGAGCGACGGCCGGGTGCACATCGGGGACCGGGTCGCGGTCGACAGCGACGTCCACGCGCTGGCCACCAGGCCGTCCGTCGAGGAAGGCCGCTGGACCTTCGAGGAGAACACCGCCGACAGCACCGCGGACTCCTCCGGCATGCGCCGGCACGGCGATCCGCAGGACGGCGCGGCCTGGGCACCCGGGCACGGGAGCGGCAGCGCGGTCGCGCTCGACGGCGTCGACGACCATGTCGGCACCGCCGGGCCGGCGGTGCGCACGGACGGGAGCTTCACGGTCAGCGCGCGGGTCCGGCCGAGCGGGCCTGCCACGTCCTCGATGACGGCGGTGAGCCAGGACGGGGACCGGGTCAGCGGCTTCCGGCTCGGCTATGACGGACCGCGCCGACGGTGGGTGTTCACCACCACCGGGTCCGACGCCGACGACCCCGTCCGGTACGAGGCCTCCGCCCCGGCCGCTGCGGTGTCAGGCGGGTGGACCCATCTCGCCGGGGCGTACGACGTCTCGGCCGGCGAGCTGCGGCTGTACGTGAACGGCACGCTCGTGGCGGTGGGGCGTGACGGCCTGCGCTGGAACGCCTCGGGGGCCCTGCGGATCGGCCGGGCCCAGGAGCGCGGAGCCGCGGCGGAGCACTGGGCCGGATCGGTGGACGACGTCCGGGTGCACTCCGGGGTACGGACCACGGGCCAGATCGCGGAGGAGGCCGCGGACCCGCAGGAGGGGCGGCCCTTCGCCCGCGACGGGCTGAACCGCTATCTCGGTCAGAACGGCGAACACGTCACGACCGGCGGCCCCGGCAGCGGCGGGCTCGCCCCTCCCGGCTACCACATGGAGCACGAACTCGGCTGGTTCGCACCGGTCGGTGCGCCGGACACCACGCTGCTCTACTCCTGCCTGATGGGTGAGGACCAGTTCAGCTCCGTCGACGCCCGGTGCGAGGGCCACCGTCGGCTCGCCGTCCTCGGGCCGGTGTACCGGACCGCGCCGGTCGGCGAGGCGACCGTGGCGCTGTACCGGTGCCGCACGCCGGCAGGCGAGCACTTCGACTCCTGGCACCCGGGGTGCGAAGGCCAGGAGACCGAGTTTCTCCTGGGCCATGTGCGGGCGTACGCACCGCTGGTGCGCCACGTCCAGCCGGACCGGCCGGGCGATCACTGGAGCAGCGTGGGGGGTGTTCCCGCCGGCTATCGGGCGGAGGGCCGCATCGGTGTCCTCTCGCTGGTCGAGCGGCCCGACACCCGGCCGCTGTACGCCTGCCTCGACGGGTCGGACGCGTTCAGTTCCCTCGCGGCGGACTGCGAGGGGGCTCGGCCGGTCCGGCTGCTCGGATGGATCCGGACGCGGGCGCTGCCCGACGAGACGGGCTACGAGCTCAGACGCTGCCGGGTGACCTCCACCGGGGAGCGCTTCGACTCGACCGACGCTTCGTGCGAGGGCCAGACCGTCGACATGACGCTCGGGCACCTGCTGCGCCGGCTCTGAACACCCGAACACCCGCCCCCCGACTGCTGACTGCTGACTGCTGACCGAACGCTGGATCGGAGAAACGCGATGGACCGGGCCGTCCCGATGCGAGGCAGGCCGTGGACACGGCACCGTGCCCGCGCGACCGTGCTGGCGGGCGTGCTGCTGAGTTCTCTGCTCGCCGCCCTGCCTGCGGACGCCGAACAGTTGCGGCCGGACAAGGCGCGCCGGGGGACGCCCAGCCCCGTGCAGTACGACGCGCCGGTCGAGGTCACCCCGGTCAAGGTGCAGCCGATCGCGGCCGACCCCGCGGCCGCCGCCCAGTCGACGGGCACTCCTTCGGTGACCTGGCCGGCGGCCGAGACGGCGGACGTGGACGTGCCGGCCTGGTCGGCGGACCAGACATCAGGCCTCGTACAGGCGGGCCGGACTCCCGTGTGGATCGGCGGGGTCGACCCCGCGCTCGACGTGGCCTCGCCCGCCGGCATCGGCGTCACGGTGCTCCCCCGGGCCACGGCGGTCGAGGCCGGACTGCCCGCCGCGCTGCTGTTCGACCTGCGCAGGCCGGCCCGTGGGGGCGACTCCGCCTCGGTGGCCGTGGAAGTGGACTACTCCTCGTTCCGTCACGCGTTCGGCGGTGACTGGGCCTCCCGGCTCCGGCTGGCCGCCCTCCCGGCCTGCGCGGCCCGGACGCCGCGGCGCGCGGAGTGCCGCACGCTGACACCGGTCCCCACCCGCAACGACCTCGCGGCGGGCCGGGTCGCGGCGCGGCTGGACCTCTCCGGACCCTCCACCCGGTTCGCGCTGGCGGCGGCGCCCGAGGGAGCGACGGGCGACTACAAGGCCACCCCTCTGTCGCCGTCGGCGACTTGGCAGGTCTCGACGAACAGCGGGACGTTCAGCTGGACCTACCCGATGCGCGTGCCGCCGGTCCCGGGCGGCCTCCAGCCCACGGTCGCCCTGAGCTACTCGACCGGCGCGGTCGACGGCCGGGTCGCCTCCGCCAACAACCAGCCGTCCTGGGTCGGCGAGGGATGGGACCTCTGGCCCGGCTACATCACGCGGTCGTTCGCCTCCTGCTCCCACGACATCAGCGACGAACGGAAGAAGACCGCCGACCTGTGCTGGGCCGGTGACCACCATGTGTCGATGATGAACGGCGGCCGCGCGACGGAGTTCGTCCACGACGGGTCGGGCGCGTGGCGGCCGAAGGACGACGACGGCTCCAGGATCGAGCTGCTCACCGGTGCCCCCAACGACGACAAGTTCGGCGAGCACTGGAAGGTGACCACGACGGACGGCACCCAGTACTTCTTCGGGTCCCGCCCGGAGCGCCGCTCCACGTGGACGGTGCCGGTGTTCGGCAACGACGCGGGCGAGCCCTGCCACACCGGCACGTTCGCCTCCTCGTGGTGCCCCCGGGCGTGGCGGTGGAACCTCGACCACGTCGTCGACCGGCACGGCGGCACGATCTCGTACCACTACGGCAAGGAGACCAACTCCTACGGCCTGAACATGGCCAAGGCGAAGGCCGAGTACACCAGGAACGGTCAGCTGGAGCGGATCGAGTACGGCACCAGGGAGGGCGTCGAGGGACCCGCACCCGCCCGTGTCCTCTTCGAGTCGGCCGACCGGTGCGCACCGCAGGCGGACTGTGCGCAGCACACCCCCCAGAGCTATCCCGACGTGCCCTGGGACCAGGACTGCGCGGCGACGGCCGCGACATGCCCGGAGAAGTACGCGCCCACCTTCTGGACCACCAAGCGGCTCGCCAAGGTCACCACCCAGGTCCGGGCCGGCTCCGGCTACTCCGACGTCGACTCCTGGTCGCTGAACCACCTCTTCCCGCTTCCGGGTGACAAGACCGGCCCGGCGCTGTGGCTGAGCGACGTCACGCACACGGGGCTGGCCGGCGGACGCACGAGCGTGCCGCCCGTCGAGTTCCACGGCGAGGCACTGCCCAACCGGGTCGACTCCAGCCCCGACGGACTTCCGCCGCTGAACAAGTTCCGCCTCCACACGGTGCACAACGAGGCCGGCGGTGTGCTGAGGCTCGACTACGCACCGGCGAACTGCCAGGCCTCGGCCCTGCCCACCGCCGAGACCAACACACTGCGCTGCTTCCCGGTCCACTGGGCGCACGAACAGGGACAGGCGCGGGACGACTGGTTCCACAAGTACGTCATCTCACAGGTCGTGCAGACGGACCGGGTCGGTGGCGCGCCCAGTCAGGTGACCACCTACGACTACCTCGACGGCGGTGCGTGGCGCTACAACGACAACGAACTGGTCCCGCGGGAGCGCCGGACGTGGTCCCAGTGGCGGGGCTACGGCAAGGTGCTGGAGCGCAAGGGGGACCCGACGGATCCGGACGTGACGCGCACGGAGAAGGAGTACCGCTACTTCCGGGGCATGCACGGAGACCGGCTCAACCCGGCCGGGGGCACCAAGCCGCCCGTGCAGCTGGAGGACACGGACGGCCGCCTGGTCGAGGACGCCGAAGGCCTCCAGGGCTTCCTTCGCGGCGAGATCACCCGCCGGGGACCGGGCGGCCCGGTGGTCACGGACGTGATCACGGACGCCTGGCGCAAGCAGACCGCGAGCCGCGGCAGCCGGATCGCGGCGATGGTCCGGCCGAGCCGGGTGGTCACCAAGACGGCGCTCGACGAGGGCCGGTGGCGGCGTACGGAACGGCACGCCCGCCACGACGAGCACGGGCTGCTCTCCGAGACCGACGACCTCGGGGACACCACGACGGCCGCCGACGACCTCTGCGTGCGCACGAGTTACGCCCGCAACACCACGAGCTGGCTGCTGTCGCTGGTGAGCCGTACCGAGACGGTGGCCGTCTCGTGCGGTACACCCGCCCGCTACCCCGAGCACGCCGTGTCGGACGAGCGCACCTTCTTCGACGGAGGCGCGTTCGGTGCCCCGCCGACCGCCGGTGACCCGACCAGGACCGAGCGGGTCGTGTCGTACCGCGACGGTGCTCCCGAGTACGCCGTCAGGGAGCAGGCGCGGCACGACGTCCACGGCCGGGCGGTGGAGACCACCGACGCGCTCGGCCGGCGGACCACCACCGTCCACACCCCGGCGACCGGGCCGGCGCTCAGCACCACCGTCACCGATCCGCTGGGCCACACGACCACCACCGCGCTGCGGGTGGAGTGGGGCGAGCCGCAGACCGTGACCGATGCCAACGGCCGCCGCACCGATCTGTCGCACGACCCGCTGGGCCGGCTGGACGCGGTGTGGAAACCGGGCCGGTCCCAGGCCTCCGAGGAGCCGCACACGCGATTCCGGTACCTCCTGCGCAAGGACGGGGCGAGCGCCGTCACCACGGAGAAGCTCGTCGGCTCCGGGGACTACGTCTCGGAGGTCGCCCTGTTCGACGGTCTGCTGCGGCCTCGTCAGACGCAGAAGCCGGCCTGGGGCGGCGGCCGGGTCGTCACCGACACCCGATACGACTCGCGCGGGCTCGCCGTGCTCACCAACAAGCCGTACAACACGACCGGACAGCACGGCCCCGACCTGGTCCAGGCCGACCCCATCGCGGTGCCGTCACAGGTGCTCACCGAGTACGACGGCGCCGAGCGGGTGACCGCCTCGGTCGCCAGGACTCCCGGCCGCGAGTGGCGGACCGTCACCCGCCACCACGGGGACCACACGGAGGTCGTCCCGCCGAACGGCGGCACCACCACGTCCACCTACACCGACGCCAGGGGCCGCACGACCCAGTTGCGGCAGTTCCACGGCGCCGAGCCACTCGGCGCCCACGACGCCACCGCCTACACCTACGCCAAGGGCGGCGAGACCGAGACGGTCACCGACGCCGGGGGGAACATCCTGCGGTACGTGTACGACCTGGCCGGCAACCGCGTCGAGACCCACGACCCGGACAAGGGCGTCACCCGGATGACCTACGACGCCGCCGGGCAGCTGCGCACCCGCACCGACTCGCGCGGGAAGACGACCGTCCACTCCTACGACGCCCTGGGCCGGCGGACCGCCGTCCGTTCCGGCTCGGAGACCGGTCCGCTGCTCGCGGAGTGGACGTACGACACCGTCCCCGATGCGAGCGGCCGCCCCCTCAAGGGCCTGCTCGCCTCCTCCGTCCGCCACACCGGCGACGGCGCCTATCGCACCCTCGTGACCGGGTACGACGCCGGGAACCGGACCACCGGCACGGTGTTGACCCTGCCCGAGGCCGAGGCGGGGCTGCCGCGCAGCTACGAGACGGTCACCGCGTACAACCCCGACGGCAGCCTGGCCAGCAGGCGCATGCCCCGGGTCGGCGACCTGCCGGCGGAGACCCTGGTGTACCGCTACGACGCGCTCGGCCTCCTCAAGTCGCTGACCTCGACGGCCGGCGAGTACGTCACGAACATGCACTACACGGCCTTCGGGGAGCCCGCGCGGCTGTCCCAGGGCGCGGAGGGCGCCTCGCTGTGGCAGAGCACGTACTACCAGCCCGGCACGCGCAGGGTGGAGCGCACGCTGACGGAGCGGGAGAGCGGTTCGCTCACGGTCGACGAGACGACCTACGGGTACGACCCGATCGGCAACGTGACCCGGGTCCGCAGCGACGCTCCGGACGGCCTGGATACCCAGTGCTTCGCCCATGACCACCTGCGGCGCACGAAGGAGGCGTGGACGCCGTCCGGTGACTGCGAGGGCGAGCCGGGGAGCACCGTCGGCGGGCCCGCACCCTACTGGGCCGGATTCACCTACGACCCGGCGGGCAACCGGCGCACCGAGACCCGGCACGGTCTCGCCGGCGCGGCCGACACGCTCCGGACCTACCACTACCCGGAGCCGGGTTCGGCCCAGCCGCACACCGTCCGGTCGGTGACGACGACCGGTCCGTCGGGAACGGCGGCCGCGAGTCCCGGTGCCGGGGCCCTCGACGAGCGGACTCAGGACTACGCGTACAGCCCCACCGGGGCCACCACGGTGCGGCCGGGCCCTTCCGGCACACCGCAGAAGCTCACGTGGGACGTGGAGGACCACCTGGCCTCCGTGGAGCAGGACGGGCGGACGACCTCGTACGTCTACGACACCGAGGGGGTCCGCCTGATCACCCGGGACGCCGGCGGGCGTTCCCTCCACCTGCCGGTCGGCGAACTGCGCGCGGACGCCGACGGCCGGCTGAGCGGGACCCGTTACTACGCGGACGGCAAGGAGCGCACGATCGCCGTCCGGGTGGGCGCGCGCCTCAGCTATCAGGTCAGCGATCTGCACGGGACGGGCACCCTCGCCGTCGACGCGGCGAGCCTGGCGCCGACCCGCCGGAGACTCGACCCGTTCGGGCTTCCCCGGAAGGCCGCCGCCGGGCCGGACGCCGCGCAGCCTGGGCTGCCGGGCCGCCGCGGCTTCGTCGGCGGTACCGAGGACGCCGTCACCGGGCTCACGAGGCTCGGCGCCCGCGACTACGACCCCGGGACCGGCAAGTTCCTGTCGGTCGACCCGATGGTCAATCCGATGGACCCGCAGTCCCTGAACGGCTTCGCCTACTCGAACAACAACCCGGCCAGCTTCAACGACAGCACGGGCCTGATGATCTGCGCACTGGTCGACTCGCCCGGCGGTGCCCGCTGCATCATCTCCGGCCTGACCCGTCCGCCGCTGAGGATCGAGAACGTGCCTCCGTCGTCGAGGGACGGGCACCGCTGCCTCGGGCCGCTCCGCTGCGACAGCCCCCTGGACCGGAAGCTCGGCGTCTTCGGACGCATGGACCTCTGCTCGGAGCGGGGTTCGGGCTGCGCGGCCATGCGCAACCGCGACCGGGAGGCCCGTCAGGAGGCGGAGAAGCAGCGGCGCGCCCGCGAGGACGCCGAACGTCGCGAGGCCGCCCGGCGGAACATGCAGGGAAGCGTCGTGGAGT
This sequence comes from Streptomyces sp. NPDC015130, assembly GCF_043080005.1. Lineage (NCBI taxonomy): Bacteria > Bacillati > Actinomycetota > Actinomycetes > Kitasatosporales > Streptomycetaceae > Streptomyces > Streptomyces sp. NPDC015130. Next base: position 141,154 of record NZ_JBIBVC010000004.1, on the reverse strand, counting down.
GCACGTCCTTCTCCGTCTCGCTGTTCGTCGTCGGCTTCGGGTTCGAGTACTGCAGCGGCCATGACTCCTCGGGACCCGGCGGAAGCGTCTCCGTGAAGTTGTCGGGCGGCTGGGGACTGCCGGGCGTCAGCGTCGCGAAGACCGTCAAGGGCAGCGAGAGCGACATCGACCCACCCGGGACCCTGACCATCAGCAAGGACCTCTCGGCGACCATCGGCCACCTGGGCATCGGACTCGACGGCTCGCTCACGAAGTCGAACCGCGACGACTCGTTCACCGGCGGCACCGGGGTGTCCTGGGGGTTCGGAGGCCCACGGGTGTCGGCGGGGGTGGAGTTCGGCTGGAGCTTCCGCTGACAGCCGCCGCGCACGGGCGGGTGGCCGAGCCGGCAGATCGACCACAGGGCGACGATGGCGGCCACGTCGCCCTGTGGTGGACACGCTCCGGTCGAGCTGGTCGAACCAGGGACTCGTGTGCGAGCGTGTCCCGACGCCCGAACGGGGCTTTTCCGGTGGTCAGTTCGCCGTTCGGGACAGCGCGGCGAGCACCGGAGCGACACCGTCCTCCACGGCCAGGCGGTCGGCCAGCGCGCGGGCACGCGCGCGGTGGGAGCCGTCCTCCGTCGCCCGGCGCAGGGCCCCGGCCAGGGACTCGGAGGTGAGACGGCGCAGCGGCACCGCCGCGGGGGCGGTGCCCAGCGCGGTCAGCCGGGACGCCCAGAACGCCGCGTCGAACTGGATCGGCACCGGGACGGTGGGGACCCCGGCCCGCAGGACGGCGGCGGTCGTGCCCGCTCCCGCGTGGTGGACGACGGCGGCCGTCCGGGGGAACAGCAGGGAGTGCGGGACCTCGTCGACGGTCAGGATGTCGTCGCCCCCGGCCCCCAGTCCCGCCCAGCCCCGCTGGACGATCCCGCGCACGTTCGCCGCGCGGAGGGCCGTGACGATCTCGCGGCTGACCCGTTCGGGGTCGGGCACGGTGGCGCTGCCGAGGCCGACGAAGACCGGTGGGGGCCCGGCGGCGAGGAAGTCCTCGAGCTCCGGGGACAGCCGCCCGGTCTCGTACGGCCACCAGTACCCGGACACCTCCAGCCCGGCGGGCCAGTCCCGGGGCCGGGGGACGACGAGCTCGCTGTAACCGTGCAGCACCAAAGGCGTGTGCCGCGCCCGGGAACGGCCCGCCGTCACGAGCCCGTGCCGCCGCCGCAGGGACCGTACGGCATCGGTGAACATCAGCTCGACCGACGTCATGACGAACCGTCCGCTGAGCCGGTTCCCCACCGGGCCGAGGGACCGCGTGCCCAGCACCGGGGCGGGAAACTCCCGGGTCGGATGCAGCGGCTGGAGATGCAGGCCCATGGCCGGCACCGCGAGGCCGTCGGCGATGGCGTACCCGAGCGGCCCCAGCGACCCGCTGACCAGCAGGACGTCGCCCTCCCGCGCCACGTCCACCAGGGCCGCCGTCATCGCGTCGACCGCTCCCCGGGCCATGGACGCCAGCCGTACGAGCTTGCCCGCACCGGTCCTCGCGTCGTGCAGCCGCCGGCCCCGCGCGGAGTGCAGCTCGGCGCGGGGGTCCACCGGCAGCGGCCGGAACCGCACGCCGGACCCCGCCACGAGCGGCTCGAACAGCCCGTGCGCGGCCAGCGTCACCTCGTGCCCGGCCCGTACGAGACCGGCACTGAGACCCGTGAACGGCGCCACGTCACCCCGCGAGCCCGCCGTCATCATCACGATGCGCACGCCGCCAGTGTGCCCCAGCCGACCGCGTCACCACAGAAGGCCTGCCCGTACCGCCCGGCGGCGTCCGCCGCTCGGGTCCGCGTCACGAGACCTCGGGGCGCGGTCCGCGGCCCCCCTCACGGGCCACGGACCGCGCGTCGGATCCACCCGCTCGGGCGGGCGCGAACCACGAGCGGACCCGGTGTGGCCGGGCCGCCGGCCCCTGACGACCGGACGGCCCCGCCTCCCCGCACAAGCCTTCCAGCGCGCTGCCGTCCTTCCACCCTCTCCGGCGGACACGCAGGACAGGGATCCGGACCGGCGGCGCGCTCCCGCTCAGCCGGTGGCCGCCGCCCCGGGGAGCTGCTGCTCGGTCCAGACGTACTTGCCCGCCGTCTCGTACCGGGCGCCCCAGCGGTCCGAGAGTGCCGTCACCAGCTGGAGTCCCCGTCCTCCCTCGTCGGTCTCGGCGGCCCGGCGGACGTGGGGTGTGGTGAGGCTGCCGTCCGACACCTCGCAGACCAGTGCGTCGCTGCGCAGGAGACGGAGCCTGATGGGGCCGCGCCCGTACCGCACCGCGTTCGTGACCAGCTCGCTCACGATCAGCTCCGTGACCGTCACGAGCTCGTCCAGGTGCCACGGTTCGTGTGCCAGCGCCTCGTCGAGGGTGGTTCGGAGCAGCTCCAGCCCCTGGCTCATGGGCCGCACCGACGTCTCGGCGAGTCCGTCCGTGTAGAGGACGAGCAGGCTGCCGTCGGGTACGTGCAGCCGACTCGTCTCGAACGGCGGCTCGGCCCCTCCGAGGGGGGAGTTCGGCTCCAGGTCGACGAAGCGTGCCGTGCCGGACGGGTCCACGAGAACGGGCGGCGGGTGGCCCGCCGACGCGAAGGTGCAGCCGGCGTCCGTGGGGTCGTACACCGCGTACAGGCACGTCGCGTACAGGTCCTCGCCCAGGTCGGAGACGAGGTCGTTCAGGTGCACCAGCAGGTCGTCCGGGGCGAGTTCGAGGTCGGCGAGCGTGCGCACGGCGATTCTGAGGCGTCCCATGGTCGCGGCCTCCGCCAGCCCGTGTCCCATGACGTCGCCGATCACGAGCGCGACCCGGCCGGACGAAAGCGCCAGGACGTCGTACCAGTCGCCGCCGACGTCCGTGGCCTCCCCCGCCGGCAGGCAGCGGGCCGCGGCGGTGAGGGTCGGCAGGCTGGGCAGTTCGCGTGGCAGGAGCCCGCGTTGCAGCTCGGTGGCCCGGTCGCGGTCCGCGTCGTGCAGGCGGGCCCGTTCCAGGGCTGATCCGCACGTCCACGAGGCATCCGGCCGCCGGCGACAGCCGGTGGCCGGGTGCCGGGTGCCGGGTGCCGGGTGAACGCCGTGCTCTGGCCGATTGCCTATGCTCCAGGGGTCCGGCAGGTCCGTGAGAGAGCGCTTCCGGCGGAGAGCGATGAGGCGGCGATGAGCGAACTGACGAAACCCCGTGTCGACGTTCCGGAAGGGGATGCTCCCACCGAGCTGACCGTCCGGGACCTGGTCGTCGGGGACGGGGCCGAGGCGAAGCCGGGCACGGTGGTCCGGGTGCACTACGTCGGTGTCACCTTCGCGTCCGGGAAGGAGTTCGACTCCTCCTGGGGCCGGGACCAGCCGTTCAAGTTCGCCGTGGGCGGCGGGCGGGTCATCAAGGGCTGGGACCGGGGGGTGCGGGGGATGAAGGTCGGCGGCCGGCGCGAGATCGTCGTTCCCCCGCGCCTCGGCTACGGCAAGCAGTCGCCCTCGCCCTTGATCCCGGCGGGTTCGACCCTGGTCTTCGTGGTGGACCTGCTCTCCGTCGCCACCTGAGGCACGGGGGCGACGGAAACCCCGGACCCCAGGACCCCAGGACCACCGGACCACCTGGTCACGCGACCGTCAGGACGATCTTCCCGGTCGTGCGGCCGCGCTCGCCGATCTCGTGGGCCTTCGCGGCCTCGGCGAGCGGCAGGACGGTGTCGACCACCGGCCTCAGCCTGCCCTGCTCCACGAGCGCCGCGATCTCCCGCAGGCCGAGGTGGTCGGGCTCGACCAGGACCCAGGCCGCCCGCACGCCGTCCGGGGCTGCGGGGACGTCGTCCGGTCCCGGCAGGGTGATCAGTCTGCCGCCCTCGCGGAGTACCGCGAGGGAGCGCCGGGCCGTCTCCCCGCCGAGGCCGTCGAGGACGACGTCCACGCCCGCGACGACGTCCTCGAAGCGCGCCTCGCGGTAGTCGATCACCTCGTCCGCGCCCAGCTCCCGCACCAGGTCGTGCTTGGCGGCGCTCGCGGTCCCGATCACGTACGCGCCGCGCGCCTTGGCGATCTGCACGGCGAAGTGGCCCACCCCTCCGGCCGCGGCGTGCACCAGCACCCGCTCCCCGGGGCGGACGTCCGCCGTGTCGACGAGGGCCTGCCAGGCGGTGAGCGCCGCCAGCGGCAGCGCGGCGGCCTCGACGTGGGTCAGGGAGGCGGGCTTGGGGGCGAGGTGCCGCGCCGGGGCCACGACGTACTCGGCGTACCCGCCCACCTGCCGCGGGAACAGCGGCATGCCGAAGACCTCGTCGCCGGGGCGGAAGATCCCCACCCCCGGGCCCACGGCCTCCACCGTGCCGGACACGTCCCACCCGACGGCCGGGACCTCGCCCCACTCGATGAGGGCCCCGCCCGCGCGGGTCTTCCAGTCCACGGGGTTCACTCCGGCCGCGTGGACCCGGACCAGGACCTCGTTCAGGCCGGGCTCGGGGCGCTCCGTCTCGCGCTCCACCAGGTTCTCGGGTCCGCCCCACTGCTCCACGACCACCGCACGCATGTGTCCGCCTCGTTTCCGTCTCGATCGGCGCGCCCCCGGAACCGTTCCGGCGGCGATGTGTCCACCATCCGGTACGCCGATCCCCCGCGGTATTGGCCGTTCGGCCAGCATGTGACAGGATCTGGCCATGAGCGAAACGATCGGCCGGATGACGACGGACAGCCACGCGGAGGCGCAGGCGGCGCCGCACCGGGTCGCCGTGCTCGCACTGCCCGGAGTGCCGCCGTTCGAGCTCGGCATCCCCTCCCGGGTCTTCGGCTGCGTCGACGACGCGGAGGGCCGGCCCCTGTACGAGGTCACGATCTGTACGGCCGACGGCGCCCCCGTCCTCAGCGACGCCGGGTTCACCGTGCAGCCCGCCGCCGGTCCCGAGGCCCTCGCCGCCGCCGACACCGTCGTCCTCCCGCCCACGCACGCCATGCCCGAGCTGGGGACCGGCGGCCCGCTCCCGCCCGAGGTCGCCGCGGCCATCGCCGGCATCCGGCCCGGCACCCGTCTGGTGTCCATCTGCACGGGGTCGTACGTGCTGGCCGCCGCCGGCCTCCTCGACGGCCGGCCCGCCACCACGCACTGGAACCTGGCGCCCGAGTTCCGCCGGGCCTACCCCCGCGTCAAGGTCGACGAGGACGTGCTCTTCGTGGACGACGGTGACGTCCTCACCTCCGCGGGCGTGGCCGCGGGTGTCGACCTGTGCCTGCACATGATCCGCCGCGACCACGGTGCCGCGGCGGCGAACCGCGCCGCCCGCATGTGTGTCGTGCCGCCGTGGCGGGACGGAGGACAGGCCCAGTTCATCGACCGGCCCGTCCCGGAGCCCACCCTGGCCAGCACCACGGAAACCCGCGCCTGGGCCCTGGAGCACCTGGCGGAACCGCTCACCCTCGCCCGGCTGGCCGAGCACGCGCGGATGAGCCTGCGGTCCTTCACCCGCCGCTTCCGGGACGAGGTCGGCATGACCCCCGTGCAGTGGCTCACGGCGCAGCGTCTGGAACTGGCCAAGCAGCTCCTCGAGACGACCGATCTGCCCGTCGACCTCGTGGCCCACCGCGCCGGCCTCGGCTCCGGGAACTCCCTGCGCGCCCACATGCGTACGGCCTTCGGCACCTCGCCGGCCGCCTATCGCCGCGCCTTCGGCACGACGGCCCCGCCCACTCCCGGCCGAGCGTGATCCGCCCGCCTCGCTGACGGAGGGCACGTGCGGCCGCCGCCGGCGTGCCCGCACGTGTCGGCGCCGGCCCCGCGCGGCCCCGGCTTACGCTGCCCCTGTCAGCGATCCCCTCCGAAAGCGCGGATGGTCTTGTCTGCCGGCACCGTCATCGCGGGCATCCTGTTCTTGTGGTGCGTCCTGTCGTACCGGCTCGCGCGATGGAGCATCACCGCACCGATCGCCATGATGCTGGCGGGCATCGCCCTCACCAGCGGCTCCGACCCGCCGCTCACCTTCGACTTCGGGGACCTCGGCGGCTTCGAGGCCTCGGTGGAGTTCGTCGTCGCTCTGCTGCTCTTCGTCGACGCGACCGAGGTGCCGGCCGGCGTGATCCGCCGGGAGAGGACCGTCGTCGCCCGTCTGCTGGGGATCGGGCTGCCGCTGACCCTGGGCGCCGCCTTCCTGGCCGCACTCGCCTTCTTCCCCGACCAGCCCGGATGGGTCCTGGCGGTACTGGCGACCGTCGTCGTCCCGCTCGACCTGTCGCTCGCCGGGGCCCTGGTCAGGGACAGCCGCGTCCCCGCCCGCCTGCGGGACGTGCTCAACGTCGAGGGCGGCCTGAACGACGGCGTCATCTCACCGCTCTTCCTGCTCTGCGTCGCCGGCGCCGCCGCGTCCCGCACGGCCGGCGGCGACTACGCCGAGGCCCTCCTCACCGCCGTCGGAGCCGCGGGCTGGGCCCTCGGGGCGGGCGCGCTCGTCGGCTGGGGGGCGGGACAGCTGCTGCGCCGGTCCTGGGCGAGGGGCTGGACGCTGCCCGCCGCGGCACGGCTCGCGGTGCTGAGCGTGCCGATCGCCGCGTACACCCTGTCCGTGTCCCTCGGCGGCAACGGCTTCGTCGCCTCCTTCGTGTCCGGGGTCTGCATCGCCCCGGCCCTGCGTCATCTCCCTGAGGGTGCCGTGCGGATGACCGACGACCTGACGACACTGCTGACGCTCGCCCTGTGGTTCCTCTTCGGTCAGATGGTCACCGACGTGTTCTGGGACGGCTTCCACCTCTCCGTCGTCCTCTACGCCGTCCTCGCCGTCACCCTGGTGCGCCTCGTGCCGGTGCTGCTCGCCCTGATCGGTACGGATCTGTCCCTGTCGGACCGACTGTTCCTCGGGTGGATGGGGCCCCGAGGAGCGACCACGGTGGTCTTCGGCCTCCTCGCCACCATCGAGCTGCCCCCCGCCGGAGGCGGTGACTTCATCTCCCGGGTCATGGTGATCACGGTCATGGTCAGCATCGTGCTGCACGGACTGACGGCCGAACCGACCGGCCGCTTCTACGCCCGGCGAGTCGATGCCGGTGCCGACGTTTGAAATCGAATCGATTGTGCAGAAGAAGTAGCAGACGACGTAAGGAATAAACCCCATTCCGGAACGCTGCTGTTCGCCACTCTGCGCTCGGGAGGAGATACCGGTGAAATTCGGCACGAGCCGCCACGGTCACCGTTGGCGCAGACCTCGGATGTTTGCCCGGTGGACTCCGTCGGCTCTCGGCCGTCGATTCCTGGTGCGGGTGACGAAATGGGAGCTCCGGCTCATGGGTTGGGGCGTGCGCATGGCGTTCCGACGCGCCTTCCACGCCGTGCTGCCGACGGCTGTTCGGCGCAGGGCTTAGGCGGATGCCGGGCCTGGACCTGCGAAAGGACGAGACATGAGCACCTGGGAAAAGGCGAAGGCACAGATGGAAGAGGTGGCGGGCACAGCCGTCAGGAAGTCCGCGCACGCCCTGGGAAACGAGAAGCTGGCGGCCAAGGGCGGGGCGCTGCACGCACGCGGTAAGGCCCGCCACATGAAGGAGAAGGCGAAGGACAAGCTTTCCTGACCTGTCCTGGGGATTTCCTGACCTGTCCCCGGGTTCACAAGCCGAGAACACCGCCTTTCGTCGACCTACCCATTCGCATCGCGAGACAGAAGGAATCATGGGAATACTCGCTTGGATCCTCCTCGGACTTCTCGCCGGCATCATCGCCAAGTGGCTGATGCCCGGAAAGGACCCGGGCGGCATCATCGTCACCACGCTCATCGGTATCGCCGGCGGCCTGCTCGGCGGATGGCTCGGCAAGGTCATCTTCGGCGTCGATTCCGTCGACGGCTTCTTCGAGTTGTCCACCTGGATCGCGGCGATCGTCGGGGCGCTCATCCTCCTGGCGGTCTATCGCCTGTTCACACGACACAGGTGACGTGCTCGACACGGCACAGGTGACGCGCTCGCCCTCCTCTTCCGTCCGAGAATCCCCCTCCGTCCGAGACTCCTCCTCCGTCCGAGACCTGCGGGTCTCGGACGGAGTTTTCTGTCAGCGGGCGGGCGGCAGCAGCGGGCCGAGGGGGCCGAGGTCCAGGTTGAGGTCCTCCAGGGTGTAACCGTGCTGGACGCACAGGTCGGTCATGCGGTCGTGCAGGGCGAGGAGGGTGGCTCCGAGTTCCTCCTCCTGCTCCTCGGTCAGGTCGCCCGAGTCGACGCGGCGCAGGGCCTGGCGTTCGATGAGCTGCCGCAGGAGCTCGACGACGGTGAGGACCAGCTTGAGGAGGTCCTCTCCGACGGCCTCGGGGTCGGTGCGGATGCGATGGGCCGCGGGCAGGTGCTCCCCCGGCGCGGCGGGAGGCGCCCGGAGGAGCCGGAAGGCGTCTTCGAAACCGGTGGCGTCCGGCTCGGGCTGCGGCGGTCGCGTGGGGTGCTCCGTGCTCATGGCGGGTCCTCGGGTGCGAAGGGGTCGTCGGAGGTCGTGACGGAGGTGATGAGGGCGCGCAGGGAGATGCGTACGAGGTCGATGTCGGCGACGGAGAGGACGATGTCGCCGGTGAGGACGACGCCACCGGCCAGAAGCCGGTCGAGGAGGTCCACGAGGGCGACCTGCCGGCCGGGGAGCGGCTCCTCCCGTTCGCTGAGGGTCATGATCACGGCCCTGGGGGTGCGGCCGTGTCGGTGGGCGGGCTCGCCGGCATGGCGAAGGAGTACGGCGCCCAGGGGCCGGTGACTTCGACGCGGACGCCGGTCAGGTCCTGGCCGACCTGTCGGAGAGCGGAACGGAAGGCCTCGACCCGGTCGTCGGGGACGAGATAGGCGTCGTTGAGGACGTTCTCGCCGTTCTCGCGGGGGCTGAGCGGACCGGACTGCGCGGGATGGCGGACGACGTGGGTGGCGTGCTGCGCCGCCGTGGCGGCGATGCGCTCCACCGCTCGCCGGGCCCGCAGATAGCGCTCCTCGCGGGCGTGGTGCTGGGCTCGCCGGGCCTGGAGGTAGGCCTTGCCCGGGCTCTGGGCGGCCGGGGCGCCACCGTGGTGGGCGGGGTCGTCGGCACGGGACCGTGGGGTGTCGTCGGCGGCGACGTAGACCTTGACGCCGTACTCGGTGTGGTGGGCGAGGAGGGCGAGCCGGGCCGCGAAGACCTCGCGCTGATCGCGCAGGGCCTCCCGGGCGCGGTCGTCGTCCTGGTAGAGGGTGGCGAGCCGCAGGGGCAGGACGGTGGTGCGGTCCATGAGGGCCTGGATGACGTGGTGGTGGGCTCTGGCGGTGCCGTCCAGCCAGTCGAGGTCCTCGAAGCGGGATCTGAGGACTTCTGCTCCCCAGTGGCCCGCGGACACCCGGCTGACGACGAATGCCGGGCCTGCGGGTCCGGCCCGGTCAGGGAGCAGGAGGGCGACCGGGGCGTCGTCGACCCCGCGCAGGTCGGCCGGCGGCTCGCCGAGCTCGGGGGTGGGGTCGGCGACGGCGTACACGTAGGTGAGGCTCGGCTCGCCGTTCATGGTGCGCGCCTTTCCCTCTCGGTGCCGGCGGGCCCTGACTCGTCGTGTCGACGCTCCGAGCTCTCCTCGGCCGGGCCGGCGCGGCTGCCGTCGGCCTGGTCGCGGCGCACGGCGTCCAGCTCGGCTCGCAGTCGGCGGTTCTCTTCCGCGAGGGCGCCGCCGCTGTGGCGGGAGGAGAGCGAGGGGTCGTGTTCCCACCAGTCGATGCCCATCTCCTTGGCCTTGTCCACCGAGGCGATCAGGATCCGCAGTTTGATGGTCAGGAGCTCGATGTCGAGGAGGTTGATGCGGATGTCTCCGGCGATCACGATGCCCTTGTCCAGGACACGTTCGAGGATGTCGGCCAGGCTGGCCGACGAGGACGGCGGGTACGCCGCCGGCGACGCGCGGGACGGCAGTGGGGCGATCCGGTGGGCAAGCGGGTCAGTCACGGCGCCCGACCTCCTGGGTCATGGCAGGTTCTGTCGGTATTGCGCGATCTCGTCGAGACGGTCGAGGAGTTCGTCCTCCTGTCGGTCGAAGGTGGCGGGGTCGATCTCCCCGTCCCGGAGCCTGCGTTCGAGCTCGGCGAGGGCGGCGTAGACGGGGGCGGGGTCGTAGTACTCGTCGTTGGCCTGGTCCACGGCCCTCTGCGCCACCCATGCCACGAGCCGTACGGGCAGCAGCGGCGCGGTCAGGAGGTTGGTCAGCATTCCCATGAATCCTCCTCGGCGCTTCGTGTCCCGATGACGCTTCTTGTCCTATGGCGCTTGTCCTGGTGGCGCTTCGTCTCCCGATCCCGGCGAGCCCGCACCCAGCTACACGAAGCTGTAGGGGGGCAGCGGTCCGGTGAAGCGGAAGTGGACGCCCTCGGTGTTCTCGGCGAGACGGGCCTGCGCCTGGAGGAGCGCGTCCTTGTGGTCGTCGTGGACGAGAAGGGAGATGCTGAGGACGTCGCCGTCGCCCGGGGGGCGGACGCGGTGGTCCGCCGCGTGGGAGAGCAGCGCGTCGACCACTCCGGCGGCCAGGTTCTCCTGCCTCTCCCGTACGTCCACGGCGACGATCTCCCCCAGCTCCAGCGGCAGCCTCGGGTCGGCGTCGCCGGCCCGGATCCGGTCGTTGAGCTGCCGGGCCCGGTCGGAGTCGTGGAGGACCTCCCGAAGGAGGGTGTCCTCGTCCTGGGAGGCCTTCACCTGGTACTCGGCGCAGCCACGCAGGCGCTCCAGAGCCTCCAGATAGCCGTCCGAGCGTTCAAGGAGCACCTGGGTCACCGCCCGCTCGTCGGGGGCCGTGTAGCCGAACTGGAGCGGAAGGGTCGTTCCGTCGGCCATGAGCCGCTCCTGCACCTCCTGGTGGGCGGCGAGGTCCCGGCGTTTGGGCCGGATCCCCTCGTCGATGTCCGAGACGACCGCGCGGAGCGGCCCGGCGGTGACGGCGCGTACGGGCGCGGGCTCGGCGCCCACGCCCATCAGGCCGTCCAGGCGGCAGGGGTGCGCGGCGGCGATGACGGAGTACACATAGAGCGACATCGTCTACTCCCTCTCTCGGTGCGCGGAGCGCCGGGCGGGCCGACGGCGGCGGGGAGCCTCTTCCACTTCCGCCTCCTGCTCCTCGGCCTCTTCCTCGGGCTCCTCCTCGGACTCTTCCTCGTCGTCGGACCTGCCGGTGAGGGACTGCGTCACCGCCTCCACGACACCGCCGATGGCTCCCTTGGACTTGCCGCGCGCACCGCTCTCGACCGCGTTGCCGACGACGTCGGTCAGCTGCGCGGGAGCCTTTCTGCCCGATTCCAGGTCGAGACGGTTGCAGGCTTCGGCGAAGCGCAGATAGGTGTCGACACTGGCGACGACGATCCGTGCGTCGATCTTCAGGATCTCGATGCCCACGAGTGAGACGCGCACGAAGACATCGATGACGAGTCCACGGTCGAGGATCAGCTCCAGGACGTCGTAGAGACTCGTGCCTCCGCCGGTACTTCTGCTGACGTTGCTTCCGCCTTGCGGCACCACGGTCATGGCCGCTTCCCTTCGCGGGGCCGGCCCGGTCAGGTCGGCCGGTCGATCATGCCCCTGCTGTATCGCCGGGTTCGCTCGTACGAGATCAGCTCGCCCTCCTCGTCCAAGGTGACCTTGTAACTGGCCAGGATGCTGGTGGTGTCGGGGATCCGCTCCAGCTCCAGCACCTCGACCTGCGCCTCCCACCCGTCCTCGCTGGGGCGGAGGGACGACACCGATTCGGGGACGCGTCCCAGCAGCTCGGCGAGCTGCTCGGCCGCCGAGCGCATCGCCGCCGCCGCGCCTGTCCTGCCGCGGCGCGCGGATGTCTTGCGCGTCGGCGTCTTGCGCGTCGGCGTCTTGCGAGCCGCGGCCTTCCGGGCGGGCCTGGCGGCCCGCGCCTCGTGGCCCGTGTCCTCGTCTGACGGAGGACGCCGGCTGCGGCCCGGCTCTGCTGCGGCCATGAGCCTGCTCCCCTCGCGAACTGACTTGTGCGGCTTCCCAGCCCTGCGCGTGGCAAACAGCCCTATTCCTACGAGATCTTGATGATCCTGGCATTCCTGATCTGTCTCGCTCTTCCATGCATATCTCGCGCCCGGCGGAGCAGTCCCCGTTATGAACCGTGCGAGCGGCGGGGGGCCGCGGGCACCCGGCGAAGGGAAGAGCTCATGGAGGACACGACCAAGATCCTCTTGGCGGCCGCGGTCGCCGGGGGCTACGTACTGGGGCGGGCGAAGAAGGGACGTCTGGCCTTCTCCCTGATCACCTACGCCGCCGGCCGCCGCATGGGCCTCGACCCACGCGAGCTCGCGACGCAGGGTCTGAAGAAGCTGAGCGAGATGCCGCAGGTGGCCGAGATCGGCGAGCAGATCAAGGGGGAGGCGCTCGACGCAGGGCGCAAGGCCCTCGTGGCCACCGCGAACCGCCGGATGGCCGGCCTCGCCGACTCGCTGCGTGAGCGCACGCTCGCCCTGGGACAGGGCAAGGACGGCGACGGGGACGAGGAGGAGTACGACGAGGCGGAAGGCGGCTACGAAGAGGAGTCCGAGGACGGCGAGGAGCCCTACGAGGACGAGGAGGAGGAAGAGGAGCTCGAAGAGCCGGAGGACGAGGAGGAAGAGGCGGACGAGGACGAAGCGGAAGAGGAGGAAGAGGAAGCGGAGGAACCGCCGGCTCGGCGTCGATCCGCCCGCCGTTCCTCTTCGGAGTCTCCGCCCAAGGCGACCCCGCGCCGTAGCCCGGCCCGCAAGGCCGCTCCCGCGAGGAAGACCCCGACCGCCAGGAAGAAGGCCCCCTCCAAGACGGCCACACCCAAGAAGACGTCCACGGCCAAGAAGACCTCGGCCTCCGCGACGAAGTCTCCGGCGCGGAAGACGGCCGGCGGCACGACGGGGAAGCGTGCGACGGGCACGACGAAGCGCAGCGCTCCCGCCAAGAAGACCGCCGCGAAGAAGACCGCCGCCAAGAAGACCGCGTCGAAGCCTGCCGCGAAGAGGACGACGGCGAAGAAGAGTCCGGGGCGCGCCCCGGCGTCCAAGCCCGCGGCGAAGAAGACCACCGCCGCCAAGACGGCGCGCCGCAAGCCGACCGCGCGGAGGTGAATCATGGCGACCAAAGATGCGACCGACCGCGACCGGTCCGGGTTCGACCGACTGATGGAAGAGGCCTCCGGGTTCCTGGCCACTCAGGCCGACCACCTCGCGGACAAGGCCGTGGACAAACTGGGCGATCTCACGGACGGGCTGTACGACGTCGCCGAGAACGGCGGCCACCTCGCGGACCTCGGTGGACGCCTGTTCCAGGGCGACTCACCCGCGAAGGCCGTCATCGGCCATACGGTCGACGGGATCAAGGACAAGGTCAAGGACGCGGGCTCGGCACTGCTCGGCGGCAAGGGGAAGAGCCGCAAGGGCGGCGCAAAGGCCATCAACATCATCGAGACCATCGATGTCGGCGTGCCGCTGCGTACCGCCTACGACCACTGGACGCAGTACGAGAACTTCAGCAGCTTCGCCAAGGGCGTGCGCAGCGTCTCGCAGGGTGACGACACGAGCAGCGACTGGAAGGTCAAGGTCGGTCCGTCCACCCGAAGTTGGAAGGCCTCGGTCCAGGAACAGATACGGGACGAGAGGATCGTCTGGACCTCGGAGGGCCCCAAGGGCACCACGCGCGGCTGCGTCAGCTTCCACGAACTCGCGCCTTCCCTCACGCGGATCCTGCTGGTCGTGGAGTACTACCCGGCCGGACTCTTCGAGAAGACCGGCAACATCTGGCGGGCCCAGGGCAGGCGCATGCGTCTGGACCTGAAGCACTTCAGCCGCTACGTGTCCCTCTCCGACGAGGAGCCGGACGGCTGGCGCGGGGAGATCGAAGACGGCGAGGTCGTCCTCACCCATGAGGAGGCCCTCGAAGAGGAACAGGGCGAGGAGTCGACCCCACCCGAGGAGGGCGAGGAGGGCACGGAGGAGGAAGGAGAGGAAGGAGAGGAAGAGGAGGAAGAACAGGACGAGGAGTACCCCGAGGAAGAGGACGCCGAGGAAGAGGACGCCGAGCAGGAGGACGCCGACGAGGAGGACGCCGACGAGGAGGACGCCGACCAGGAGGACGCCGACCAGGAGGAAGAGGAGTACGAGGAGGAGGCCGACGACGAACCGCGCCGCCCCGCAGGACGCCGGCGCTGAGCCGCACCGACCCGTGGCCGTGGCGTCCGCACAGCCACGGTCGGGTCGTCACGCCCGCCGCCTCCGCGTCCCGGCCGCGACGGCACCGCGAGCCGACGGCACCGGGACGCGAAGCGGCCGGCGGCTTTCGCCGTCGGCCTTCCGTGCCGTCGCCGGTCAGTGCTTGAGGGCGTCCTTCGCCTTCTGCGCGGCCTGCTTCGCATCGCCCGCGACCTGCTCGGCGCGCCCCTTCGCCTCCAGGCTCTCGTTGCCGACGGCCTTGCCGGTGGCCTCCTTCACCTTGCCTTTGGCGGTCTTGCCCATGTTCTTGGCCTTCTTGCCTGCGGCCATCCCAGTCACCTCCCAGTAGAACTACTGACTCGCTACCCGCCCAGACCACGACAATTCGCCCAGAATGGTGCCGGTCGCCGAGGGAGTCGGCGCGTCCGGAGGGCGGCTTCGCACACGAGACGTACATCAGTCCCACCCGCCCGGCAGACACGCGATCCGGGCCGAAATGGCCGTCGGGTAAGTATGATCAAGCGATGTCTGACATGACTGAGACCACGCCCGGCTGGCTGTCCACGGACGAGCTGAACACGGCCCGGGCCCAGATGCCGATCCTGTACGTCGAGGCGGTACCCGTGCGCGTGGACGACAGCGGCGAGGTCACGAGCATCGGGCTGCTCCTGCGGATCGGCGCGGACGGGACCATCAGCCGGACCCTGGTGTCCGGTCGTGTGATGCAGCACGAGAGGGTCCGTGACGCGCTGCTGCGCCACCTGGAGAAGGACCTCGGTCCGGTGGCGCTGCCGCGCGTGCCCGCCTCCCTGCAGCCCTTCACCGTCGCCGAGTACTTCCCGACGGCGGGCATCACCCCGTACCACGACCCGCGTCAGCACGCCGTGTCCCTGGCCTACATCGTGCCCGTGACCGGCGACTGCCGCCCCCGTCAGGACGCCCTGGACCTGGTCTGGTTCAGTCCGCAGGAGGCGGCCTCGCCGGCGGTGCAGAGCGAGATGCCCGGCGGCCGCGGGGTGCTCCTCAAGCAGGCCCTGGCGCACGTGGGCCACACCTACTGAGAGCACCCGGGTACTCAGCGCAGCCGGCGGGCGCGCAGCACCACGTCGTCGGCGTGGTGCGCGCCGGCGCCGCCGTCGGGGACGACACGCGGCCGCTGCTCGTCCACCTCCACCGCCCAGTCGTCGCCGAGCAGGGCGGTGACCATCGACGGCCAGACGTAGTCGGCCGGGTCGAAGCCGCTCTCGTCCGCCTGCCGGGTCTCCATCCCCGCGTGGTGGACGAGCAGCAGTACGCCGCCGGGCGCGACGGCCGCGATCAGGGCCCGCTCGGCCGAGGCATCGGGGGTGCGCAGCAGGGCCGGGTACTGCGCCGACACCAGGTCGAAGGAGGCCGGGGCGAGTCCCGCGTCCGTCAGCGTGGCGTGCACCCAGCGGACGTCGACGCCCGCGTCCCGCGCGTGCCCGGCCGCCCGCTCCAGCGCCACGCCCGAGACCTCCAGCGCGGTCACGTCCCAGCCGCCGCGCGCCAGCCAGACGGCGTCCGCTCCCTCGCCGCACCCGACGTCGAGCACGCGCCCGGGGGTGAGCCCGGCGGTCTCGGCCACGAGTGCGCCGTTGGGCTGCCCGCTCCAGAGCTGCCGGCGGTCGGCGTACCGGCTGTCCCACTCGGCCCGTACCGCCGGGTCTCCGAGGTATCCGTCGGAGGTGGGCGCCGCTGTTGCTGTGATGTCGTCGGTCATGCACCCACCGTCGCCGACCGTTCCCCGCTCGCGCCACTTCTGTTGCCGGAACGGCAACGCGGCGCCCGCGCGCCCCTCGACTGTGGCCGGCCCGCGAGCCCGGCTCGGTCCGAGGGACACGCCCTACGACCGGGTCGCGGTCCCGCAGCCGTCGTGCCCCTTCCCCATCGCCTTGCTGCGGTCGTAGGGATCGACCGTCCGGCTCTTGTCCGTGGCCGGATCCGACCCGCCGCCGAACTCCGGCCTGAAGTATCCGGTCGTCCCGCCGCAACCGCCGTTGGTCATGCTGGTCTTGTACGAGAGGAGGGTGAACGTCCCCTTCTTGGTGATCACCTTCTCCGGGTCGTCCCAGCTCGCCACGGTCTCGCGCCGCACGATCGTGCGGCGGACCTCGTCGCCGCCGCCCGCCGGCGCGACCGGGTAGACGTAGGTGACGTCGGCCGTCACCTCAAGGGCGCCGCGCTTCCCCTCCCGGAACGTGATCCGGCCACGGGTCTTCACCACGTCTCCGACCAGGCGCGCCTGCGCCGGGTCGAAGCGGCTGAAGAGGAGCAGCGGGTCGTTCTCCTCGTCGGGTGTGCTCAGCGCGGTCGACACGAAGGTGCTGACGTCCGCCTGGTCCGGGTTCAGCAGCGCGATCGCCTTCTCCGGACGTCCTCCCCGCAGGACGCTGCGGTCCAGGTTGGACGCCGCGAGGAAGTCGCGCGTCCGGTCGAGCGCCCGCCGCACCTCCGCCTTCGTCATCCACCCGGTCGCCTCGGCCGCCGGGACGGTGATCCCCGCCGTGCCGTCCGCCCAGCGCGCCGCCGGGGAGCCGCGGAACGGGTCGTCGAGCGTGGCCCGCCCGGCCGGTTCCTCGGCCGGTGCCTCCTGCGGTCGTTGTGTCTCCTGCGCGAGGGGCTCGGGCGGCGCACCCTTGTCGTCGGACCAGCCGACGACGTTTCCCGGGTCCACCGCGACGACGAGGAGGGCCACCGAGGCCAGGAACCCGGCGACGTACCAGCCCTTCCTCCGCCGCGGCCGGACGGGAGTGTGCGCACGCCAGGGTGTCGGCTCCGCAGGCTCCGCCCGCAGCCGGCCCGCCACCTCGCGGGCCCGCGCCGACGGCTCCTTCGGCGCGTCCCCCGCGCCGTCGCCCGCGGTGCGCAGGAACTCCTCCCACACCTCGTCCGGTACGGACGAACCGCCCCGCTCCCCGTCCTTGCCCACGAACTACCCCTCACACCCCGTACGTTGCCTGCCCCTCCCCGGGGCCTCCGCATGATCGCACACCCCGGCGGGGCCCATTCCCGCAGCTCAGAGCGGTGCCGACCGGCATCGTGAAAAACCGTTCGAACCCATGCGGTCCAGCGCACTAAGGTCGGCGACGTGGCAACGAAACTCAATCAGATCATCGCAGTGGAGAAGGGCGTCAAGTCCCGCGCTCACCAGGACCTGACGGCGGCGCATCACGGCCTGCAGAAGCCCGCGTTGCTCGCCGGTATCTCCCGTACCTACCAGCCGAAGGACGAGGAGGGCGAGCAGCTGCCGCCCGAGTCGACGCTCGTGCAGGTGAAGGCCGAGGACGTGCTGCGCGACACCGCGCGGGCGCTGACCCGGCTCTTCGACGTGACGGCCACCAAGGACTGGGCGAACTGCGACGCCCGCGCCGACATCACGGTCGACGGACGCGTGCTCGTGGGGCAGGTGCCCGTCGGGTACCTCCTGTTCCTGGAGAAGCAGCTGACGGACATCAACACCTTCGTCCGCAAGCTTCCCGTCCTCGACGCCGCCGAGTCGTGGACGCAGGACCCGTCGACGGACGCGTGGAAGACGGATGTCGTCCGCACGGTCCGTACGAAGAAGGTGCCGCGCAACCACGTCAAGGCGGAGGCGACGGACAAGCACCCGGCTCAGGTCGACGTGTACTACGAGGACGTGCCGGTCGGTTACTGGACCACGGTGAAGTTCTCGGGCGCGCTGCCGGCCCGGCGGGTCAACGAGCTGCTGGAGCGGGTGGAGAAGCTCCAGCAGGCGGTGAAGTTCGCCCGTGAGGAGGCGAACAGCGCCGAGGTCACCGACCAGCGGGTCGGCGACGCCGTCTTCGGCTACCTCTTCGGGTAGCGGGGACACCACAGACTCCCCGGTCGCGGAAGCGCGGCCGGGGTGCGCGAGGAGCGCAAAGCTGAAGCTGAGCCTTGTCGTGACATCCGCGGTTCCAGTGGAGGTTCGAGTCCTCCTCCCGGCACTTCCTGCCGGGATGGCCCAACCAGGCAGAGGCAGACCGCGGTCAATCTCAGACTATTGCTCCAGACTCAGCATTCGCCGCTCATCGCCGGATCGACCGGGCCCGGGCCCAGGTGCGTCGAAATGCCAGTTCGAATCTGGTCCGCCGAGCTCGATCGGCGGTGGTCCAACGGCAGGACGCGACGCAATGACGAATGACCCGGGTTCTCAAGTGTGCCGGCGTGTGATGTGAGCGGCATCGACAGGGTCCGGGGGCAGGCTACGCCCTCGGACCCGCTCCGTTTTCCGGGCCCGGTGCGTCGGCCGGTGGCGCGGACAGAGACGCGACGTAGTCGCGCAGGGCCGTCGCGGCGACGGCGAGCGGGAAGCGGGCGCCCAGCTGCCCGTCCGGGCGGACGACGAAGCCCGTCGGGCCGTCGGGGGCGTACAGGCGGGCGAACTCCCCCTCGGCGTCGCGGTATCCGGCGACCGCGACCAGTCCGTCCAGACCCGTCGGCGGCGCTTCGCGGGCGAGCACGGCGAGGGTCTGCGGGCGGTGGTCGTGTACGCCGTCGGGCCATCGCACCACCCCGCCGGAGAGCGCCGCCGCCGCCAGCTGGGCGGGGTCGGCCCCGTACAGGATCAGGACGTGCTCCGTGCGGCCCCGCAGGACGTCGAGGAGACGCAGCGGGTACGCGGCGACCGGCGCCGTCAGGCCGCCGCAGTCCGGGGCCCTGTCGCCGGGCTGAGGTGCTCCGGCCGGTCCGTGCGTGCCGCGGGCGAGGGGACCGCCCCGGTAGCTGACGAGCAGTTGGGCCTCGCGGAGCATCACCGTCCGCTGGTCCTCGGGCTCGGCCTCGACGCCCCGGGTGGCGTGGCGCACGGTGCGGCCGACGACCTCCTCGCCGACCGGGCGGCGCTCGGCGTCGTAACTGGCGAGCAGGGCGGGGCCCGCCTCCTCACGGCACACCAGCGCGAGTTTCCAGGCGAGGTTGCACGCGTCCTGGATCCCCGTGTTCATGCCCTGCGCGCCGGTGGGCGGGTGGATGTGGGCGGCGTCGCCCGCGACGAACGCCCGGCCGTCGCCGTAGCGGTCGACGATCCGGTGGCTGATCCGGAAGACGGAGGACCAGCGCATCCGGGAAAGGGTGGCCGGCTTGGGGGCGAGGCGGTCCACGACGGCCTGGATGTGGGACAGTTCCGGGGCCCGTCCCGCCTCCAGGCCATGGGCCACACGGTCGCCCCTCGGCCGGGTGTCGCGACCGGCCTGTCCGTCCGGGCCCCCCGTGCCTGCCGCGCCCGCGCCGTTCGTGGAGAGTTCGGGCGGGACCAGCATCGACATGCGGTAGCGCCCCGTCCCGGGCAGCGGGATGCAGACGAGCAGGTCGTCGGTGGTCCCGTCGTCGGCGAGGTGGCTGGACCGTACGCCGTACCCGTACGGCAGGTCCCAGTCGGCCTCGACGTCGGCCAGCATGTACTCCTCGGGGAAGGCCCCGCCTTCGAAGGTGAGGCCCAGTTGCTTGCGGACGGTGCTGTGGGCGCCGTCGCAGCC
The DNA here is from genome assembly GCF_043080005.1 of Streptomyces sp. NPDC015130. Taxonomy (NCBI): domain Bacteria; kingdom Bacillati; phylum Actinomycetota; class Actinomycetes; order Kitasatosporales; family Streptomycetaceae; genus Streptomyces; species Streptomyces sp. NPDC015130. Next base: position 121,527 of record NZ_JBIBVC010000004.1, on the reverse strand, counting down.
GATCAGATACCCCACCCGGGTCTCCTCCTCGGCGCCGGCGGCGGTGCGGAGGACGGCGGTGACCCCGTCCGGGTCCTGGGTGAACGACAGCAGTTCGGTGCCGCGCTCGACCGTCGTGCCCAGGCCGGCGACGTACTCCTCCAGGAGGTGCTCGGTCGCGTACTGCGGGAGCGCGGCGAAGCGGTACGGCACCTCCGGCGGCAGCGCGAGCTCGATCCGCGCCCGCTCCCGGCCGTCGACGTAGACCAGCTGGCCGCGCATCTCGACCGCCGCCTCCAGGACGGTGCGGGCCAGGCCCATCCGGTCCCAGATCTCCAGCGTGCGCGGCTGGATCCCGACCGCCTTGGCGTACGGGAGCGGGGCCGCCAGCCGGTCGATCAGGCGGCAGCGGACGCGTCTGCGGCGGAGTTCGGCGGCGGCGCTCAGTCCCACGGGACCGGCGCCGACGACGAGTACGTCGGTCGTGCGGGTGCGCGCCACGACTGCCTCCCAGCGGCTGGCCCCCGGATCTGTCCCGTACTCCCCCTCGGCCGTCTCCACCGTCCATCGTCACCCGGCGGCGCGGGAGCGGCGAGCCGAGCGTCCGCGCTCTCCCTCGCCGTCCCGTCGGCCCCGCGTCGGAAAAACAGTGATCGTTCCCGGGCCGCTCGTGGTGCAATGCGCGCATGACGATGACGAATCTGGTGGACAAGGCCCGGCTGTTCCGTTCGCTGCACGTGCCCGGCAAGCCCCTCGTCCTGCCGAACGCCTGGGACGCCGCGTCCGCCCGGGTCGTGGCGGAGGCCGGTGCGTCCGCGGTCGCGACCACCAGCGCCGGGGTCGCGTGGTCGCTGGGCCACGGCGACGGGGACCACCTGAACCGTGACGAGGCGCTGGGCGCGATCGCGCGGATCGCGGCCGCTGTCGACGTGCCCGTCACCGCGGACATCGAGCGTGGTTACGCGACCGACCCGGCGGGCGTGGCCGAGACCGTACGCGGCGTCCTGGCGGCCGGCGCGGTGGGTGTCAACCTGGAGGACAGCCTGCGGCCCGTCGCCGAACAGGCCGAGCGGATCGCCGCGGCGCGCCGGGCGGCGGACGAGGCGGGCGTCCCGCTGTTCGTCAACGCCCGCATCGACACCCACCGGCTGCCCTCCGAGGACCGGTCGGCGTGGCTGGCGGAGACCCTCGTCCGTGCCCGGGCCTACGCGGCGGCCGGCGCGGACGGCGTCTTCGTCCTCGGCGGGCTGGACGCGGCCACGATCGGGCTGCTCGTGGACGGCTCGCCCCTGCCGGTGAACGTCGCGGCCGGACCCGGCGCGCTGCCCGTCCCGGCGCTCGCCCAGGCGGGGGCCGCCCGGGTCAGCGCGGGGTCGTCGATCGCCGAGGCGGCGTACGGACTGGTGCGGCGGGCCGCCCGTGAACTGCTGGCGCAGGGCACGACGGACGCGCTGGAGGACGGATTCGACTACGCGACGCTCAACGCGCTGCTGCTCACGGACCGTACGGCTGAGTCGTAGGCCCCTGGGGGGCTACTTCCACTCGTAGATCTTGGCGGTGGCCTTCCCGCTCTCCTCCACGTGGAACTCGAACAGGCCCGCGATGCCGGTGAGTCGGGCGTACGTGGCGGCGGCGGTCTCGAAGAACAGGGCGCCGCGCCAGTCGACCGCACCGGTGTCGTCGAAGTGGCCCACGCCGGAGCCGTGCCAGGTGATCGTCTCGCCCTCCTGGGTCATCAGGACGCCCTGGCCTTCTCCGAAGAGGGTGCCGTCGGCCCGCACGACCGACTCGTACGTGCCCATGTCCTTGACCCCGGCGCCCAGGAGGGTGCCGGTCGCCTGGAAGGACGCCTCCAGTACGGGGTGGCCGCCGTCGGTGGACAGCACCCGGATTCCCGTGGTTTCTCCTTGCTCCTCGCCGATCAGGTCGCCGAGCATGATGGGACTCCTCTCCGCGGCAACGCCGGACGGGTCCCCTCTTCCGGACTACGCCCGGCCACCGGAGCTGTCAACCGGAGTCGCGGGCACCGCGGGTCAGGGCAGGTGGGACAGGAGGAGTTCGGTGAGCCGCTCCGGTGCGCGGAGCGGCAGGTAGTGGTCGGCGTCGGCGATCGTCTCGCCGCGGGCCCCGGGGATGCCGGTGGCGAGACGTCCGGAGATCACCGCGATCTCCCGGTGGTCGTGGCGACCGTGGACGACGAGCGTCGGAGCGGTGATCTCCCCGAGGTGCGGTGCGGCGTCGCGGCCCGTGGTGAGGACGCAGTGCTGTTCGCTCACGACGCGCCGCTCGGCGTTCGCGGCGACCATCGTCTCGACGAGGTGCCCGCCGGGAGCGGTACGGCCCATGGCCGCACAGATCGTCAGTTCCAGCTCGGCGAGTGCGGCCGTGTCCCGCGCGCGCCGGGCCGCGGAGTAGGCGGCCAGCTCGGGGCTCTCGGGCCAGTCGTGGCCGCTGACGGATGCGCCGACGAGGGCCAGTGCGGCGACGCGCTCCGGGTGGGCGAGGGCGAAGTCCAGGGCCGTCTCCCCACCCATGCTCAACCCGACCAGCGAGGCCCGGCGTACGCCGAAGTGGTCGAGGACGGCGCGCAGGTCCTCGACGTCGCCGAACGGCTCGTTCGGTGGCGTGGAGCGGCCGAGTCCCCGGGCGTCGTAGCGGATCACGTCGTGGTGGCGGGCCAGTCCGGGGACGACGGCGTCCCACAGGCGGGAGTCCATGCCGGCGCCGTGCAGGAGCACGACCGGGCTCCCGGCGCCGCCGCGCCCGGCCCAGAGGAGTCCGCCGTCGGCGACGGGGACGAGCACTTCATGGGGGTCGGTTGTCATGCCGTGATCATTTCAGAGCCGTACCATCGAGGCCTCGAAGCTCGGACGGGGGCTGGTTCAAGGGAGCGGGGGCAGGGTTCATGGGGGCGGGAGCGAGGTCCATGGGGGCGATGTCGGGGTCGACGATGAGTCGTCGTGGGTGGCTGATGCTCGGTGGGCTCCTCGTGCTGGGCGGAGCCGGCACCGCCGCGTGCTCGTCCGAAGGCGGCGGGGCCGGGCGGGAACGCCGGGAGGTGAACACCGACGTCGAACCGCTGCGGCGCCGGTTCCGCGCGATCGGCCCGCTGTCCGATCCCCACTGGCTGGGCTACGACCCGAACGACTCGGGCCGTGAGTGGATTCCGGACCAGGACCCGCGGGTCCGGGTCGTCGGGGTGGCGCGGCTGCCCGCCGGGGCCGTCTCGTCCCTCGTCGGCGGGACGGCGTACTCCTTCGAGCCCTCCGACCCCTCGAACCCGCCGGAGGAACTGGCGGAGTTCCTGCCGGAGAACGCCGGCTGGGTGGCCAGTGTCCGCTACGACAAGCACATCACCGGCTCGCGCTACCCCGGCCGCTTCCATCTCTCCCCGACGACGGACCACGTGTACTTCGACACCGTCAACCCCGAGGTCGTGGAGGCCTCGCCGTCCACGTAGCCGCCCGCCGTGTCCCGCTCGCACAGGCATGGTGCAGGGTAAGTCCCATGTCTGCCGATCATCACGAGGACGACGCGGCCGTGACCGCCGAGGCTCCCGTCGGAGCCGCCGAGTGCGGCGAGGGTGCCCGCGGACCGCACTGCACCGAGCAGCTGGAAGGGCATCGACCCGGACGAGTGGACCGTGATCCTCAACGAGGGGCGCGGCCCGCTCTGGGAAGCACATGACATGTCGTGCAGCCGGTTCGTCCACGACCTCGTCGCCGGCACGACGACGTCGTTCTCCTTCCACGGCGCCGACGAACTCGACGCCCCGGAGGAGATGACCCGCTTCCGGCCCGCCTCGTCGATCTTCGGCCGGTAGGCAGCGCGCCCTGCCGTAAGTCTGGTGGCACGGCCGGGAGTTGCGGCACCACCCCCGACATCGGGGGTGGCGTGGCGAGAAGGGGATTCCACGCCACGCGATGGGGCAGCGTGTCACTGTTCATGCCGACGAGGGACGGCCCTGTTCCCGGCTGGGCCTGCTCGCCGTCGGCCGCGGGGCGGAGGCCAGGGCCGAACTGACGGCGATGCTCGACACCGCCCGCCACGTCCTCGAACCGGACCACCGTCACCTCGTCCTGGCCGGCTCGCTGCTCGCCCCGTCCCGTCCCGTCACGACGCGTGATCCCGCCGCCGGGACGGCGTCACTGCACGTTCAGGCGGAAGGGGTGGGTGAGGTCCTCCGGGCAGGTGAAGACACGGAGTTCGCCGGAGCGGCCCACGTTGAGCCGCGGGTCGCGCCCGCTCTCCAGCGTCAGGTGGAGTCGCATCCGGGCCCCGCAGGAGCAGTCGATCGGCACGAGGTCGGTGAGGTGCCGGCCGGGCCAGCCCCCGGCCTTCCAGCCCGGCAGGCAGGACAGGTGACGGTCGTACGCGAGACCGCGGGCCTCCGCCCAGGCGTGGGCCGTTTCCACGGTCTCCGCCGGGAGCTCGTCCGATTCGGGCAGGTCGACGACGCGGACCGGGTCGAGGACGCACGGGCGGGGGAGGTAGACGTCCTGGGGGCGCTCCGGTCGCGGAGGGTCGGCCACGGTGCCGACCGATTCCGCGGCGCGGTGGCGGAGTTCGGCGTTCGGTCCCCAGTAGCGCGGCTGACCGGGGGGCTCGGCGTGGTCGTCCGGGCACCACAGCAGCTGGAGCAGGTCCGTCCCCTCCGGCATCGGCAGGTCCGGGACGTCCTGGGCGCGGAGTTGGAGCACCGGAACCATGGGGGCGGGGGTTGCGGGGTACTCGGAGACGGTGCGGATCCGTTCCCACGTCCTCAGGTCGACGGCGCCCGCCCCGTCCATGATCCGGGTCCGTGCCGCGTCCTCCTCCGCGGTCATGACGGAGGCGCCCCGGCCCCGCGCCCGCCTGCGGGCCTTCATCCGGCGGTCGCACTCCTCCCAGACCTCACGGTCGGCGTCCGACAGCTTCTCCCGCTTCCGCACCACGTGCGGCGCCCGGCACACCGGCCACGGCTCGTCCGCCGGCCACAGCAGCGGGCCGCCGACGGAACTGTCCCGGGGGCCGGGGTCGCCCGCCGTCGGCCGGAGGAGCGTGGCCCGCCGTGCGTGGGCGGCGAGGGCGGGTACGTCGTCGATCAGCGACAGCGCGGCGCTGTCTGGACGGGTCGTGTCCGTGGTCACGGTCTCTGTTCCTCCAGCCCCGTCGCGGCGCTGTCGATCCTTGCCCGTGCCTCCTCCTCGCGCCGCTCCCGGACTCCGGTGACGGCGGCTAGGGCGTGTTGCGAGAGTAGCGCCGGGCGCCCGAAGGGCGGGCCGGACGGCGTCTGGTGCGTGCGATCGCAAGGCGGAGGGTCGCCCCGATACTGGAGGTATCGGGGTGATCCCGACAACGCGGCGAGCGTGCGTGCCAGGCGCCGTCGGGCAGGCGGGACTTTCGCAACACGCCCTACGACTTGTCCGGCCGATCATGGTTCCGGTTGCTGGGGCACGGCGGGGCTTCAGTCTGTCGAGGTCATAGTCGGCCCGCGATGTCGTGTGCCAGGGTGACGGTATGGACTGGCAGTCGGAGAGCCCGGAACTCTGGGCATTTTTGGAGACCTTGCACCGCGGCGACATCTTGTCTGGCACCGTTGCGGCGATCGAGCGGTTCGGGGTCTTCGTGGCCCTGGACGACGGACCTGCCCATCCACTCTTCCCCGGTGTCGGGTTCATCGTGATCCCCGAACTGTCCTGGCGGCACATCGACGCCCCCACCGATGTCGTTCACGTAGGCCAGCGGGTCTCGTGCGAGTTCCTCCAGTTCGACACTTACAACGCGGAGGCCAGACTGTCCTTGAAGGCGCTGGAGCCCGACCCCCTGCGGGCTTTTGCCAACCGCACGGTGGGGCAGGAAACCCGCGGGATGGTGGAGAAGACAGTTCCCATCGGCGTCTTCGTCGAGCTCGGAGACGGGTTCGTCGGGCTGGTCCCCTCCAGAGAGATCGACGGTCGGCCCGCGGTGAGTCCGGTGGAGGACTTGAAGGCCGGAGAGGAGATCACCGTCATCGTCACGGAAATCGACCTGCCGACCCGCCGAATCTTTCTTTCCAGGCCGAAGAACGCCCAGCCCGAAGGTGTCGTGCCGGCCACGTGACGGCCAACGTGCTCCAGCCGTTGATGCGAGCATGAGGCGGGGTGATCTGAGTGATGCCGAGTGGGAACGGCTGCGGCCTTCGTGCCGGTCAGCAACCGGCGTTGCGGCAGGTGGCGGGATCACCGGCAGGTGATCGACGGGATCCTGCACCGGGTGCGAACCGGAGTGCAGTGGCGTGACCTGCCCGAACGGTTCGGTCCGTGGAAGACCGTCTATGAACGCCACCGCCTGTGGTCGGCGGACGGTACCTGGGAACGTCTCCTCCAGCAGGTCCAGGCCGCAGCCGATGCCGCGGGTGAGATCAACTGGGACATCTCGGTCGACTCCACCATCGTGCGGGCGCATCAGCATGCGGCGGGCGCTCGCACCGACCCACCGCCGGCGCCCGGCTCAAAGGGGGCCGAGGAGCCAGAACATCAGGACGAAGCGCCGTGGCAGAGTCTGCACGCCCGCCTGGTGGAGGTGGTGCTGGAGGCGAGGGCCTGGGTCGCTCGCGCGGCGGGTTCACCAGCAAGCTTCACCTGAGCGCGGACGGCCGCTGCCGTCCGCTGTCCCTGATCGTCACACCAGGTCAGCGAGCTGACTGCACCCAGTTCATCGCGGTGCTGGAGAAGATCCGAGTCCCTAGACCGGGCCGGGGGCGACCACGCAAGAAGCCCGACAGCCTTGCGGCCGACAGGGCCTACAGCAACGGCCCCGCCCGCGAGTACCTGCGACGGCGGGGCGTCCGCCACACGATTCCGGAGAAGAGTGACAGCCAGGCAGCCCGCCTGCGCAAAGGCGCACGCGGTGGACGGCCGACCGGCTTCGACGAGGACCGCTACAAGAAGCGCAACACCGTCGAGCGGGCGATCAACCGCATGAAGCAGTTCCGGGCGGTCGCCACTCGCTACGACAAGCGCGGTTACATCTTCCTCGGCACCGCCACCGCGGCGGCCGTCGCGATCTGGCTCCGCACATGATCGGCCGGACAAGTCCTAGGCGGAGGGCTCCGTCCTGCCCTGTCGGCATGTCACTCCACCGTTCCCCACCACGCCCCGGACTGCGTGGCGTCCGCCGTCGGGTGGTCGGCCGCGCCGTCGCGGAGGGCGAGCCGCGAGACGATGCGGTAGCGGTCACCGCGGTAGAGGGAGCGCACGTACTCGACCGGCCTGCCGCCCGTGTCGGAGGTGATCCGGTCGAAGAGCAGCGCGGGCGAGAGGACCGGGACGTCGAGCAGGGTCGCCTCCTCCTCGCTCAGCACCGTCGGTTCGATCGACTGCACCGCGTGGGCGGTCCGGATGCCGCGCTTCTCGCGCAGGTGGGCGTAGAAGCCGCCCTCCATGTCGGCGACGGTGAGGCCGGGCACCAGGTCCGCCGGTACGTGCAGGTGCTCCAGGGCGATCGGGTCCCCGTCGACGTACCGGAGGCGCGTCACGTGCACCAGCTCCGCCGCCGGGGAGAGCGTGAGCTTGCGGCCGATGCGCGCGCCGGCGCGTACCGTTCGGAGTTCGAGCACACGGCTCGTCCAGGCGCCCCGGCCGCCCTGGCCGCGGGGCGCGTCGGCCGTGTGCTGCTCGGCGACCAGCTCCTGGGTGATCTTGGCGGGGGCCACGAACATGCCCCGGCCGTGCTCCCGCACCAGCAGGCCCGTGGCGACCAGTTCGTCGACCGCGGCGCGCAGGGTGGGGCGGGAGACGCCGAGGCTCGCACAGAGGGTGCGCTCGGAGGGGATGGCGTCGCCTGGGCGGCGGGCGTCGATGACGGTGAGCAGGTGCTCCCGCACGCGCTCGCGCTTGAGTTCCGGCCGGGCCGCGGTCGCCGTGTCCCGCGCCCCGGACTGCTCGGGCGGCTGCGCCCTGCCCCCTCCGTGCGGCTCCATCCCGGTCCTTCCCCGTCGTTCGGTCCGTTGCGCGTCAGTATGCATCCCCTTCGGTGGACGAGGTCACGAGCCCGTCGCGCGTGAAGTCGAGGCGGGAGACGATGCGGTAGCGGTCGCCCCGGTACACCGAGTGGACGTACTCGACCGGGCGGCCCGCGGTGTCGAGGGTGAGGCGTTCGATCAGCAGGGCGGGCGAGAGCACGGGGACGTCGAGGAGCGCCGCCTCGTCCTCGCTGACGACGGTGGGTTCGATCGACTGCGTGGCCTCCTGGACGTGGACCCGGTGGTGCTCCCGCAGGTGGTCGTAGAGGTCGCCCGCTTCGAGCTCGTCCGGGGTGAGCGCGGCACCGACCAGGTCGGCCGGGATGTGCAGGTGCTCGATGGCCATGGGCGCGCCGTCGACCAGGCGGAGGCGGGCGATGTACAGCAGTTCGGCGGCGGGCGAGAGGCGGAGCCTGCGGCCGATGCGGGCGCCGGCCCGGACCGTGGCGGATTCGAGGACCGTGCTGGACCAGGTGCCGGAGGCCCGGGGGACGGCGAAGGCCGCGTCGTCGGGGGCGAGGCGCTGGGTGATCTTGGCGGGTGCGACGAACATGCCGCGGCCGTGCTCCCGCACCAGCGCGCCCGTGGCGACGAGTTCGTCGACCGCCGCGCGCAGGGTGGGGCGGGAGACCCCGAGGCTCGCGCACAGGGTGCGTTCGGACGGGATCGGGTCGCCGGGTCCGCCGGCTTCGATGAGGCCCAGCAGGTGTTCCCGTACGCGCTCCCGCTTCAGGACCCCGCGGGAGGAGTCGTCGTTCATGCCGTGCCGCCCTTCATGACGCGCCCCCGACGGGTTCACTGGTCAACTGGTAAGTCGGATACTAGTCGGCCGACTTCACCTGTCATCGCCTGAACAGCACATCTTTTGCAGGGGATTGACGGCGCGATTGGTCCATGCCACCTTCTGGGCACACACCTGACCACCTAACCAATTGGTCAACTACCCATCGAGGTGCCCGTGCAGACACTCCCCCGTACCGTCGCGCTCACGGCGGCCGTCGTCCTCGCCGCCACGGCCTGTGGCGGGCCGAGCTCCCCGGACGCCTCCGGCGGTCCGGAGAAGGTGACCGTGTGGCTGATGAAGGACAGCGTCACCGACTCCTTCCTCGCCCGCTTCCGCGCCGGTTTCGAGGCGGAGCACCAGGACGTCGACCTCGACATCCAGATCCAGGAGTGGGACGGCATCGGCGAGAAGGTCACGGCCGCCCTCGCCAGCAAGGACGCCCCGGACGTCATCGAGGTGGGCAACACCCAGGTCGCGCAGTACGCGGCGAGCGGCGGCGTCCGCGACCTCAGCGACAAGGTCACCGAGCTCGGCGGCGCCGACTGGCTCCCGGGACTCGCCGAGCCGGGCAAGGTCGACGGCAAGCAGTACGGCATCCCCTGGTACGCGGCCAACCGCGTCGTGATCTACCACAGGGACCTGTTCGCCGCGGCGGGCGTCACCGCTCCCCCCAAGACCCAGGCCGAGTGGCTCGCCGCCACGACCAAGCTCAACCGCGGCGGGAAGCAGGGCATCTACCTCCCCGGCCAGAACTGGTTCGCCCTCTCGGGCTTCGTCTGGGAGGAGGGCGGCGACCTCGCCGTCCAGGACGGCACGGCGTGGAAGGGCGCGCTCGACACCCCGCAGGCCCTCGCCGGCATGGACTTCTACCGTCGGCTCCAGTCGCTCGGCAAGGGGCCGAAGGACGCCGACGAGGCGAAGCCCCCGCAGGCCGAGGTCTTCGCCAAGGGCGACGTCGCCCAGATCATCGCCGTGCCGGGCGGCGCGCGGATCGTCGAGGAGATCAACCCCGCGCTCAAGGGCAAGCTCGGCTTCTTCCCCGTACCCGGAAAGACGGCGGACCGGCCCGGTGCGGTCTTCACCGGCGGCTCCGACCTCATGGTCCCCGAGGCCTCGGCCCACCCGGAGGCCGCCTACCGGGTCGTCGCGGCCCTGGCGGGCGAGAAGTGGCAGACGGACATGGCGAGAACGATGAGCTACGTCCCCAACCGCACCTCCCTCGCCCGTGTCGTCCAGGACGACGCCGGCACGGCAGCGATGGCCGCCGGGGCCGCCCAGGGGCGGGCCACGCCCAACTCCCCGCAGTGGGCGGCCGTCGAGGCCACCAACCCGATCAAGCAGTACATGACCGCCGTGCTGACGGGCAGCGACCCGGCGTCGGCCGCCACCACCGCCTCCCGCAGCATCACGAAGACCCTCGGCTCGTGACCGGTCCGAAGACGAAGAGCCGCCCGGCGCGGGCGATCCGACCGGAAGACGCGAGCCGGCCCGCGGGGGCCGAGCCGGCGGCCCGGAGGAACCGGCCCGCACGGAGGAACCGACCGGCACGAGCGGCCCTCTGGCCGTACCTCCTCGTCGCCCCCACCGTCCTCGGCGGCGTGCTCCTCCTCGGGTACCCCCTCGTCCGCAACCTGCTGATCTCCTTCCAGCGGTACGGCATGGGCGAGCTCATCCGCGGCGGCGCCCCCTTCGTCGGCCTCGACAACTACCGGACCGTCCTGGCCGACCCCGAGTTCTGGACGGTCGTGCGGCGCACGTTCTGGTGGACCTTCGTCAACGTCGTCCTGATCATGGTGCTCGCCACCCTGATCGCCCTGATGATGCGGAAGCTCGGCCGGCGGATGCGGATCCTGGTGACGAGCGGACTCGTCCTCGCCTGGGCCAGTCCCGTCATCGCCACCACCACCGTCTTCCAGTGGCTCTTCGCCTCCCGCCTCGGTGTCGTCAACTGGCTGCTCGTCCGGCTCGGGTTCGAGTCCTTCGAGGGGTACTCGTGGCTGGCCGACGGTCCCGCCGCGTTCACCGTCCTCGTCCTGCTCGTCGTCTGGCAGTCGGTCCCCTTCGCCGCGATCACCCTGCACTCGGCGCTGCTGACCGTCCCCGCCGAGCTGTACGAGTCGGCGCGGCTGGACGGGGCCGGCGGCGGGCGGATCTTCCGCTCGATCACCCTGCCGCTCCTCCGCCCGATCTTCGGCCTCGTCCTCTGCCTCGAAGTGATCTGGGTCTTCCGCTGCTTCGCCCAGATCTGGGCCGTCACCAAGGGCGGTCCGGGCGAGGCGACGACCACCCTGCCCGTGTACGCCTACCGCGTGGCCCAGTCCCTGCACCGCTACGACCTCGGGGCGGCCGTCTCCACGCTCACCGTCCTGCTCCTCGTGGCGGCGCTGATCGTCTACTTCCGCCAGCTGCTCCGACAGGAGGCCGACCGGTGACACCGCGCCCCCGTCCGACCCTCCGCGCCCGCTCCCGTCTCCTGCGCCTGCTCCCCCTGAACACGGCGGCGGCGGTCGTCTTCGTCCTGGCCGTCTTCCCGGTGTACTGGATGGTCCTCACCGCCTTCCGTCCGACCCGCGACATCCAGTCCGAGACCCCGGGCTTCCTTCCCGTCTCCGTCACCCTGGACCACTTCGCGAAGGCCGTCGCGGCGGACGGCTTCTGGACCTTCTGGCGCAACAGCCTGCTCGTGACCGCCGGTTGCGTGCTGCTCGCCCTGGTGGTGGCGCTCGCCGCGGCCTTCGCCGTCGCCCGGATGCGCTGGCGCGGCCGGCGCGGTTTCCTGCTGATGGTCTTCCTCGCGCAGGTCGCGCCCTGGGAGGCGCTGCTGATCCCGATGTACGTCATCGCCCGGGACGCCGACCTGCTCGACCGGCTCGCGACCCTGAGCCTGATCTACTTCATGATCACCCTGCCGTTCACCATCGTGACCCTGCGCTCCTTCCTGGCGGCCGTCCCGGCCGAGCTGGAGGAGGCCGCCCAGGTCGACGGATGCACACGGGCCGTCGCCTTCCGCCGGGTGACGCTCCCGCTCCTCGCCCCCGGGCTGCTCGCGACCTCGCTCTTCGGATTCATCACCGCCTGGAACGAGTTCGCCTTCGCCAACATGCTCGTCATCAAGAACCAGGACGACCGCACGCTGCCCGTCTGGCTCTCGTCCTTCTCCAACGTCTTCGGCACGGACTGGGGCGCCACCATGGCCGCCTCCACCCTCTTCGCCCTGCCCGTACTCGTCCTCTTCCTGGTCCTCCAGGGCCGGGTCGCCGCCGGCATGACCGGCGGAGCCGTGAAGGGATAACGCACCTCGATGCCCCTGCCCCGACTCGTCCCCGACCCCACCCACCTCTCGCCCCTGCCGGGCCGGTTCACCTTCGACGCGCGGACCGCGCTGAGGGTCTCGCCCGGCGCCGAACCCGCCGCGCGGCTGCTGCGGACCCTGCTCGGACCGGCCACCGGGCTGCCGCTGCCCACCCGTCCGGACGGCTCCGTCGTCCTCGCCGTCGACGGCGCCCTCACCGGCCTCGGCCGGGAGGGGTACGGACTCACCGTCGGCGCCGAGGCGATCCTGCTGCGGGCCGCCCACCCCCGCGGCCTCCTCTCCGGGGTCCAGACGCTGCGTCAGCTCCTGCCCGTCGACGCGCTCGGCGACGGACCCGCGCCCGGCGTCGAGTGGTCCGTCCCGTGCGTGCAGATCAGGGACACCCCGCGCTTCCCCTGGCGGGGTTCGATGCTCGACGTCGCCCGCCGGTTCCGCCCCGTCTCCTACCTCCGCCGGTACGTCGACCTGCTCGCCCTCCACAAGCTCAACGTCCTCCACCTCCACCTCACCGACGACCAGGGCTGGCGCATGCCGGTCGCCGCACTCCCCCGGCTCACCGAGGTCGGCGGGGTACCGCACGGCGGCGCGTACACCCGGGCCGAGCTCACCGGGCTCGTGGAGTACGCGGCGGAGCGCGGCGTCACCGTCGTGCCCGAGATCGAGATGCCCGGCCACGTCCGCGCCGCCCTCGCCGCCTACCCCGGGCTCGGCAACCACCCGGGCCGGACCTATGAGGTCTGGAACCGGTGGGGCGTCTGCGACACGATCCTCGGCGTCCACGACGAGGCCCTCGACTTCTGCCGCACCGTCCTGGACGAGGTGATGGACGTCTTCCCCTCCTCGTACGTCCACATCGGCGGCGAGGAGTGCCCCACCACCGAGTGGCACACCTCGGCCTCGGCGCTCCGGCGGGTCGCCGACGAGGGGCTACCGGGGCCGGACGCCCTGCACGGCTGGTTCATGGAGCGGATGGGCCGGCACCTCCTCGACGCGGGCCGGCAGCCGCTCAGCTGGACCGAGGACGGCGCAGACCTCCCGCCGTACTTCACCGTCATGCCCTGGCGCGACTCCGACCACGGCCGCGTCGCCGTCCGGCGCGGACACCGCGTGATCATGGCGCCGCATCGCACGACGTACCTCGACTACCCGCAGTCCGCGAGCCCCGCCGAGCCGCCCGGCCAGGCCGGCGAGGTCGTCGACCTCCGCACGGTCCACGGCAACGACCCGGCGCCGGCGGAGTGGAGCCCCGAGGAGTCGGCGCGGGTGCTCGGCTCCCAGGTGCAGCTCTGGACCGAGTACGTGCCGACCGCGGCGCACGCCGAGTACCTCACCTTCCCCCGGCTCTGCGCCCTCGCCGAGGTCGTCTGGACCGGCCGCCACGACTGGCCCGGCTTCCAGAAGCGCCTCCGCCACCACAGGACCCGGCTCGACGCCCTCGGGGTGCCGCGCCGTCTCTCACCCATGTCCGTCCCCACCTGAGGAGAGGAACCCCCACCATGAACGTCCCCACGAGGACCAGGAGCGGCCTGCGGCTGCGTGCCGCGCTCGCCGTCGCCGCGGTGACCGGGCTCGGCGCCACCGCCCTGACCGCGCTGCCCGCGGCGGCGGCCGGCGAGGCCGTCACCGTCCAGTACCGGCAGAGCGCCACCGGCGGCGACCAGGCCGAGCCCTGGCTCAAGGTCGTCAACACCGGTACGGCGAGCGTGCCGCTCAGCCAGGTCAAGGTGCGCTACTACTTCAAGGCCGAGGCGGGCGCCTCGTACACCTACGCCTGCTCCTGGGCCGTGAAGGGCTGTGCGCACCTCACCGGCACCTTCGGGACCCTGGCCAATCCGACCGCGACCGCCGACCGGTATCTGGAGGTCGGCTTCACCGCCGGCGCCGGCTCGCTCGCCCCCGGCGCGGACACCGGTGACATGCAGCTGCGCTTCCACCGCTCCAACTGGCAGCCGCTGAACCAGAGCGACGACTACTCCTTCGGCGCCGCCCAGACCGCCTACGCCAACTGGTCCAAGGTCACCGCCACCGTCGGCGGCGTCCAGGTCTGGGGGACGGCCCCCGCGGGCAACGACCCCACCCCGACGCCGACCGATCCGACCACTCCTCCGCCCACCGGCGCCGCGCTCTTCGACGACTTCGACTACACCGGCCACACCGACCCGGCGATCGCCGCCCACGGCTGGAGCGTCCGGTCCAACTCCGGCGGCCCCGGGGTGCCGGGCGCCACCTGGGCCCCCGAGAACGTCACCTTCGCCAAGGAGGGCACGAACTCGCTGATGAACCTGCGGAGTTCGACCGCCGGCACCGGAGAGTCGACCAGGCACACCGAGATCCTCACGCGCGCCTCGAAGTTCCGGAACGGCACCTACGCGGCGCGCGTCCGCTTCTCCGACGCGCCGAACTCCGGCCCGGACGGCGACCGTGTCGTCCAGACCTTCTTCACCATCAACGACCTCAAGGCCCCGATGGCCGACGACTACGCCGAGTACGACTTCGAGTACCTGCCGAACGGCGGCTGGGGCGAACCCGCCAACATCCTCTACACGACGTCGTGGGAGACGTACCGGCCCGACCCCTGGGAGGCCGTGAACCAGCACTCGGAGGTCCGGGCGAGCTACGCCGGCTGGCACGACCTCGTCCTGACGATCGACGACAACAGCATCGTCTACTACGTCGACGGCCAGGAGTTCGGCCGCCACGACGCCCGCTACCTCCCCGAGCGCCCCATGTCCATCAACTTCAACCAGTGGCTGATCGACCTGGCCGGCCAGACGTCCACGACCCCGCGCGCGTACGACCAGAAGGTCGACTACGTCCTGCACGTCAAGGACCAGGTGCTGACCCCGGCGCAGGTGGCGGCCAAGATCGCCGCGTACCGCTCCTCGGGCACGACCTTCGAGGACTCGGTCCCCGCGGTGCAGTAGCCGAGCCCCCGTCCGCGCCCCCCGAGGGCGACGGGCGTGCGCTCCCCCGCGAGCGCGCGCCCGCCGCCCGTCGGCCATGCCACCTGGGCGCAGCGCTGCTGGGACCACCCCGGTCTGTACGCCGTGGGCTGCGGCAGCATGCCCTCGGTCGCCACCTCCAACCCCACGCTGACCATGGCCGCCCTGGCGCTGCGCAGCGCCGGGGCCGTCGCGCGCGAGCTCGACGCCCGCGACCGGCCCGCCGACCTCGTCCCAGGAGCCGCCTTGTGACCCGCCTGCCGCTGCCGCCCGTCCCCGCGCCGTACCAACTGCCTTTCCACTACGGAGCCCTGCACCAGATCGGCGTCGACTACCTGGTGGACCCCGGGCCGGTGCGGGACCTGCTGGCGAAGTGCCATCCGGCCCTGAGCGCGGCCGAGTTCGAGGGACGGGCCGTCGTGTCGCTCAACTACCAGCTGTACTTCGCCCAGTACGCGTTCGGCGGCGGCGTCACCCAGGAGATCGAGTTCAACATCGTCGCCCACCCGACGGCGGAGGCCCACCGGCTGCCGCACCTCACCTACGAGGAGTACGCGCACGGGGTCGACCAGACCCGGCTGCTCGGCATCGCCCGTGTCCACGTCCTGTGCGACAACCCGCTGGCGATCGACGCGGGGCGGCGGCTCTTCGCCGAGCCCAAACACCCGGGCTGGTTCGAGACGACGATGCCGTCCCCGAACGGTCCGGCGGGCGACGTCTGGACGGTGCGCTGCCGCAAGGCCTCGGCGGCCGGTGAGGGCTCGGCGGGTGTGGTCCGGCACGAGGAGGACGTGTTCACCCTCACCGCCGACCTGACGGGTCTGGGCTCGGTCCCGGCGAACAACGCCCCGGTCACCGGCTACGGCACCGATGCCGAGGGGCGCGCGCTGGCCGGGCCGATGAACCTCTACCAGCCGTACCGGCACCACGCGCTCGACTCCGTCGCCGACGCCGCGCGGATCCGTCTGACGGTCCATGACGGGACGTCGCCGCTCGGGCAGGACCTGACCGCCCTCGTGGGCGCCGCCCCGGCGATCGGCGCCTGGACGTTCCAGTCCCCGCCGGTGGCGGCGCACAACCGCCCGTACTACCTGCCCGGACCACGCTGAGGACCCGAGAGCCCGTCAGGTCAGCAGGCTGTTGGGGTGGGAGGAGCGTCGCGCGGCGGCGAAGAGGGCGTGGATCCGGGAGCCGGCCTCGTCGATGTGGGTGACGGCGGTGGGGAACGGCAGGCGGACGTCGTGGTGGCGCGTGGGGTACTCCAGGCGCAGGGTGATCCCGTAGCGGTCCAGGGCGACGGGCAGGACGCGGAGGACGCCCCGCTCGGGGCGCGGCCGCACGAGGCGCAGGAGCAGCGGGACGAGTTCGGCGTGGCTGTCGACGAGATGGGTGAGCATGGCGCCCTCCCGGCCGGCGATCGGGTCGGGCTCCACCGCGTGGAGGGCGTCCAGGGTGACGTACGTGCGACCCTCGGCGTCCTCGAGGAGTGCCTGGCCGAACTCCAGGCAGGTGCTCTCGCTCGCGTCGTTCGTGTAGGGCGCGCCCAGCAGGCCGGTGAGGGTGACGCGGGCCCGCACGCGGTCGCGTACGGCGGTGGGGGCGATGTCCGTGAGCTCCAGGCGTACGGGGATGCGTGCGTCCCGCCCGTCGTGGACGCCCTCGGACGGGTCGTGGAGGTGGAGGTGGCCCATCGGTCCCGTCCCGTCGAGGAGGTGGACCTCCTGGCGACGTCCGTCGGCCACGACCGTCATCGAGTGCGCCGAGGCCAGGATCGAGCGCACGCGTTCCGCGGGGGTGGGCTGGGGGGCGGGGGTACTGAAGGGACGCATCCGAGCTCTCCAGGGGCGAGGTGAGGAGATACCCAAGCCGTTACTTAGGCAAGCCTAACCTAACGCATCCCTGCGGTCCTTGGAAGCCCGACACCCCGGGAAGACGGAGGGCCGGGCCCGTCGGAGGACGGGCCCGGCCATTCCGGCGGAGCCGGGTCAGACGCGGTCGGCCGCGATCAGCAGGTACTGGAAGGAGCCGTCCTTGTACGACTCGATGAACGCCTCCTCGATCCCGGTGACCAGCGACGAGGTGGCCCGCAGCTCCCAGTAGGGCAGGGTCGCGGCCGTCAGGTCGACGACCGCCTGCGGGACGAGCCGGTTGTCGGCCATGGCGCGGAGGTACTCGCGGCGGGAGTGGATGTTGCACTCGAAGTGCGCGTTGATCTGGGAGACCCACTTCGAGGGCTGGCCGTACCGCGGGTTCCAGCAGCCCGTGATGGTCACGTAGCGGCCGCCGACCTTGAGGAAGCGGGAGTGCTCGGCGAAGAGGTCGTCGAGGTCGACGTACATGCTCGACTCGTTGTTCCACGAGGCGGCGATGCTTCCCTTCTCGAACGGCGTGTCGAGCATGTTGCAGACGCGGGCCCGCACGTGGTCGTCGATGCCGAGCTCCTGCGCGCGCCGGTTGCCGAACTCGGCCTGCGTGGAGGAGAGGGTGACGCCCTCGACCTTGCAGCCGAAGCGCTGGTGGGCCATGACGCTCGAACCGCCGCGGCCGCAGCCGGCGTCGACGAGCGTGTCGTCCCGCGTGATGTCCCCGAGGTGGTCGAGGAGCACCTCGGCCTGCGCCGACTCCAGCCGGTGCAGCTCGGCGATCAGCTTCTTCTCGTACTCGCTGTCCTCGGTGTCGCCGAGGACGGCGTGGTCGACGTCGCCGATGCCGTAGTGGTGGTGGTAGAGCCCGTCGACGTCGCCGAGGCGCAGGTTCACGGGCCTGGCCTCCTGGTTCCAGTAGCGGGCGATGTCGCTCTGGTAGGGCGACGCCGGAGCCGGAACGAACGCGGAAGTGGCGATGGCGGAGGTGAGCTCGGTGCTGGTCACAGAGATATCCATTTCTTACCAGAAATCGGGCAGGCTGTAGCGGAAGGTGTTGGTCTGGTGCCAGTAGTGGTTGCCGTCGACCCAGACGGCGACTCCCCGCAGGAAGCGCAGCACGCTGGGGACGGGACAGGCGGCGGCCAGGGCGGCGGCTTCGGACTCGAAGTCGCGCATGAGGTCGTTGTGGACCTCGACCGCCTTGAGGTAGCCCTCGCGGTCCGAGAGGTTCTCCCGTTCGGCGAGCACCACGGGCAGGTTCAGGTGCCGGCCGGGGCCGGCGAGTTCCTTGGTGTACGAGTACAGGTCGTTGACGATCGTGCAGGCGTTCCCGGCGAGCGCGAGCACCCGCTGCATGGCGGGCTGGGCGTGCAGGTCGGCCGGGATCTCGTAGCCGCCGACGGTGTCGGTGATGGTCGGACACGGCCGGAAGTTGTTGAACTGCCGCATCACCAGGTACTCCCAGACCTCGGGAGTGTGATCGGTCTCCGCCCAGGAGCCCTCGGCGAGGTATCCCAGGTGGAGGCGGGCCATGTCGTGCCGGAACCGGTCGGCCTGGGAGGGCGTGGCCTGGCGGACGAAGTACTCCATGGCCGAGCGGTACGAGCGCCGCGGGGCGTCCTCGTGGAGCGACTCCGCCCACCGCGGCTGGTACTCCGCCGTCGTGTGCAGGGGGTCGAGGGCGGTGTGCGCGAGGAGGAGGCGTCCGCCGAGTCCGACGGGCGACCCCCCGTGGTCCTCGCAGTAGCAGTCGTCCACCGCGTTCTCGGCGACCATCAGCCGCGCGGCGACCATCAGGTGGTCCATGGTCGGGGCGTCCGGGTGGCAGGCGACCATGTACTTCCCGACGGAGAAGCCGTCGAACTGGCCCTCCCACTCCTCGGGGTACAGCCGCACCTCGTCCAGCGCCCAGTCCTTGATCCGGCGGCTGAGCTCCTCCACCCGCGCCGGGTCGGGCTCCGCCACCGGGTGGTAGTAGAGGCCGGGGATGTGCAGGGCGTCGGCCGGTGCCGCGGGGGCCGACGCGACCGGGATCTCCACGACGGGCGCCACCACGGCCGCCGGCGGTACGACGGGCGGTGCCTCGACGGGCGGCTCGACGGGCGGCTCGACGACAGGCGGTTCCACGGGGGGCCGGGCCAGGCTCAGCGCCGCCGTGCCGAGACCGCTGGGTCCGCGGAGGATCCGGCCGAGGTCGGGTGCCGGTGCCGGCTCCGGCACCGCGGCGGGCACCGGCACGGTGGACGGCGCGGCGTCGGCGGCCTCGACACCGACGGATCCGGCCTGGTCGAGGACGTGGGGCCCGAAGTGGGCCGCGGCGCTGGGCAGGCTCGACTGCAGAGGGGAAAGCCCGGGCTCGGGCATCCGTGACTCCTAGAGGGGGTGGGGTGGTTCGTCCCGGATCCCGGGCACGGTCGCCCGGCCCGGTGGGGGCCGGGCCGGGGTGTCGGCCGGACGGACGCGGCTGCGGTGCGGGTCAGCGCCTGCGGGCGATCTGGACGTTCTCCAGGACGCCGAGCGCGTTGGGCACGAGGATCGCGGCGGAGTAGTACGTGGTGACCAGGTACGACATGATCGCCTGCTCGCTGATGCCCATGAACCGCACGGACAGGCCCGGCTCGTACTCCTCGGGCAGTCCGGTCTGGCGGAGGCCGATGACGCCCTGGTTGTCCTCGCCGAGGCGCATGGCGAGGATGGAGCTGGTGTTCTCCTTGCTGATGGGGATCTTGTTGCAGGGCAGGATCGGGACCCCGCGCCAGGACGGGACCTGGTGCCCGTCGAGGAGGACGGTGTCCGGGTAGAGCCCGGCGGCGTTCCACTCGCGGCCGATCGCGGCGATCGTCCGCGGGTGGGCGAGGAAGATCTTGGTGCCGCGACGGCGGGTGAGCAGCTCGTCGAGGTCGTCCGGGGTGGGCGGGCCCGAGTGGGTCTGGATCCGCTGCTTGAAGTCGGCGTTGTGGAGGAGGCCGAACTCCGGGTGGTTGATGAGCTCGTGCTCCTGGCGCTCGCGCAGGGCCTCGATGGTGAGCTTGAGCTGCTGCTCCGTCTGGTTCATCGGGCCGTTGTAGAGGTCGGCGACCCGGGTGTGGACCTTGAGGACGGTCTGGGCGACGGAGAGTTCGTACTCGCGCGGCTTGAGCTCGTAGTCCACGAAGGCGCCCGGCAGCGCGACCTCGCCGACGTGGCCGGCGGACATCGCGATCTCGGCCTCGCCGTGGCGGTTCTGGCGCTGCTGGGGCAGCGAGCTGAACGCGTCGAGGTGCTCCCGGAGTCCGGGCGCGGAGTCCACGATCGCGGCGAAGTCGGCGCGGGACAGGGTGAGCAGGGTGCCGGCGGTCTCGGCGGTGGCGGTGTAGTCCCACCGGGCGTCGGCGTCCAGCAGGGCGTTCTCGCCGAGGCGGTCGCCGTCGGCGACGACGGAGACCGCGACCTCGTCGCCGTACCGGCCGACGGAGGTCTGGTTGATGCGGCCGTGGGCGATCAGGAGGATCTGCTCGGCGGGGGTGCCGCGCTCGGCCAGCACCTCGCCTGCGCGGAAGTCGCGCTGGACGCAGCGGCCGGCGATCGCGGTCAGCACCTCGATGTCGTCGAAGCCGCGCAGCAGGGCGAGTTCGCCGAGCTCCTGGGGGATCACGCGGACGCGGGAGCCGTCCTGGACGAACTCGATGCGGCCGTCGCCGACGGTGTAGCTCAGTCGGCGGTTCACCCGGTAGGCGCCGCCCTTCGTCTCCACCCAGGGGAGCATCCGGAGCAGCCAGCGGGAGGAGATCTCCTGCATCTGCGGGGTGGACTTGGTCGTGGTGGCGAGGTTGCGGGCGGCCGCGGTGCTGAGGCTGGACTGCCTGGGCGTCTCCACCCGGACTTCCGGGTCGGTCTGGGCGGTCATCGGGGCGAGCTCTCCTTCGGGTGGACGACGGTCGGCGTACGGGACGCCGCCGGTGAAAGAGGAAATAGGGGGTCAATCTCTGGGAATTCGTCCAGATCCCGGGGAACAGTAACGGCCGGTAAGGGCAGCTCACCCCCTCAGTTCGAGGGCATTACCCCGAAACAGTGATCTTGCTTCTTACGAGGTTTAACCGGCTGTCGATGGTTTCCGGCCATGCCCGTCGGGGAAAGGGGAAAGCCCTCCGGCTCCGTGGTGCGGAGCGGGAGGGCTGTGAGCGGGGCAGGGGTCACGCGCGGCCGGCGGCCAGGTCCATGAGACGGGCGAGGACTCGGCCATCGGAGGCGGCGAGGCCGTCGTGTTCCCACTCGTTGGTGACCCAGACGCGGGAGGCGCCGATCCGGCGGGCGGTGGCGAGGGAGATGCCCGCGTCGACGTACATGTCGTCGTGGTAGACGACCGCGGCGAGCGGGACCTCGTTGGCGGCGAGGCGGCCGAGGTCGTAGAGGGGCGGCCAGTCGGTGCGCGCGGCCAGCAGGTCGGCGGCGTCGGCGAAGGGGCGCAGGCCCGCGATCTCCCGGAACATCCAGGGGTACATCATCTCGCCGGTGAGGAGGAGGGGGTCGGCGTCCTCGGCGAACTCGGGGAAGTCGGCCAGGGCGCGCTCGGCGGCCCAGCCGGTGGGGCCCGCGCCCTGTCCGTACAGCGACTCCTGCATGACGGCGAAGAGCGGGTTGTCGGTGAAGCCGGTCAGGGTCGTCACCTGGTGGAGGAAGGTGTCGCTCAGCTCGCCGTCCTCGCCGAGGGCTTCGTCGAGGAGCCAGTGGACGCGCTCGAAGCCGTCGGCCATGCCGAGCGCGAGTCCGAGGGTGCGCAGGCGGTGCGGGGTGAGGCGGTCGCCGTCGGGGAGGCGGACGTCCCCGGCCGCGAGGAGGTCGGCGATCTTCCGGAGGCGGGGGGCGTCCTCGGGGTAGCGGGCGTAGAGGTCGAGGACGCGGTCGCGGACGCGGGGGTAGGTGTGGGCGTACACGTCGTCGGCGGTGGCGGTGAGGCCGGGGAGTCCGCCGGTGACGTAGCAGGCGCGCAGGCCCTGGGGCGCCTGGGAGAGGTAGGTGAGGGTGAGGAAGCCGCCGTAGCTCTGACCGAGGGTCTCCCAGGGGGTGTCGCCGCAGAGTTCGCGGCGGATCAGCTCCGCGTCGGCGACGATCGCGTCGGCCCGGAAGTGGGCGAGGTGGCCGGCGAGGCGTTCGGGCGACCCGAAGCGGGCGGCGGACCTCGCGGTGACCGGGGTGGAGCGGCCGGTGCCGCGCTGGTCGAGGAGCAGGACGCGGTGGGTCCTCAGCGCCTGGGGCAGCCAGCCGGGCGAACCGGCGGAGGGGCGGGGCGACTTGCCGCCGGGTCCGCCCTGGAGGTAGAGCAGCCAGGGGAGTTCCTCGCCGGCGCGGGCCGGGTCGGCGACCTCCCGGGCGAAGACCTCGATGGTGGGGCCGTCGGGAGCCCGGTGGTCCAGGGGGACGGTGAAGGTGTGGTCGACGGTCGCGTAGGCGGGGTTCATGGCTTCCTTCCACGGCCGGGGACGGCCGGTCGGATGTGACATTGCATCGAGGGGCGACCGCCGCCCGCCGAGAGGAGTCACCGTCCGGCCGTCGGCCGGCGCCGCTACCTCCCGGGCGGGCGGTCGCCCTTGGCCCAGAGGGAGCGGACGTGGCCGAGGTGCCGGGTCATGCACTTCTCCGCGCCCTTGGCGTCGCCGGCGAGCATCAGGTCGAGCAGCTCCAGGTGCTCCTCGGCCGACGGGACGAGCTCCCCGCTCTCGTCCAGCGCGGTGAGCCCGTACAGCCGGGACCGCTTGCGCAGCTCGCCTACGGTCTCGACGAGCCGTTCGTTCCCGGCGAGCCCGAGCAGCGTGAGGTGGAACAGGCGGTCGGCCTCCAGATAGCCGATGAGGTCGTGCTCGCGGGCCGCGCGCACGATGTCCTCGGCGACCGGACGCAGCGCCTCCAGGTCCTCGCGGGCGGCGATCCGGGTGATCCGGCCGACCATGGGGATCTCGATGAGGGCACGGATCTCGGTGTACTGGTCGAGGTCGCGCTCGTCGACCTCGGTGACCCGGAAGCCCTTGTTGCGGACGGGCTCGACCAGGCCTTCGCGGGCCAGGTCGAGCATCGCCTCGCGGACCGGGGTGGCGGAGATCCCGAAGTCCTCGGCGAGGGTGGGCGCCGAGTACACCACCCCGGGGCGGAGCTCGCCCGAGATCAGGGCGGCTCGCAGGGCATGGGCGACCTGGTCGCGCAGCCGCTCCCGGGAGGCGTTCAGGTCGCGGTGGGTCAGGTGCCCCATGACGGTGGTGATCCCTTCGTTCCGGTCGACATCACCACCGTACGATGTCACGCCGCGTGGCCCGCGGGTGCCAGCGTGTACGTCCGGCTCGACGTGTAGAAGTCGAGGGCCGCCCCGCCCTGCTCGCGGGGTCCGTGGCTGGACGCCTTGGAGCCGCCGAAGGGCAGGTGGAAGTCGACGCCGGTGGAGGGGGCGTTGAGCCGGATCATGCCGGTGTCGAGCAGGTCGAGCCCGGTCAGCGCGGTGTCGAGGTCCGCGGTGTGGACCGAGGTGACCAGTCCGTAGGGCACGGAGTTCGTGATCCGGATCGCGTGGGCGAGGTCGTCCGCAGCGAGCAGGGAGGCGACGGGGCCGAAGACCTCCTCGCGCAGCAGGCGGTGTCCCGGGGAGACCTTCTCGACGAGGGTCGGGGCCGCGTACCAGCCGTCCCGGTCGGGCACGGTGCCGCCGGCGAGGACGGAGAGCCCCTTGCAGGCCTCGCCGACCTGGTCGCGGGCGTACTCGTGGATGAGCGGCCCGCAGACGGTGCCCGGGTCGGCGGGGTCGCCGACGGGGACGGCCCGCAGGGCTTCGGAGAGCGCCTCGCGCAGCGGGTCGAGGGCGGCGCCGACCGCGACGACCCGGCTGGTGGCGGTGCACTTCTGGCCGGCGTAACCGGAGACGGCGGCGGCGATGTGGGCCGCTGCCTGTGCGACGTCCGCGTCCGGCAGGACGAGCGCCGCGTTCAGGCCGCCCATCTCCGCCTGCACCGGGACGCCCCGGGCGGTCGCGGCCCGGGCGACGGCCTGGCCGACGGGGGTGGAGCCGGTGAAGGAGACGACGTCGGCGGCGGAGACGAGCGCGTTTCCCTCGGTCGCGCCGCCGGGCAGGACCGTGAACACCGCCTCGGGCAGGACCCGCTGGACGATCTCGGCCAGGCGCTGGGCGCACGCGGTGGCTTCCGGGGCGGGCTTGAGGACGACCGTGTTCCCGGTGGCGAGCGCCGGGGCGGCCTTCCAGGTCGGGATGGCGAAGGGGAAGTTCCAGGGGGTGATGAGCCCGGCCACGCCGTGCGGGCGGCGGCGGGTCAGGAGCAGTCCGGGGCCCGCGGCGGGCTCGTGGACCGCTCCGGTGGGCTCGAAGGGCGCCTGGGCGTAGTAGCGCCAGATGGCGGCGGTCCGGGCCACCTCGGCCCTGGCCTCGGCGAGCGGCTTGCCCACCTCGCGTACGGCGAGCGCGGCCAGCTCCTCGGCCGCGGCCTCGACGGCGGCGGCGACGGCGCCGAGCGCGGCCGAGCGGGCGGCGGCCCCGGCGAGCAGCCAGCCGGGCTGGGCGGCGCGCGCCCGTTCGACGGTGTCGACCGCGGTGAAGGCGCCGGGGGCGGGGATCCGCAGGAGGACGTCGGCCGGGTCGGCCGGGTTGCGGGAGATGACGGTCGGGAGTGTGTCGGTCACAGGAGGAAGCCTCCGGGGAAGGGGTCGTCCGGGTCGAGGAGGTACTGCGCGGTGCCGGTGATCCAGGCGCGGCCGGTGACCGTGGGGACGACGGCGGGCAGGCCGCCGACCTCCGTCTCGGCGGTGAGCCGGCCGGTGAACTCCGTACCGATGAAGGACTCGTTGACGAAGTCGGTGTCGAGCGGGAGTTCGCCGCGGGCGTGCAGCTGGGCCATCCGGGCGCTGGTCCCGGTGCCGCAGGGCGAGCGGTCGAACCAGCCGGGGTGGATGGCCATGGCGTGGCGTGAGCGGGTGGCGTCCGAGCCGGGGGCCGCGAGGTACACGTGCTTGAGCCCGGCGATCTCCGGCTGCGCGGGGTGCACGGGCCGGTCGGACGAGGCGTTGATCGTGTCCATGACGGCGAGTCCGGCGGCGAGGAGGTCGTCCTTGCGCGTGCGGTCGAACGGCAGCCCCAGGGAGTCGAGTTCCACGAACGCGTAGAAGTTGCCGCCGAAGGCCAGGTCGTAGGTGACCGTCCCGTACCCGGGGACGTCCACCGTGCGGTCGAGGGCCACGCTGAAGGCGGGCACGTTGGTGAGCGTGACCGCCTTCGCGGCGCCGTCCTCGACCCGGACGTCGACGCTGACGAGGCCGGCCGGTGTGTCGAGGCGGACGGTGGTGACGGGCTCGACGACCGGCACCATGCCCGTCTCCACCAGCACGGTCGCCACCCCGATCGTGCCGTGACCGCACATCGGCAGCAGTCCGGACACCTCGATGTACAGCACGCCGAAGTCCGCGTCCGGCCGCGTGGGCGGCTGGAGGATCGCACCGCTCATCGCGGCGTGACCGCGCGGCTCGAACATCAGCAGCGTACGGAGATGGTCGAGGTGCTCGATGAAGTGCAGCCGGCGCTCGGCCATCGTGGCGCCCGGGATGACCCCGACACCACCGGTGATCACGCGCGTGGGCATGCCCTCGGTGTGCGAGTCGACGGCATGGAAGACATGACGGGTGCGCACGGGGTTCCTTTCGAAGGACGGCGAGGACGGCGGGGGGCGGTGCGGGTCAGCGGTGGCCGTCGGCGACGGCCTTCTCGGTGGCGGTCCGCACGCCGGCCTCGATCACGCCGGTGAGCGGGTGGCGCGGGGGACGGGTCGGTCCGCCCCGGCGGCCGGCGATGTCCATGGAGAGCTTGATGGACTGGACGAACTCTGTCTTCGAGTCCCAGCGCAGGAGGGAGTGCAGGGACTTGTACAGCGGCACGGCGGTGGCCAGGTCGCCCGCGACAGCCGCGTGGTAGAGCTCGGCGCAGCTGGCGGGGAAGGCGTTGGGGTAGCCGGCGATCCAGCCGACCGCGCCCGCGACGGCCAGCTCCAGGAGGACGTCGTCGGCGCCGATCAGGAGGTCGAGTTCCGGCGCGAGTTCGGCGATCTCGTACGCCCTGCGGACGTCGCCGCTGAACTCCTTGACCGCGACGATGCTGCCGTCGCGGTGCAGCTCCGCCAGCAGCCCGGGGGTCAGGTCGACCTTGGTGTCGATCGGGTTGTTGTAGGCGACGACCGGGATCCCGGCCTTGGCGACGTCGCTGTAGTGGGCGCGCACCGCGGCCGGTTCGGCGCGGTAGGCGTTGGGCGGCAGGAGCAGGACGGATCCCGCGCCGGCCTCGGCGGCCTGCTCGGCCCAGCGGAGGGACTCGGCGCTGCCGTAGGCGGCGACGCCGGGCATGACCCGGGCCCCGTCACCGGCGGCCGCGACGGCGGTGCGGACGACCTGGGCGCGCTCCGCGTCGGTGAGGGTCTGGTACTCGCCGAGGGAGCCGTTGGGGACGACACCGTCGCAGCCGTTGGCGATCAGCCAGGCCACGTGCTCCGCATAGGCGTCGTGGTCGACGGAGAGGTCCTCGCGGAAGGGCAGGGTGGTGGCGACCATGATGCCGCGCCAGGGTCGGTCGGTGTTCCAGGTGGTGGCGGTCATGTCGACGACCTTTCTGTAATGTGTGACATTTTATGGGTGGGAAGGAGAGAGGCCTTGTGGGCCTCTTCCCGTGGTTCTAGGGCGTGTTGCGAAAGTAGCGCCGGCCGCCCGAAGGGCGGGCCCGACGGCGTCTGGTGCGTGCGATCGCAAGGCGGAGGGTCGCCCCGATACTGGATGTATCGGGGTGATCCCGACAACGCGGCGAGCGTGCGTGCCAGGCGCCGTCGGGCAGGCGGGACTTTCGCAACACGCCCTAGGGGGTCTGCTCGGGTGTGTGCTCGTCCAGCGCGGCGAGGGTCGCGAGGGGTACGGGGACGGCGAACGGACGGCGTTCCGCGGGCGGTTCGGGGGCACCGTCGCGCGCCGCGAGGCACGCCACGGCAGTCCCGCACATCCGCCCCTGACACCAGCCCATGCCGGCTCGCGTGAGGAGCTTGACGGTCCGCGCGTCCCGCGCCCCGAGGTCGGTGACCGCCTCGCGCACACGCCCCGCGGTCACCTCCTCGCAGCGGCACACGTCCGTCCCGTCCTCCAGCCACGCGGGCCAGCCCGGACCCGGCGCGTGCGCGGCGGACATGACGTCCGCGAAGGCCCGCATCCGGTCCCGGCGGCGCCGGAGTTCGCCGACCCGGCCCGGGCTCACGCCCCGTCCCGGGTCCGGGTCGGCACGGCGGGCGCGCAGCCGGGCGGCGATCGCACGGCCCGCCAGCTCGCCCTCGGTGCGGGCGAGTCCGGCGCCTCCCACGCCGCCGGTCTCACCCGCCGCCCACAGACCGGCCACCGAGGTCTCCTGGAGGTCGTCCAGGACGAGACCGAGGGTTCCGTCGGGCAGCGCGCGGGTGGCGCAGCCGACGGCGGTGGCCAGCTCGATCTGAGGTACGAGGCCGTGCCCGACGGCGAGCGCGTCGCAGGCGATCCTGCGGCCCGTCCCCGGCACGGGCACCCAGTCGCCGTCCAGGCGGCTGACCGTGACGGCCTCCACCCGGTCGGTGCCGTGCACCTCGGTGACCGCGCTGCGCGGCAGCACCCGCACCCGGTGCCGGAGCAGTGCGGCCCCGTGCACCAGGGCTTCGGCGGCCTTCGCCGGATTGGTCACGAGCGCGCGGGGGTTGCGGGCGTACCGCAGGTACCCCGCGGCCTCGACCACGGCCGGGACCCGTGCGCCCGCCGCGGCGAGCGACGAGGCGACGGCGAGCAGCAGCGGGCCGCTGCCGGCCACGACGATGCGCCGTCCGGGCAGCACGAGCCCGGACTTGAGCATGGCCTGCGCCCCGCCGGCGCCGACGACGCCGGGCAGGGTCCAGCCGGGGAAGGGGAGCTGGCGTTCGTACGCGCCGGTGGCGAGGAGCAGTGCCCGGGCCCTGATCCGGACGGGCCGCTCCTCGGTGCCGTCGGCTCCGGTGACCGCGTGGACCGTCCAGTCCCCGCCGGCCCCGGAGGCCGCACCGGACCCTTCGGCTCGGGACTCACCGGCGCCAGACCCGCCAGGCCCGGGCTGACCCGCGCCGGACCCGTCGGTGCCGGACCCGTCGGACTCCCTGGTCACGGACCACACGTGGTGCCCCGTCAGGTGGTCGACCGTGCTCGCGCCGAGTCTGCGCCGCAGGTCGGAGAAGGCGGACCAGTCGTGGTGGAGGGCCTCGGGCCGGACGGCGCCCAGGGTGGGTGCGGGGTGCCGGTAGAACTGTCCGCCGGAGTGCGTGGAGGAGTCCAGCAGGGCGACGGAGAGCCCGAGTTCGGAGGCGATGACGGCTCCGGCGAGCCCCGCGGAGCCCGCGCCGACGACCGCGAGGTCGTACGGTTCAGACGGCGAGGCGGTCACGGCCGTGGCCTTCCTGGGTGGTGACGGCGTCGCCGGGACGGGCCGGGACCAGACAGGCCCGCCGGTTGGGCTCGCCGTTGACGGTGGCGAGGCAGTCGTAGCACTGGCCGATCCCGCAGAACGCGCCTCGCGGCCGCCCCCCGTGCCGGGTGGTGCGCCAGGCCAGGATGCCGGCGCCCCAGAGGGCGGCGGCGACGGTCTGGCCGGGCAGGGCGGTGACGCTCCGGCCGTCGAAGGTGATCTCGAACGGCGGATCGGGCTGTGCCCCGACCAGGTCGGCGGGCGTGCGGGCCACGGGCCCTCCTCTCGTGAAGGTGGAGATGACGGTGACGGCGTCGGGTCGGGTGCGCGTCAGGGTGCTGGGGCGCCCTCGGGTCCGGCGGTGCCGAACCGGTCCGGGCGGAACGGTGCGATGTCCAGGGGCAGTCGGCCGCTCGTCAGGCAGCGGGCGACGATCTGCCCGGTCACCGGAGCGAGGCCGATGCCCGCGCCTTCGTGGCCGCAGGCGTGCAGCAGCCCGTGGACGCGCGGGTCGGGACCGATCGCGGGCAGGTGGTCCGGCAGGTAGGGCCGGAAGCCCGGATAGGTCCGCATGGCCCGTACGGTGCCGAGGACCGGGAAGAGGGCGGTGGCCCCGGCGGCGAGCCGGCGCAGGACCTCGACGGAGAGGGTGCGGTCGAAGCCGACCCGTTCCCGGCTGGCGCCGATGAGCACCGGGCCCGCCGGGGTGCCCTCGACGACCGCGGAGGTCTGGAGGGCGGCGGAGCCGCTGGCCACGTCGGCGACGTAGTCGGCCGCGTACACCTTGTGGCGCACCACGCGGGGCAGCGGTTCGGTGACGAGGACGAAACCCCTGCGGGGCAGCACGGGGAGGTGGACGCCCGCGAGTTCGGCGAGGGCGCCGCCCCAGGTGCCGGCGGCGTTGACCACGTACGGGGCGTGGATCTCGCCCGCCGTCGTCCGTACGCCGCGGATCTCGCCGGCCGCGCCGGTGAGGACGGCGGTCACCTCCTCCCCCAGCCGCAGCCGTACGCGGTCGCCCGCGGCGCGGAGCAGCTGGGCGGCGGCGTGGGCGGGCATCACCTGGGAGTCCTGCGGATAGAGGAAGCCTCCGGAGAGGCCAGGAGCGAGGTGGGGCTCCAGATCGTGGAGCCGGTCCCCCGGGACCTCCTGGGTGGTGACGCCCGCCTTCTCCTGGCGGGCCGCGAAGTCGCGCAGGGCGCGCATCCCCGACTCGCCGGAGGCGACCACGAGGCCGCCCTTGGCCTCGTACTCGACGTCCGGCGGGAGCACGTCCGCCAGCTCCCGCCACAGGGTGTTGGCGAGGAGGGCGAGTTCGAGCTCCGGTCCCGGCTCCTTGTCGGAGACCAGGAGGTTTCCCTCGCCGGCCCCCGTCGTCCCGCCCGCGACGGAGCCGCGGTCGACGACGGTGACGGAGAGGCCGGCTTGGGCGGCGTAGTAGGCGCAGGCCGCGCCGACGACGCCGGCGCCGACGACGATGACATCCGAGGGTTTTCTCGTGGGCACGTCAGTAATATTTCACATTGCACTGGAGTTGCCAAGACCCCGAAACGGAGCATTCCAGGTCCTGGGGCGCTCCCTCGGGCGCCACCCGGACACGGATGAGTAACGGACCGCCCGACACCTTGTCAGTGCAATTTCACATTACTATGTTACAGGTCACATTCCAGCCATCGGGCTGTTCGACCGCTCTCTCGGAGTGACCCATGAACAAGCGCACGTACACCCTGGCCACCGCTCTGGTGACGGCCCTCGCCCTCGGTGCGACCGGCTGTGCCGGCGGCGACAAGACCGGAGCCGACCGGAGCCGCGGCAAGAACCCCGCGACCTCCAACAACGGAGCGGTGGTCGGCGGCACTCCGCAGAAGGGCGGCACGCTGACCGTCCTGTCCAACCAGGACTTCACCCACCTCGACCCGGCCCGCAACTGGGTCATGGGCGACATGGACTTCGGCACCCGCCTGCTCTACCGCACCCTCCTCACGTACAAGGCCGAGCCGGGCGCCAAGGGCGGCGAGCTCACCACCGACCTCGCCGAGGACCTGGGCGTCTCCTCCAACGGCGCCAAGACCTGGACCTTCAAGCTGAAGCCGGGACTGAAGTACGAGGACGGCACCCCGATCACCGCCCAGGACGTCAAGTACAACGTCGAGCGGTCCTTCTCCCCCGACCTGCCCGGCGGCCCCGACTACGCGGCCCGCTACCTCGTCGGCGCCGAGGGCTACAAGGGCCCGGCGCAGGGCAGGCACCTCGACTCCGTGAAGACCCCGGACGACCGCACGATCGTCTTCGAACTCCGCAAGCCCTTCGCCGAGTTCCCCTACGCGACCGTGCTCCCCACCTTCAGCCCCGTGCCCAAGTCCCAGGACAAGGGCCCGCAGTACGACAACCGGCCCTTCTCCTCCGGCCCGTACAAGATCGAGACGTACGCCCGGGACAAGCAGCTCGTCCTCGTGCGCAACACCCACTGGAGCGCCTCGACCGACACCGTCCGCAAGGCCTACCCGGACCGGATCGTCGTCACGATGGGCCTCAAGGGCAACCAGGTCGACGACCGCCTCGTCGCCTCCGCGGGCGCCGACGCCTCCGCCGTCGCCTGGGCCTCGCTCCGCCCCGAGTCCACCCCGAAGGTGCTGACCAAGCCCGACGTCAAGGCGCGGCTGCTCGCCGAGACGACCAACTGCACCGAGATGGTCCAGATGCACACCGGCCGCGCGCCCTTCGACGACGTCAGGGTCCGCCAGGCCGTGCAGTACGCCCTCGACCGCGAGGCCCTCCTCACCGCCACCGGCGGTCCCGCGCTCAACGACCCGGCCACCGCGCTCATGCCCGGCGTGCTCCACGGCGGCAAGCAGCCCGACACCCTGAAGATCCCGCTCACCGGCGACGTCGAGAAGGCCAAGCAGCTCCTGAAGGAGGCCGGCAAGGAGGGCGGCGTCTCCACCAGCGTCACCGTCTCCACCGGCGACAAGGCCGTCGGCGAGGCCATCCAGCAGTCCCTCGGCCGCGCCGGGATCAAGGTCACCATCGAGACCGTCGACCCGGGCGCCTTCTACGACACCATCGGCGAGACCAAGACCCGCACCGACCTCGTCTACACCGGCTGGTGCCCGGACTTCCCCTCCGGCTCGACCTTCCTCCCCTTCGTCTTCGACGGCCGCTTCATCAAGGAGAAGGGCAACTCCGGCAACCACTCCCTCTTCCGTGACGACGCCACGATGAAGCGCATGGACGAGATCGCCGCGATGACCGACGCCCAGCAGGCGAACAAGGCCTGGCAGGAGCTCGACGCGACGATCCTCGCCAAGGCCCCGACCGCGCCCGCCCTCATCGAGCGCAAGCCCCTGCTGATCGGCACCAACATCGCCGGCGCCTACGGCCATACCTCCTTCGGCGGCCAGATCGACTACGCGACGGTCGGCCTCAAGGACCCCTCGAAGAGCACGCGTTGAGGGCCGGGAACACCATGACCACCACCACCTCCGGCACCCCGCCCGGCGGGACCTCCCCTCCGGCCGCCCCGGCCCACGCCGCCCGGGCGGGAAGCGGGCCCTGGCAGCTCGCCCGCGCGGAACTGCGCCGCCGCACCTCCGTCAGACTGTCGCTCGTCGTGGTCGCGTTCTTCGCGCTGCTGACCGTCGCCGCCCCGCTCATCGGCTCGCTCGGCGGCTGGGGCCCCGAGGAGTTCGACAAGAGCGCCGTCGATCCGTACCTGGGCGGCCTGCCCATCGGGCCGCTCGGCGGCGTCTCGGCCGAGCACTGGCTCGGCGTCGAACCCGTCACCGGCCGCGACCTGTTCGCCCGGGTCGTGCACGGCGGGCAGGTCTCCCTGCTCATCGCCTTCTCGGCGACGGCGATCGTCGTCGTCGCCGGGACGGCGGCCGGCATCGCCGCCGGCTACTTCGGCGGCCGCACCGACACCGTGCTGTCCCGGCTGATGGACCTCACCATGTCCTTCCCGTCCCTCATCTTCATGATCGCGATGATGTCGGTGGCCCGGGACGTCAACCGGACCCTCCTGATGACCGTCGTCATCGGCCTCTTCGGCTGGCCCGGCATCGCCCGGGTCGTCCGCGGCCAGACCCTGTCGCTCAAGCACCGCGAGTACGTCGACGCCGCCCGCGTCGGCGGCTCCGGCCCCCTGCGGATCCTCGCCCGCGACATCCTGCCGGGCGTCGCCGGGCCGGTCATCGCGTACACCACGCTGATCGTCCCCGGGATGATCGCCACCGAGGCGGCCCTCAGCTATCTGGGCGTCGGGGTGCGCCCGCCGACCCCGTCCTGGGGCCAGATGATCGCCGAGAGCGTCGCGTACTACGACACGGACCCCATGTACTTCCTCGTCCCGAGCCTCTGCCTGTTCCTCACCGTGCTCGCGTTCACCCTGCTCGGGGACGCCCTGCGCGACATCCTCGACCCGAGAGGCAGCGGCTCGTGATCCTCTACCTCGGCCGCCGGCTCCTGGGCGTCCTCGGCGTCCTCCTCGCCATCGCCGCCGTCACCTTCACCATCTTCTACGTCCTCCCCTCCGACCCGGCCGCCGCCGCCTGCGGCAAGGCGTGCAGCAACGAACGGCTGGAGGCGATCCGCGCCAACATGGGCCTCGACGCCCCGCTGTGGCGGCAGTTCACCGACTTCGTCACGGGCATCTTCACCGGCCGCACCATGGGCACCGGCCAGTACGCCCTCAGCTGCGACTTCCCCTGTCTGGGCTACTCGTACGAGAACAGCCAGAGCGTGTGGGACCTGCTCGTGGACCGGCTCCCCGTCTCGGCCTCGCTGGCCTTCGGCGCCGCCGCGATCTGGCTCCTCCTCGGGCTCACCGCGGGCGTCACCGCCGCGCTCCACAAGGACACGCTCCTCGACCGGGCCCTGATGGTCGGCGCGGTCGCCGCGGCCTCGCTGCCCGTCTACTTCACCTCGGTGCTGCTGATCTACGGCCTGATCCGGGTCTCCGGGCTGCTGCCCTACCCGGAGTACGTGGCCTTCGGCGACGACCCGCTGTCCTGGGCCACCAACCTGCTGCTGCCCTGGCTCGCGCTCGCCGTCCTGTACGCCGCCATGTACGCGCGGCAGAGCCGCAGTTCGATGATCGAGAGCATGGCGGAGCCCTACATCCGCACCGCCCGCGCCAAGGGTCTGCCGCGCCGCGCGGTCGTCGTCAAGCACGGGCTGCGCGCGGGCATGACCCCGATCCTGACCATCTTCGGCATGGACCTGGGCGGACTCCTCGCGGGCGCCGTGATCACCGAGTCGATCTTCGGACTCCCCGGCATCGGCCGCCTGTTCTACGGCGCCCTGTCCAGCGGCGACCAGCCCGTCATCCTCGGGGTCACCCTGCTCGCCGCCGCCTTCATCGTCGTCGCCAACCTGGCCGTCGACCTGCTGTACGCCGTCGTCGACCCGCGAGTGAGGTACTGATGGCCGAGCCCGATCCCCTCCTGTCGGTACGGGACCTCACGGTCACCTTCGCGACGAAGCGCGGCCCCGTGCGGGCCGTCGACGCCCTCTCCTTCGACGTACGGCCCGGCCGGACCCTCGGCATCGTCGGCGAGTCCGGCTCCGGGAAGTCCGTGACCTCGCTCGCCGTCATGGGCCTGCACACGGGCGCCGAGGTCACCGGCTCCGTCACCCTGGGCGGGCGCCAGCTGATCGGCCTCTCCGACCGCGAGCTCAACGGGCTGCGCGGGCGGCGGATGGCCATGATCTTCCAGGACCCGCTGTCCAGCCTGCACCCCTACTACACCGTCGGGGAGCAGATCGCCGAGCACCACCGGGTCCACTTCGGCTCCGGCCGCAAGGCCGCCAGGGCGAGGGCCGTCGAGGCGCTGGGCGAGGTCGGCATCCCCGAACCACGGCGCCGGGCCGGTGAGTACCCGCACCAGTTCTCGGGCGGCATGCGGCAGCGCGTGATGATCGCGATGGCCCTGGCCTGCGAACCCGAGCTCCTCATCGCCGACGAACCGACCACCGCCCTCGACGTCACCGTCCAGGCCCAGATCCTGGAGCTGATCGCCCGCATCCAGCAGGAACGGGGACTCGCCGTCGTCATGATCACCCACGATCTCGGCGTGGTCGCTCGCGTGGCCCACGACGTCCTGGTGATGTACGGCGGCCGGGCGGCCGAACGCGCGCCGGTGGACTCGCTCTTCGCCTCCCCCGCCCACCCCTACACCCGCGGACTGCTCGACTCGCTGCCCCGGCTCGACGATGACGACGACGCGCCGCTGCGCGCGATACCCGGCAGCCCGCCGTCCCTGCTCGACCCCGCTCCCGGCTGCGCGTTCGCGCCCCGCTGCGCCCGGGCGGCCGCCGGCTCCGAGGAGGAGCGGGCGCGTTGCGCGGGCGAACGCCCGCTGCTCGCCGGCCCGGAGGGCCACCCGGCCGCCTGCCATTTCCCCGCGTTCCCCGCGTACGAAGGCGTCGCCTCATGACCACGACCACCACCGCGATCCCGGGCACGGCCCCGGGCACCACGTCCACGCCCCTGCTCAGCGTGCGGGACCTGACGATGACCTTCCCGGGGCGCCGGGCCCGCTCGGCGCCCGTCCGGGCCGTCGACGGCATCGGCTTCGACGTGGCGGCGGGCGAGACCCTGGGCCTCGTCGGCGAGTCCGGCTGCGGCAAGTCGACCACCGGGCGCATGATCGTGCGGCTCCTGGAGCCCACCGCCGGCTCCGTGTCGTACGACGGGCGCGACATCACCCATCTGTCGCAGCGGGAGCTCAAGCCGCTGCGCCGTGACCTCCAGATGGTCTTCCAGGACCCGCACTCCTCCCTCAACCCCCGCCAGACCGTGGCCCGGATCATCTCCGATCCGCTGATGGTGCAGGGGAGTTCGGCCGCCGAAGCCCGCAAGCGGGCGGTGGAGCTGATGGATCTGGTCGGGCTCATCCCGGAGCACATCGACCGCTATCCGCACGAGTTCTCCGGCGGCCAGGCCCAGCGCATCGGCATCGCCCGGTCGCTGGCCACGAACCCGCGGCTCGTCGTCGCCGACGAACCCGTCTCCGCGCTCGACGTCTCCGTCCAGGCGCAGATCGTCAACCTGATGGAACGGCTCCAGCGCGAGCTGGGACTCGCCTACCTCTTCATCGCCCACGACCTCTCGGTCGTCAAGCGGGTCTGCGACCGGGTCGCGGTGATGTACCTCGGCCGGATCGTGGAGATCGGGGTGAAGGAGCGGGTGTACGCGGCCCCCGCGCACCCCTACACACGGGCGCTGCTCTCCGCCGTACCGCTGCCCGACCCGGCCGCCGAGCGGGCCCGGGAGCGGATCACGCTGCTCGGCGACCCGCCGAGCCCGGCCGCTCCGCCGCCCGGCTGCACCTTCCACCCGCGCTGTCCCAAGGCGCAGGCGATCTGCCGGACGGAGGCGCCGCTGCTGCGGATCGCCTCCCCCGGCGAGGCGCGCCAGGTCGCCTGCCACTTCCCCGAGGCCGCCTGAGCGTGGCGGAGCGCCCCGGTCCCGCGTGTGCGGGGCCGGGGCGCTCCGGTGTGACGTGCCCGTCGTCAGGGCGCGGCGAGCGCCGCCTCGTACAGGGCGCCGGCCACGGCGAGGTCCTCCCAGGCCATGCCGACGCTCTTGAAGAACCGCGGGCGTTCGGTGGTGGGGGTGCGGCGGCCCGTCACCAGGTCGGCGATGCCGGCGCGGACGTGGTCCTCCTCGATCACCCCTTCGGCCGTGGGGACGAGCAGGTCGCCGGCCTCGCGCAGGGCGGCGCTCCGCGCCTCGACGTACACCTCGGACCTGGCCACGAGCGCGCTGTCGACCTCACGGGCGTCCGGTTCGTGCGAGCCGACGGCGACGACGGTGGCGCCGGGGGCGACGAGGGCGCCGTCGAAGAGGGGCGTGCGGGCGGTGGTGCAGCAGACGACGAGGTCGGCCTCGGCCACGTCGTCGGGCGTACCGGTGCGGGCGAGGACGCCGAGCGTGCGGGCGTACCCGGCGAGGGCGCGCGCGCCGATCTGGTTGCGCCCGACGACGATCGCCTCGGCGACGTGGCGTACGGCGAGGACGGCTTCCAGGTGCCCGTACGCCTGGGGTCCGGTCCCGAAGAGCACGAGGCGCAGCGGCCTGCCGGTGGGTGTCAGGTGGCGTACGGCGAGGGCGGAGACCGCCGGGGTGCGCAGTTCGGTGAGGGCGGCGCCGTCGAGGAGGGCGAGCGGGCGCAGGTTCGCGCCGTCGAGGAGCAGGTAGGAGCCCGTGATGCGGGGCAGGCCGGCGGCGGCGTTGCCGGGGGCCACGCCGGCGATCTTCACTCCGGCGTAGCGGCCGAAGGCGGCGGGCATGAGGAGGAGTTCGCCGGCGGGGACGCGGACGGAGATGCGGGCCGGTCCTTCCTCGGGGTCGAGCCCGGCGCGCAGGACCTCGGCCAGGACGTCGACCGCCGCGGCCGGGCCCATCAGGCGGGCCGTGGTCGCGGCGTCGATCTGGGTCAGGTGCGGCGGATGGGTCGTGTGTGTCGCATCAGTCGGGTGGGTCGAGGGGGTCGGCTGGGTCACAGCAGGAACCCCGTCCCCAGGTCGTCGTCCGGTTCGAGGAGGAAGGTGTGGGTGCCGGTGCGGTGGGCGCTTCCGGTGACCTCGGTGACTCCCCCGGGGAGCAGGCGGCCGGTGAACACGGTGCCCGCCACGGATTCGTGCGTCAGGGTGTCGCCGGGCGCGAGGCGTCCGTCGGCGGCGAGGAGGACGAGCCGGGCCGAGGTGCCGGAGCCGCAGGGGGAGCGGTCGATCTGGCCGTCGGCGAAGACGGTGACGTTGCGCTGGCGCGGGCCGTTGGTGATGCCGGAGTCGGCGTCCGCGTCGGGCCGGTTCTCGGACCGGTCCTCGGGCAGGTCCTCGTACAGGATGACGCCGTACACGCCGGAGAGGCGTGGGTCGCCCGCGTGCCGGGTGGCCGGGTGGTCGGCGAGCGCGCCGCGGATCTCCTGGCCGGCGCGGACGAGCGCGGGCAGGGACGCCTTGGCGGTGTCGAGGCCGAGGTCGCCGGCCGCGACGGAGGCGTAACAGGCGCCGGAGTGGGCGAGGTCGACCTCGACGGTGCCGAAGGAGGTCGTGACGGGGACCTTCCGCGCGGTGACGAAGGTCGGGATGTTGCGGAAGGTGACGCCGGTGGTGCGGCCGGCCGTGCGGTGCACGGTCGCGGTGACGCGGCCCGAGGGTACGTCGATCCGGACGGCGACGTCGCCGTCGTCGGGCGCCGGGACGCGGCCGGAGTCGACGGCCCACGCGCCGAGCGCCATGGTGCCGTGGCCGCATGCCGTGGAGTAGCCGTCCTTGTGCCAGAACAGCACGCCGAAGTGGGCGCCGTCGTCGTCGGCCGGGACGACGAACCCGCCGTACATGCCCGCGTGTCCGCGGGGCTCACGGACGAGGAGACGGCGCACGTCGTCGAGGGGGCCCGGACGCGGGTCCGTGGCCGTGCCTCCGGCGCCGATCACGGTGGCGCGCCGTTCGGCGACGGTGTCGCCGGGGATCGGCGGGAGGTCCTGGTCGACGATCCTGAACGGTTCGCCTGCGGCGTGGTAGTCGGTGGTGCGCACGGAGTGCGGGGTGGTGCTCACGAGGTACGGCCTCCGGGAAACGGGTTCGGGGGAACGTGCGGGTGGTGCGGAAACGGCAGCCGGGCCGGCCCCTCCCCCGTGAGTGAGGCCGGCCCGGACGACGGGGGTCAGCTGCGCAGGGGGCCCTCACAGCTGAAGCTCGACGTGCCCGCGACCCTGGAGGACCAGATGTCGATCGGTCCGAAGGAGCAGTTCATGTCGGCGAGGTTGTTGGACGCGGCGCCCGCGCGGTCGAGGATGAAGTAGTCGACCGTCTCGGACATGTCCTTGAAGTTCTGGTCCTCGCTGGCCCAGTTGGACAGGTTGGCGGTGATCCGTCCGGTACAGGTGAACCGGCGCTTGCCCGGGTCGCCGTTCTCGACGCAGTCGGGGGTGTTGTAGGTGGCGGCGGCGAACGTGGACCTCACGTTCGCGAGCGCGGAGTCGCGGAGCTGGTCGTTGGGCGTGTAGGTGGTGTTCGGGACGAACAGCTCGTCGACCTTGGCGATCTGCTTGTCGAGGAAGAGGTTGTACTCGCGCTGGATGTTGGCGTCGGAGCCCATCCGGTTGCGCCACGAGTCGTACGCCTGGACGTCGTTGGCCCGCAGGTGCCGGTACATCTCGCGCAGGAAGCCGGGCCGCTCGGTCCAGAGGTACTCGAAGAAGGTGCCGGCGTAGCTGTAGAAGCGGAAGCCGTCGCCGGCGTAGGTGGCGTTGAGGATCTGGCTCACGGTCATGCGGGGGCCGCCGTTGGCGGTGTCGCCGATGACGCTCTTGACGAGGGACTTGCGGACGGCGATGCCGTTGTCGCGGGTGGCTCCGTCGAAGAACTCGGCCGTGCCCTCGTCCATGAAGGTGGTGCGGTCGTTCTGGTACCACGGGCCCTCGCCGAAGGAGCCGTGGACGGCGTAGCGGCCGTTGAGGTAGTGGACGTACTCGTGGCGGAAGAGCTCCTCGAGGGTCAGGGAGGAGTCCTGCGGGACGCGCCGCTGGTAGGTGTAGAAGGTGGCGCCGCGCTCGATGTAGATGCCGCCGTTGTTGGTGTCCATCCCGGTCAGGACGGGGTGGTAGTTCTCGTAGTCCGCGCGGGAGGCGTAGAGGACGATGTTCAGGGTGGTGTTGGTGTCGCCGGCGACCGGCTGCTCGCTGCCGACGACACGGTGGAACTGCGCCTTGACGAGCTTGCTGGCGTAGTAGAGCTGGTCGACGGTGGCGCGGTCGAGTCCGGTGCGGACCTTGATGCCGCCGTTGTCGTAGGTGTACGTGTACGGGAAGATCTGCTTCTCGATGTCCTCCTTGCACACGCCGTACGGCTTGCAGGCCTCGTAGAAGTTGAGCCACGAGACGACCTTCGCCCACTGCGGGCTGCCGCTGCCGAAGGTGTTGACGACCGTGCCGAAGGTCTCGCCGAGTCCGGCGACGGTCTCCGTCTTCAGGACCGCGATCTGGCCGAAGCGGCCGTATTCGCTGAGGGCGTCACGGGCCACCCAGGCGTTGGCGGTGCCCTTCAGGTGCCCGTAGGACGCGAAGGCCTTGAAGACGGCGCGGTACGAGGGGTCGGCGGCCGCGGCGGCGTGGAAGCCCGCGTCCTGGTTGCCCGGGTAGACGCCGAGGTAGTTGACGGAGAGCGCGGCGAGCGCGGCACCCGCCCAGGCCGGGTCCTGGTTGGTGGCGGTGTGGGACGGGTCCATGGTG
The DNA here is from genome assembly GCF_043080005.1 of Streptomyces sp. NPDC015130. Lineage (NCBI taxonomy): Bacteria > Bacillati > Actinomycetota > Actinomycetes > Kitasatosporales > Streptomycetaceae > Streptomyces > Streptomyces sp. NPDC015130. The sequence goes on along the minus strand of NZ_JBIBVC010000004.1, from coordinate 81,965 downwards.
GCCAGGACCCGCTTGACCAGACCGAGCTGGTGCTGGCGCAGGCCGGGGCCGCTCGCGGCGTAGAGGGCCTCGCGCAGGGTGGTCGCGTTGGTCTTCGTGACGTCGAAGGTGCGCGGGGCGTTGCCGAAGGCGGTGACGGCCTGGGTGATCGCGTTCACCGTGGGCGTGTCGGTGGTGTCGATCTCGCCGCGCGAGAAGTCGTGGTACACGACGGCGTGCAGGTACGTGAACATCTCCTCCAGGTGCGAGGAGTTCTTGCCGTCGTGGGAGGCGGCCAGGCTCGATATGCGGCGCGCGACGGCCTGCACGTGGGCGTCGGACATCACGGGGACGAGCCGGGCGTCCCATGTCCAGATGAGCTTGCCGAGACAGCCGTCGGAGGTGACCGCGGGGTCGGCGAGGAAGTCGGCGAACTGCTCGGGGGAGAGGCGGGTGATCCCGTCGAGCGTGCAGGGCACGCCCGCGGCCGTGGTGCCGGCGGCCGCGGCGGTCGTCCGGGCGGCGGAGTCGGTGGCCTTGGCCTTCGACCTGGTGGTGGCCTCGGCGGTGCCGGTGGCCTTGGCCTTTCCGGCGACGCGGCCGGCGGCGAGACCGCCGGGGGCGGGCGCGGGGCCGAAGGTCTTGCCGGGAGCGGTGGCGAGGTGCTCGACCTCGTCGAAGGGGTTGGCCGCGGGCTTGTCCTGCGGCGCCGCCGGACCGGCCACCGGGGAGGCCGGTGCGGGCAGCTTCTCCGTGTCCGCCGCGGAGACGGCGGACTGGCCGGCGGAGGCCAGGAGGGTCACGGCGACCGCGGAGGTGAGCAGGGACGAGCGCACACGTCTGTGGAGGGACAACGGAACTCCTGCTGGTGAGGGGGGTGTGAGTGCGGGGATCGGCAAACGAGAACGGCTCTGGTTCGCACGGTGTATGACGGCGGTTCATCACCCCGTGTGCGCTGTAACATAGTAATGTGAAATTGCACTGACAACCCCTCCGACGGCAACAGTTCCCCGGAGACTCCCGAGCCCCTCGGCTACACCGGTGCAATCCCCCCGATACCGGCACCACTCGCCTGCGGAACACTCATCCGATGTCGTCGAGCCGGGCCAGGTAGCGGGCCGCGCCCCGCTGGATCCGGTAGAGGAAATGGCCTCCGTCGCCGTCGGAGTCGTACAGCTGGGTGGCGGCCGAGTCGTAGGCCATCCGTCGTGTGACGCCCTGCCAGGGACGGGCCAGCAGGGCGCCCTTCAGCTCGTCACGGCCGCCTTCGGCACCCAGGGCGTGTTGCGAAAGTAGCGCCGGCCGCCCGAAGGGCCGCCCGCGCCCGGCTTCACGAACTCCCGGGTCAGGCCGGCCCGTACGCCTGGGGGCAGCGGCTCGCGGCGCCACCGGCAGTCCTGGCCGAGGACGGACCGGCGTGCGGGGTGGCCCTCGTACGGTTCGGCCTTGCGGAAGCCGGCCCCGAAGCCGTCCGCCGTGATCGTGACCGAGCGGACGAAGGCGAGGGCGTCGGCCGGGGAGGAGGGCAGTGCCTTCTCGGGGAACGTGTACGGGTCGTCCCGCGCGGCCGTGACGGTCGACGAGGGCTTCGCGGGTGGTCCCGCCGCCTCGCCTGTCCCGCTTCCCGCGGCGCTCGGGCTCTTCGTCGCACCCGGCCGGACCGGGGCCTCCGCCCCGCTCGTCGAGCATGCGGTCACCGCCACCATGGCGGCGGCTCCCGCGGCTGTCCCCCACGCGACGCGACGCCGTCCGCGCGTCGTCGCCGTGCTGCCCCCGTCGACATGTGTCCCCCCGACCACTCGAACGCGATGCACGAACCCTAGGGCTCACATGGTCACCCCGGAACCCAACTCCTGCAATATTGTTGAACATTAGGATGAAAGAACGATGCCGACGTCATCGGGCGACGACCGTCTCGAACGGAACACGAACCCCCGCACACCCCCGGCGTCACTCGCACCCCAGAGACCGCATAGCCTCGTGCGACGAGGGGGCGACGCAGGGTCGGGACCCGCCACGAACAGGCACAAGGCACAAGAGCAGGGAACGGAAGATGACTGAGCCAGCGGGTGGGACCGAGGCCGCCACCGATCCCGACCGAATGTGCGAGCCCGAGCTCGACCTCAGGTCCGAGCCCGACCCCGAGCTCGCCCCCGAGCCCGAGCCCGATCCCGCCGGGACGGTGCGCGTGTTCATCGCCCTCGCGCCGCCGGACGAGGCGAAGGACGAGCTGGCCCACGCGCTGGGGCCCGCCTACGAGGCGTACCCGCGCCTGCGGTGGAACCGCATCGAGGACTGGCACATCACGCTGGCGTTCCTCGGGGAGCTCCCGGTCGCGGCCGTACCGCTCCTCCGGCCCCCGCTCGCGCGCCTGGCGGCGGCCCGTCGCCCGCTGGAACTGGGGCTGCTCGGCGGCGGGCACTTCGACGAGCGGGTGCTGTGGAGCGGGATCGGCGGAGACCTCGACGGCCTGCACGACCTCGCCGCCGAGGTGCGCACCGTGGTCCGGGAGTGCGGCATCGCGTTCCAGGAGCGCCCGCTGCGCCCGCACCTGACGCTGGCCCGGGCGCGCCGCGACGATCCGGCGAGCGTGGTGGAGATCGCCGGAGGGCTGGCCGGCTTCACCGGCCGCAGGTGGCGGACGGAACGCCTCCATCTCGTCGGCAGCAACTTCGGCCGCGGCCCGGCACCGATCCGCTACCGCGACATCGAGGCCTGGACGTTCGACGGGCCCTGAGTCCGGGGCGGCGCACGCTTGGCCACTTGCGGGGACGGAGTGATCGCGACCGGGTTATCTTCTCCGCCAGGGGAGCCCCGGTGAGGCGCTGCGGGACCCTCCGGCCGTGAGGTGGGGGCAGGGCGATGCGTAGTTACGCCGGTGTGCTGGTCGGGAGTCTGCTGCTCGCCACGGTGTGGTGCTTCCCCGGCCCGTTCGGGCTCGTCGTGGGCTGCATCGCCTGGAGTCAGGGGGAGGACTGGGCCTGGATCCCGCTGGTCGCCGGGCTCGCCCTCTCGGTCCCCATCCCGTTCATGGCCGTCAATCACGCGCGCAGGCAGTTCCCGGTCGTCACCCGCCGCCGCGACGAGCAGCGGACGGCGGACTTCCCTTACGGCGACTCCACGTTCGTGCTGTGGGCGCCACGTTCCCCGCAGGGTCATCCGGGCGCCCGGTTGGCGCGGGCGGACGTCCTGGAGGCGTCGCTCGTGCGGTACGCCCCCGAGGGCGAGGCGAGCTACACGCTCTACGGGGACACGTACACCCCTGACGAGTTCACGCCGCTCGTCAGGATGCGGCTGCTGATCCACGGTACGGAGGGGGCGGGCGGGGCCGACGGGTTCGAGGTCACCGATGAGTGGCGGGTGCCGTCGCTCTGCCTGTCGGCGATCACGGCGGGCCGCCTGGCGGTCCTCGTCGACCCGACCAGCCCGACCAGCCCGGCCGAGCCGACCAGCCCGGCCAGCCCGGCCGACCCGACTGCTCCGGCCACTCCAGCCGCGCCGGCCGACCCTGCCGCTCCTGCCGCTCCAGCCGCTCCAGCCGCTCCGCGAAGGCCTCCGAAGGTCACCCCGCTGTGGCCTCGCAGCACCCTCCTGGCGGGGACGCGGACCAGCCGGATCGTCGGCCTGGACGGTCGTCCGAGCGAGGTGACCCGGTACCCCGGCCGTCTGCTGCGGCACATGCGGATCTCCCTGGACGCCGGCGGCATCGAGATGACCGGGGACGTCCTCGACCTCCGGACCCTGGACGCGGCCACGGCGGCGCGTTACGCCGCCGAGGACGAACGGCACCGCGCCCGTCCAGAGGCTCCGGCGCCGGTGACCGAGCCGGGCGAGGAGGCGCGGTGGATCGTGGGTGAACTGCCGGGTGAGCGGGCGGCGTTCGGCTCGGTCGGCCGTCGGTGGTCGCGCCGCGGTGGTGTTCTGGTGCGGGCGCGGTTCCTGCGGATGAGCCCCACCCACACCTTCCAGGACCACGGCCCTGTCCTGGACACGGTGCTGCGCATCCACCCCGCGGACGGCTCACCGGCGTTCGACGCCGCGCGGCGGCTCACGGTGCCGATGGACTACCTGGCGGTGCTGCACCGCACCAGGGAGGTCGTCGCCTACGTCAGCCCGAACGGCGGCGCGTACGTCATCGACTGGGCACGCACCAATCTCCTCGCCGGAACGGCACCGGCCACGGTCATCGCCCCCGACGGCCGGGAACACCTCGTCACGGACCCGGCCGTGATCTGGGCCCTGATGAACCTGCTGGCATCCCGCGGCCTCTCGAACCCGGCCCCCGTCCTGGACCTCCGCAAGCGCCGGACCGCCGCGGTCGCGGAGCTGCTCATGGCTGCCGTACGGGACGGCGTGCCGGACGCGCCGACCGTGCGGCGCACGGTCTAGGACCTGTCCGGTCGATCAGGGCCGGGGCCGCGGCAGCCGGCACGGCACCTCGCCGCGTTGCCGAAACGGCCTTGCCGACCCTGAACGACCGGACAGGTCCTAGGAAACGAAGCCCACGACGCCGAACCCGGGGCGCGACTCCACGTGGCGGAGCCAGCCCATGACGTCCATGACGGCGTCGAGGACCTCGGAGTCGAGGGGCGGCGCGTGACCCGCCTTCTTGGTCTCCTCGAACTGGGCCAGGGCCGCGAGGCACTGCTCGTGCGTCCACTCCCCGCAGCGCGGGAGGTCGGAGTACGGCAGGCCTGCGGGGAAGCCGCCGGAGTAGCCGAACTCCGCCACCGAGACGGCGGTGATCCGCAGGGCGCGGAGCCCCTCGTCGACCATTTCGAGCCAGTCGCCCCGGAACGGGCTGAAGCAGGAGTTGTCGAGGAACGAGCCGGTCAGCGAGCAGAGGCGCTTGTAGGCGTAGCCGTACTGGAAGGAGTGCTGGTGCCCTTCGGGGAACGGCCCGCCGTACACCACCGTCCGCAGCGCCTCGAACGCGGTGGGAGCACCGTCCGCGATCCGGGAGGAGAACCAACTGTCGTCGGACGCCAGGTCGTCGGCGAAGCTGTCGCGGATGACCTGGAGCAACTGGTCGTCACGCGACCCGACGAAGGCGTGCGCGGCCGCGGGGTCGATCAGGTACACGCTCAGGGATGAACTCATGTGATCAACTTAGCGACCGGCACTGACAACGCGATCACGGAGACGGGGAGCGGCCCTCTTCTCAGGCGTAGGGGTCGAAGGGGATGCCCGACGGTTTGGCCTTCGCCAGGTGGGAGGCGAAGTTGCCGTCCTTGAGTCCGAAGACCGCGCTGCCGAAGTTCGCCTGGGACAGCTTGTCGCGCAGGCCCGCGGGGTAGCCGTTCCAGCCGACCAGGCTCGGGAACTGCCAGGTGTGCTGGTGGTTCTCGGGCGGCTCGTCGTTGGAGTTCGCCGGGCGGAAGCAGTGGGTGCCGATGCCGTCCTTGTGGTAAACGATCTTGGGGTGGGTGCCGTCCCAGCGGATCCGGTCGCGGCCGTACACCGAGAAGCCGCCGTGTGCGGAGGTGGAGACGTACTGCGCCTGGTTGTTCTGCACCCACACCACGACGTGCTCCCAGTCGTGGCGGTGTCCTCCGAGGCCGCTGCCGATCACGGCCTGGTCCTTCTCGAAGTACAGGCCGTAGATGACGGCACACCAGCCGTTGTTGCACTTGGACCGTGCGTATCCGTTGGTGTTGGTGAGGTCCCAGGAGTCGCGGCACTGGCCGTTGAGGGCGCCGGAGGGGTTGAGCCCGCCGTTGATCGTCCCGTCGGCACCGATGGCGGGCGTCGGGTAGCAGCCGTCCGTGTCGTAGTCGTACGCCGGCTGGAACGTCTGCTCCAGGCCGTCCGCGTTCGCGGGCAGGGCCGGCGGCGGGGCCGCGAGCGCGCTGCCCGCCAGGGCGACCAGCAACGTGAGCGAACTGCCGAGGGTGAGTGCTCCCTTGACGAGGTGACGCGTGATCCTCACTCGGACTCCCTGACCTGGACTGGGCGGCGCGCGGCGCGCGTTGGCGCGATTGGCATGCCCATTCCAAGCAGCAGGGAATCATGGCGACGGGAACGGAGCGACGGCCGTCAGGCCACACCCCTCGTACGGAACTGGACGCTGATGCGCGGGCCGACCGCGCGCGTCGCCTTCGGCACCGCGTGCTCCCAGGTCCGCTGACACGAGCCGCCCATCACCACGAGGTCACCGTGCCCCAGCGGGAGGCGCAGCGCGACGGGCCCGCCGCCGCGCGGCCGGAACGCGAGGTCCCGCGGATCCCCGAGGGAGAGGATGGCGACCATCGTGTCCTGCGTGGCCGAGCGGCCGCTGCGGTCGCCGTGCCAGGCGACGCTGTCACGCCCGTCGCGGTAGAGGCAGAGCCCGGCGGTGACGAACGGCTCGCCCAGCTCGGAGGCGTAGTGCCGGTCGAGAGCTTCGCGCGCCTCCACGAGCGCGGGATGCGGGAGCGGGGCACCCTCACGGTAGTACGCCAGGAGGCGCGGCACGGCGACGACCTTGTCGTACATCTCGCGCTCCTCGGCCTGCCACGGCACGCACCCGGCCAGTTCCTCGAAGAGGGCGTCGGCACCATGGAACCAGCCGGGCAGGTGGTCCACCCACGCGTCGCCTCGCCCACCGAGCGGGATCCGCCTCACGCCGCACAGGGGGCCGGGCCCGCTGTCGGCCCCCTGGTCGAACAGGGAGCCCTGGAGGCCGGGGAGGCCGGCGAGGTCGGGTCGTGGTGCCGTCATGGGTCCAGCATAGACCTGATATCGAATACGTGTACGAATATGCCGCCCGTGCCTGTCAGTGACGTGCCCCAGACTGGTGATCATGTTCACGGGGATCGACGACGTCGACTGGGCGTCCATGGACCATGCGTACGGCGACGCGGCCGACGTGCCCGAACTCCTGCGGGGGCTCGCCTCGGCCGACGCTGCCGAGCGGGAGGCCGCGCTCGACGGGATGTACGGCGCGGTGCATCACCAGGGGGACGTGTACGACAGCACGGTGGCCTGCGTCCCCTTTCTCTTCGAGCTGGTCGCGACGGCAGGGCTGCCCGGGCGGGGCGAGATCGTCGAGCTGCTCCGCAGCATCGACGGCGACGGCCGCGACCCCGAGGAGATGGACTTCTGGTCCGACGACGAGGACGAGTACGCCGCCTGGGCGGAGCTTCTCGCACGGGCCGAGTCGGACACCCGGGCGCGCAGCGGAGTCCTCCTCGACGCCCTCGCGGATCCCGACGCCCGGCTGCGGCGAGCGGTGCCCGGCGCGCTCGTGCAGCTGCACGGCGATCCGGAGGAGGTACTGGCCGTGCTGCGGCGGCGGCTCACGGTGGAGCGGGACGGGGGCGTCCTGCGGGCCCTGGCCGCAGCCGTGGGAGAACTCGGCGTCCGGCACCAGGAGTTCGCGGACACCTCGGGCGCCGTCCTGGCCGACCTCCTCACCGACGGAAACGTCCCGGACGACCCGGGGCTGCGGCTGTCGGCCCTCGTGCAGATCGCGCGGTGCTCGCCATCCGGTCCGCTCCCGGAGCGGGCCGTCGGTATCGCCCTCGACGCGATGAGGGAGGCTCGGGAGGCGGAGGAGGAGTACGCGGACGAGGGATCCGAGGGGGTCGAGGGCGAAGCCGGCGCCGATGTCGGGACTCCGACGATGATCTCGTACCTTCGCCGCCTCAAGGCGTCCGGGCGCGGCTCCGTGAAGGCCCCCTGGGCGACGGAACTGCTCGGGGAGCTGCACCGCGCCCTCGACGATCGCGTCGCCGAGCGCTTCGCGCTCCTGGAGGACCAGTTGCGCAGTCCCGACTGGGGACAGCGGCGCGAGGCGATCGACATGGGCGGCCTGCTCCTGACGGGATGGCGCGGCCCCCACGAGGAGTCCGTGCGGCTCCTGGGCGAGCAGCTCCGGGAGTCGGACCACCGGATCGTCCGGTGGGCCGCCCGGGAGCTGGAGTGGCTGTACGCGATCGGGGGTCCGGCGGCGGACGCGCTGGCCGCGCGTGTGGCGGCGGGACCGGAGTTCCTCCCGCAGGCCCGGTGGCACGAGACGTCCTACGGGGCCGCGGTGTGCGCGCTCGCCGCGCGGGGCGACGCGCGGGCCGTCCCCGCCCTCGCCGACGTGCTGCGCTTCGGGGAGGTCCCGGAGGACCTCGGCGACTGGATCGGCAGGACGGCCCCGACGGCGTCCGCCGCCCTCGTGCCCGTGCTGCTGCGGAGGCTGGCCGGGATCACCCCCGGCAAGCAGCCCCGGCGTACGGGGCACCTCCTGAAGGCCGCGGCCGCCACCGGTGTCGCCGAGGCGGCCGGGCCCGCCCTGCTGATCCTGCGTGCGCCCGGTGATGTGACCGGCCCGGTGCTCCGGGACGCCCTGCGGGCACTCGCCGAGCTCGGCGGGCCGGCCCGCGAGGCGCTGCCGGAGCTGCGCCGACTGGCCCGGGACGGGGACACGCAGCTCCGGGTCCACGCGGCCGCCGCACTCCTCGCGGCCGGGGAGGAGCCGGAGTCCCTCCTGCCCGCGCTCGCGGCCGGGCTCGCCGCCGACCACTGGTCCGGGCGGGTCGACGCGCTTCGGCTGATCGCCCGGATGGGGACCGGGGCGGCGGGTCTGCTGCCCGAGCTCCGCCGGCTCGTCGCGTCCCCGGAGGAGAACGGCGGGTGGGTCGCGGGCTTCCTCGCCACGGCCCTCTGGGAGGCGGGCCGCGATGCGGAGGAGTCCCTGCCCGTACTGCTGCACGCCTGGTCCGAACACGTCGACAACCGGCCGGAAGTAGCGGGCGTGTGGGCGCGGATGGGGGCGGCGGCCCGGTCCGCCGTCCCTGTCGTCCGTGACGAACTCGCCGCCGTCCGCCGCCACGACAACACGGGCGGCACCGGCAGGATGCGCTATCGCTGCGCCGCCGACGAACTGCTGCTCGCGCACGGCCGCGCGCTCCTGGAGGTCGGCGTCGACTGAGAAGCCGCCAAGGCCCGCGGGGCTCCCGAGGAAGCCAAGCCCCGCGAGGCCCCCGGGGCTCCCGAGGAAGCCAAGCCCTGCGAGGCCCCCGGGGCTCCCGAGGAAGCCGGCGGGGAACCGGCGGCCCCGGTGTTCACGCGCGTCATGGCCACGCCCACCAGCACGATCACCATGCCCGCAGCCGCGCGGAGGGTGAAGGGTTCGTCCAGGACGGCGTACCCCAGCACCAGCGACACCACGGGCAGCAGATAGCCGACGGTCGCGGCGTCGGTGGCGCCCTCGGCCGCGATGATCCGGTACGTCAGATGGAAGGTGATCCCCGTGGCGAAGACGCCCAGGACCACGACCGCGACCAGGCCCTCCGGGTCGATCTGGGCCGGCGGCCGGCCGCCGAGCGGCAGGCTCAGGCCGGTCAGCACCGTCGCGGCGACGAGCTGGGCCGAGGAGAGGGAGAGCGTCGCATGGCCCCGCCCCACGAGGTGGCGGCCCATGTGGGCGAAGCCGACCGCGTAACTCGCCGCCGCCGCGACGACGGCCAGGGCACCCCAGCCGACCTGCACCGCGCCCTGCCACGGGGCCAGGATCACGACGACACCGGCGAAGCCGAGCAGCAGGCCGCCGGCGCGGACGGGGCGGAGCCCGCGCTCCGTGCCGAGGGCGAGACCGAGCAGCAGGGACCAGAGCGGAGTCGTCGCGTTCAGCACTCCGGCCAGTCCGGAGCCGACGGTCCGCTGGCCGAGGCTGAACAGCGCGAACGGCAGGGCGTTGCACCAGAACGCCGCGACGAAGACATGGCCCCAGACGGCACGGCCGCGCGGGAGGCCCTTCCGGGTCACCGCGCACAGGACGAGCAGCGTGCCCGCGCCGAGGAGGCAGCGGGCCACGGTGACCTGGAGCGGCGACAGGGCACGCAGGGCCAGCTCGATCCAGAGGAAGGTCGATCCCCACAGCAGGGCGAGTACGCCCATCCGGGCCCCGGCCCGCACTCCGCTCCCCGCACCGATCGCTCGCGTCATTCTCGGTCTCCCCTTCCCAGGACTCCCGTCCAGCTGAGGAGAACCACGATGCCGCCCCACCACCCTTCAGCACCATCACACGATGGTTCAGCACGCTTAAGCTGGGCTACATGCTTGATGTGAGGCGCATGCAGCTCCTGCGGGCCGTCGTGACCAGCGGATCGGTGACCGCCGCGGCGGCGGAGCTGGGGTACACGCCGTCCGCGGTGAGCCAGCAGGTGTCGGCCCTGGAGCGGGAGGCCGGGACCGCCCTGCTCGAACGGGCCGGCCGCGGGGTCCGGCCGACGGCCGCGGGCCTGCTCCTCACCCAGTACGCCGCGGCCATCGGCCGGAACCTCGCCGAGGCCGAGGCCGCCCTGGCCGATCTGCGGGCCGGCCGGACCGGCAGCGTCGCCGTCCGCTACTTCGGCTCGGTCGGTCCCTCGCTGGTCGCCCCCGCACTGGCCCGGCTCCGCCGGGAACACCCGGGCGTCCGGCTCGACCTCACGCTGCTCGATCCGCAGGAGGCGCTCGCCGAGGTCGCCCGGGGAGACGCGGACCTCGCTGTCGTGGTCCGGCCGCGCGAGGAGCCGGTCCCGGGCCTCCGTCTCGTCCGCCTGCTCGACGACGAGTACCTCGCCGCGCTGCCGCCGGGGCACCCGCTGGCCGTGCGGCGCGTCCTCGATCTGGCCGATCTCGCCGCCGAGCCGTGGGTCGGGAGCGAGCCCCAGGGTCCGTGCCTCGACGTGGTGCTCGGGGCGTGCGCGACGGCGGGGTTCAGCCCGGACTTCGTGGCCGGCAGCGAGGACTACGCGACCGCGCTCGGGTTCGTCGCGGCCGGTCTCGGCGTCGGCCTCGTCCCCCGGCTGGGCGCGGGGGGCCGCCGTACGGACGTCGTGCTGCGCAGGGTGCGGAACCCGCGCCCGGTCAGGACCGTACAAGCGGCCGTACGCGCGGGAGCGCCCGGCCACCCGGCCCTCACCACGCTGCTCGAAGCGCTCGCCGAGACGGCGCGGCGGTCCGCCCCGGAGGCCGGGCGGCCACGAGGGCGCGGGCGGTCCGAGGGCGGACCCGGGTAGCAGCTCGGGTCGCCGAGCAGACCCGGGTAACCGCTCAGGTCGCCCGGCAGACCCGGGTAACCGCTCAGGTCGCCCGGGTACGTGGGTGACCCGGCGTCATCACCCCCGAGCCGGGCCGGCCGGGCGGTCGATCCGGTACACGTAGTGCGCGCGGTCGTCGATCGGGTTGTCGGGTTCCAGGGAGGCCTCGGCGATGCGACGGAGGCCGGCGTTCTCGAGGACGCGCCAGGACGGGCGGTTGGCCGCGTGCACGGCCACGATGATCGCCGTACAACCAGGGTGGTCCGCCCAGGTCGCGGCGACGATCGCCCGGATCAGCTCCGCGCCGTGCCCCCGGCCGGTCAGGGCGGGATCGCCGATCAGGTAGTCGACGGTCATCGCTCCCTCCGGTACGTCGACCTCGGCCGCCGTCAGTTCGGTCCCGTACTCCGGGTAGTCGGCGAACCGGCTGCGCTGGATCAGCCCGATCGGCCGGCCGTCGAGGAGGACGAGCAGGTCCTCCGAGGGTTCCTCGCCCCGGGCGGCCGGGCCGAAGTCGCGCGCGACGGCCTCGGGTGAGGTCTCGTGGTTCCACCAGCGTGCCACGTGCGGCTGGGACAGCCACTCCCCCACCTGCGGGAAGTCGGCTTCGCCGAGCCTGCGCCAGGTGATCATCAGGACTGCTCCGCGAGGGGGGACGGCGTCGGTCGTACCCGACGAGGAGAAGGGTAGGACCGGCGGCGGAGGGACGTCCCGCGAAAACGCGTTTCGTGTCGCGCGCCGGACGTCCTACGGTGACGCGGTGACGACTCGGATGATCATCCTCAACGGCGGTTCCAGCTCGGGCAAGTCCGGGATCGTGCGGTGCCTGCAGTCGGTGCTGCCCGATCCGTGGCTGGCCCTCGGGTGCGACTCGTTCGTCGACGCGCTGCCCGCGCGGATGCAGGCCTCGGACGACGGGATCGCGTTCGCCGCGGACGGCGAGGTCAGCATCGGCGCGGACTTCCTCGCCCTGGAGGCCGCCTGGCGGGAGGGCGTGGCGACGATGGCGCGCGCGGGCGCGCGGATCGTCGTCGACGACGTCTTCCTCGGCGGAGCGGCGTCCCAGCGGCGGTGGCGGGCGGCGCTCGGCGACGTGCCGGTGCTGTGGGTGGGCGTGCGGTGCGCGAGCGCGACCGCCGCCGGCCGCGAGATCGCGCGGGGCGACCGGGTCCCGGGCATGGCGGCGACGCAGGCGGAGTCGGTCCACGCGGACGTGTACTACGACCTGGAGGTGGACACGACGCACACCGAGTCCCTTGCCTGCGCGCGCACCATCGCCGCACGGATCGGCTGAGCCCGGCGGGAACCCGCCGAAGGCGGCGCCGCCCGCATCACGGGCGTCGCCACCGGGCAGTGCCACCAGGCGGTGCCACCAGGCGGTGCCACCAGGCGGTGCCACCAGGCGGTGCCACGGGCGGATCGCCGGCGGCGGCTCGCCGTTACCGGCCCGCCGCGCCCGGCGGGCGCCGTAGGCTTCGGTCGACATCGACATGGTGGGGAGCTGGGCGCATGGCGGCTGGGGAAGTTCGGCGGTGGGGGTCGGTTCTCGACTCGGTCGTCGTGTACGCGCAAGGGGCCCTCTGCGTCCGCCTCGCCCGGGGTGTCGTGCCCGCCGACGGCCGGATACGGGTGACGGGGCTGCCCCGCTCGCTGGACCCCGGATCGCTGCGGGCCCGTGTGCGGGGGACGGCCGGAGTGCGGGTCACCGAGGCCCGGTTGGAGGTCGAGGCCGAGCCGCTCGGCACCGAGTCGCCCGAAGGCGCGCGGCGCGAGGTGGAGCGGCTGCGCGACGCGTACGAGGCGGCGACCGGACGCCGGGACCGTCAGCTGGAACGGATCAAGGAGGTCCAGGCCCTCCGCCCCGTCGCACCCGCGCGCAAGCGCGACGATCCGCACCGCCGCGCACCGGTCGACGCGTGGCTGGAGCTCGCCGAGTTCGTCGACGAACGGCTCGCGGCGCACCACGCGCGGCTCGTCGAGCTGGACGAGGCGATGCGCGTCGCCGCGCACGAGCTGACCGTCGCCGCCGACCGGCTCGAACGCGCCTCCACCGACGCACCCCAGGCGCACGTGGAGACGTCGCTCTGCGCGGTGCTGACCCTCGACACGACCGGTGCCGGTACTCCAGGCGCAGGTGCCGGCACGGATGCCGGTGAGGCCGACCGTACGGCTGACGCCGACGGTGAGATCGAGGTGGAGGTGGAGGTGGAGTACGGGGTGCCCGGTGCCGTCTGGGTGCCGACGTACCGGCTCCGCCACCGGCAGGGTGACGCCACCGGGCGTCTGGTGCTGCGCGCCTCGGTCGCCCAGCGGACCGGCGAGGACTGGACCGGGGTGCGCGTCGCCCTGGCCACCGCCGACCTCCGGCGCCGTACGGACCTGCCGCGGCTTCGCTCGATCCGGCTCGGCCGCCGTCAGGACTCCCCCACGCCGTCCGGCTGGCGCGAGCCCCCGGCGGGGCTCGCCGACCTGTTCTCCGGCTACGACGCGGCGGGGCCCCGTCCGGCCGCCGGCGGGTCCGATTCCTGGGTCGCAGCCCCCGCATCCGCGCCGACGCCCCCGCCTCCGCCGCCGTCGATGCCGTCCCATGCGCTTCCGTCGATGCCCCTTCCGCCGGCGCCGCAGGGCTACGGCGGTGCTCCCGGCGCTCTCCCCGTGCCCGGCGGCCCGGTCCGCGGCCCCTCCGAGGAACGGCAGCGCTCCATCGGCGGGTCCTTCGCCGGTGCCCCCGCTCCCGTGGCACGCATGGCTCCCCCGGCGCCCTCGGCGCCCGGCGCACCCGCGCCCGCCGCCGCGCCGCCGCCGCCTCCCGCTCCGGTGAACGGTCCGCCGCGGCCGAGCGGCGCCGAGCTCGACTACGCGTCCCTCGTGCTGTCCGGTCCCGACGAGCCGGCCTCGCGCCGGGGCCGGCTGTTCCCCGACGCCCCCGTCGATCCCGTGGCGGCCGAGCACCGTCGGCGCGCCGGGACGGTGGCCTCGCTGCCGCTGCCCGGGCACGCCCGGCGGCCCCGCGAGTCGGCCGGTTCCTTCGACCACCGCTTCGACGCCGCCGCCCGCGCCGACATCCCCTCGGACGGCACCTGGCACACCGTCACCGTCGGCGAGATCCCGGTCGGTCTGCGCACCGAGTACCTCTGCGTGCCGTCCGTCGAGCCGACGGTGTACGCGACGCTGGTCCTCGACAACGCCGGCCCGCAGGCCCTCCTGGCCGGTCCGGTGGAGGTCACCGTCGACGACGACTTCCTGCTGACGGCCGCGCTGCCCACGCTCGCCCCGGGCGGAGTGCGCCGGGTGGGGCTCGGGCCCGCCGAGGGCGTCCGGGTCACCCGGCGCGTGAACGTCCACGAGTCGACCTCGGGCCTGCGCAACAACACCACCGTCCTCGACCACCGTGTCCACGTGGAGCTGGCCAACCGGCTCGCGGGTCCCGTCACCGTCGAGGTCCACGAGCGGGTGCCGGTCACCTCCGATGCGGACGTCCGGATCGAGGAACGCGCGGACTGGACGGCGCCCGCCGCCGACACGGGGGCCGACCGGCACGCGCCGGGCACCCGTGTCTGGCGGGTCGACCTGCCCGCAGGCGCCACCACCGCCCTCGACGGCGGTTACGAGATCCGCATCCCGACCGGCAAGGCCCTGGTCGGCGGCAACCGCAGGAGCTGACACCCGCCATGTCCACGGACCAGAAGCCGATACCCCTCCCCGTCACCGCCGTCACCTGCCTGGAGGACCGCGCCCACGTCGAACGCTCCACCGCGGTCGACCTGGTGGCCGGCGTCCAGCGGCTGCGTCTCGGCCCCGTCAGCGCGCTGGCCGTGGACCGTACGCTCCACGCCGAGGTCAGCGCCGTACCGACCGCGGGACCGACCGACGGACCGGTCGACGACCCCGCCCGGAGCCCGTCCCCCGACCCGGCGGCGTATCGTCGCCCGACCGTGCTCGACGTGCGGATCGTCCGCGACTGGACGCCGCGCGGCCCCCTGCCGCCGACCGACGACGACTCGGACCTGCGCCGCCGCGTCCACGCCCTCGAAGAGGAACGGGTCGGTCTGGAGCAGCGGCGGGACCGGCTCCGGACGCGTCTCGACCTGCTCGGCCGCCTCGCCTCGGACGTCCTGCGGGAGATCGGCGAGGGCACGGGGTACGGGGAGAGCGAAGGGCCTCGCTGGGCCGCCGAGCTCGACCGGGTGGACGCCGAGCGCGACGAGCACGGTGAGCTGCTCCGTACCGTCGAGGCCCGCCTGTCCGCGGTCACCGCCGAACTCGACGCCTGCCGGCGGGCCGTGGAGCTCGCCGAGGTGGAGCCCGCCGAGCTGCTCGCCCACGTCGAGCTGACCGTGGAGGCCCCGGTCGCCGGGCCGGCCGTCCTGCGGCTCGGCCACCTGACCTCGTGCGCGCTGTGGCGGCCCGCCTACCGGGCCGTGCTCGACGGGGAGTCGCTGACGCTGGAGAGCGAGGCGACGGTCTGGCAGCGTACGGGCGAGGACTGGTCGGACGTACGGCTGACCCTGTCGACGGCCCGCTCGGCGCTGGCCTCCGAGCCGCCCCGGCTCCGCGAGGACCGGCTGACGCTCAAGGACCGTTCGGCGGCGGAGCGCCGTACCGTCGACGTCGAGCTGCGCGAGGAGGAGATCGGGGAGCTCGGCCCGGCACCGGTGCTCGGCCTGCCGGGCGTCGACGACGGCGGCGAGGCACGGGTGCTGAGGGCCCCCGCGCCGGTCTCGGTGCCCGGTGACGGGCACGCGCACCGCGTGCCGCTCTCCGCTTTCACGGCCGCGGCGCAGCGGGAGTACGCCTGCTCCCCCGAGCTGTCCCCCCTGGTGACGCAGGTGGTCCGCCTCGACAACCTGTCCGGCCACGCGCTGCTCGCCGGTCCCGTGGACCTGGTGCGCGACGGCGGGTTCGGCGGCCGGGGCACGCTGGAGTTCACCGCTCCCGGCGCCCCCGTGGAGCTGGCCTTCGGCAGCCGTGACGACTACCGGGTCGTCCGGCGGGCCGAGGAGACGCGCGACACGACCGGGATCACCCAGCGGACGGTGGTCACCCGCACGGTCGAGCTGTACCTGTCGCGGTTCTCCGGCCCCGGGGAGGGGGACGACCAGGTGGTGGCGCTGCGGGAGCGGATCCCGGTCTCCGAGGTCGCCGCCGTGGAGGTGCGGCTGCGGGCGGAGGCGTGCTCGCCGGCGCCGGACGGCGTCGACGCGGAGGGCGTCGTCCGCTGGGACGTGACCCTGCCGCCCGGCGGGCGCCGGAAGGTCACCCTGGCCTACGAGTTGTCGGCGAGCTCCAAGGTCACCGGTCTCTGACCGGGCCGGCCGGTACGCCCACCCGGCACGCGGCACGCCCCCGGTGTTCTCCACCGGGGGCGTGCGCGTGCCGGGGTGTGCTGCGTGCCGGGGTGTGCTGCGTGCTCGGCCGTGCGCGGCCATGGCGTGAAGCTCTGAATGGTGCTTCACTTCTTACATGGCCTACCGGAAGACCCCCGCAGAGATCCGTCGGCTCGAGACGGCCCGTGACCACCTCGTCGCCCGGGCGACCGAGGTCGTCGCCGAGGTCGGCTGGGCGCAGGCGTCCGTGACGGCGGTCGCCGATGCGGCGGGGATCGCCGCCGGTTCGGTCTACCAGCACTTCCCGTCCAAGGCGGCACTCGCCGTCGAGGTGTTCCGGCGCGCCTCCGGACACGAGGTCGAGGTGCTCGGCGAGGTGCTGCGGGCCGGGGGCGACCCCGTCGAGCGCCTGGCCCGGGGCGTCGAGACCTTCGCCCGGCGCGCCCTGGAGAACCGCGGTCTCGCGTACGCGCTCCTCGCCGCGCCCGCCGAACCGGCCGTCGGCGCCGAGCGGCTCGCCTACCGGCTCCGCTACCGGGCCCTGTTCGTCGAGACGGTCGAGCGGGGCATGGCGGCCGGGCTGCTGCCGCCGCAGGACGGGCGGGTCACCGCCGCCGCCCTCACCGGGGCGATCGGCGAGGTCCTCGTCGATCCGCTCGGCACCCCCGGCGAGAGCGACACCGAGGAACTCCTCGTCGAACTCGTCGCCATGGCCCTGCGCTGCGCGGGCGCCGCGCCGGCGTCCTGACGCACGCGCGCTCCCTTCCACCACTCGCCACCCGGAGGAACCCGATGACCGCCACCGTCCCCCGTACCGCCCCGAGCGCCGTGACGCACGAGGTCACCAACCAGCCCCCGCCGCTCACGGGCCACGACGTGGCCGACGACCCGGTGCTGATCGAGGGTGTGCGCCGGGAGGGCGCGGAGTGGTACCTCGACGACCTGCACCGGATCGGGCGGCTGGCGGGCAGCGAGGAGACACAGCGCTGGGCCGAGGAGGCCAATCGGTACGAGCCCGTGCTGCGCACCCACGACCGCTACGGCCACCGCGTCGACGAGGTCGACTTCCACCCCTCGTACCACTCCCTCATGGACGTGGCGGTGAGCGAGGGGCTCGCCGGCAGCGCCTGGGCCGATCCGCGGCCCGGCGCCCACGTGGCGCGGGCAGCCGGGTTCATGGTGTGGAGCAGCACCGAGGCCGGGCACGGGTGCCCCGTCTCCATGACGTACGCGGTCGTCCCCGCCCTGCGCCGCTCCCCCGAACTCGCCGCGCTCTACGAGCCCTTGCTGACGAGCCGGGTGTACGACCCGGGGCTCCGCGCGCCCGGCGGGAAGCGCGGTCTGCTGGCCGGGATGGGCATGACGGAGAAGCAGGGCGGGACCGACGTCCGCTCCAACACCACCACCGCCGAGGAGCAGCCGGACGGGACCTGGCGGCTGCGCGGGCACAAGTGGTTCACGAGCGCGCCGATGAACGACCTCTTCCTCGTGCTCGCCCAGGCGCCCGGCGGCCTGTCCTGTTTCCTCGTTCCGCGGGTGCTGCCCGACGGCAGCCGCAACACGTTCCGCATCCAGCGGCTCAAGGACAAGCTGGGCAACCGCTCCAACGCCAGCAGCGAGCCCGAGTTCGACGACACCGTCGCCTGGCTCGTCGGCGACGAGGGCAAGGGCGTGCGCACCATCATCGACATGGTGACCATGACCCGGCTGGACTGTGTGCTCGGCTCCGCCTCGGGCACGCGCGCCGCGCTCGCCCAGGCCGCCCACCACGCGCGCCACCGGTCCGTCTTCGGCGCGCGCCTCGTCGAGCAGCCGCTGATGCGGAACGTCCTGGCGGACCTCGGCCTGGAGTCGGAGGCGGCGACCGCCCTCGCGCTGCGGCTCGCCGGGGCGGCGGACCGCGCCCAGCGCGGCGACGCCGGGGAGCGGGCCTTCCTGCGGCTGGCCACGGCGGTCGGCAAGTACTGGGTCTGCAAGCGGCAGCCGGCGGCGGTCGCCGAGGCGCTGGAGTGCCTCGGCGGCAACGGCTACGACGAGGCGTCCGGCCTGCCCCGCCTCTACCGGGACGCCCCGCTCAACGGCATCTGGGAGGGCTCCGGCAACGTCAACGCGCTCGACCTGCTGCGCGCGCTGGCCCGAGAGCCGGAGTCCCTCGAAGCCTTCGGCGCGGAGATCGAGGCCGCGCTCGGGGCGGACCGGCGGCTCGACGACGCGTGGCGCGAGCTGCGCGCGGAGCTCGTCCTCACCGAGGACGCCCAGCTGCGCGCCCGCCGGGTCGTCGAGCGGGCCGCCCTCGTGCTCCAGGGTTCGCTGCTGGTCCGGCACGCGCCCACGGCCGTCGCCGACGCGTTCTGCGCGTCGCGTCTCGCCGGCGACCGCGGTCTCGCCTTCGGCACGCTCCCGCCCGGCACGGACTTCGCCGCCCTGCTCGACCGCCTGCCCCGCCAGGCCTGACAGCCGGCCCGTCAGTCCGCCGTTCCCGGGTGGCTCCACCGAACGGCAGTCCCGGCGCCCGCCCTTCTCGTACGGGGGCGGGCGCCGGGGCCGTCCGGTGGGTCGAATCGGACTTCATGGCGGTCAACGGCACGCATCGGCGTATCTAGGGTGTGCGCCATGCCCCCTGTCGCCCCCGCCCATCTGGCCATGTTCTCGATCGCCGCCCACGGGCACGTGAACCCGAGCCTGGAAGTCGTCCGCGAGCTCGTCGCGCGCGGCCACCGCGTCAGTTACGCCGTCCCCGCCCCCTTCGCCGACACGGTCGCGGAGACGGGGGCCACGCCCGTCGTCTACGCCTCGACGCTGCCGACCGACGACGACCCGGACGCCTGGGGCACCGAGCTCATCGACCACGTCGAGCCGTTCCTGAACGACGCCGTGCAGGCCCTGCCGCAGCTCGCCAAGGCCTTCGAGGAGGACGTGCCGGACCTCGTGCTCCACGACATCACCGCCTACCCGGCCCCCGTCCTCGCCCACACCTGGGGCGTGCCCGCGGTCTCCCTGTGGCCGAACCTCGTGCCCTGGGAGGGGTACGAGGAGGAGGTCGCCCAGCCGATGTCCGCCGAGCTCAAGACCTCGCCGCGCGGGAAGGCGTACTACGCGCGGTTCGAGGCGTGGCTCGCCGAGCACGGGATCGACACCCTTCCGGACCGGCTGATCGCGCGGCCGCGGCGCGCGCTCGTCCTCATCCCCCGGGCGCTCCAGCCGCACGCCGACCGGGTCGACGAGTCCGTCTACACCTTCGTCGGCGCCTGCCAGGGCACGGGTGCCGAACAGAGCGAGTGGCGGCGGCCGGAGGGCGCGGAGAAGGTCGTCCTGGTGTCGCTCGGGTCCTCCTTCACGAAGCGGCCGGAGTTCTACCGGGCCTGTGTGGAGGCGTTCCGCACGCTGCCGGAGTGGCACGTCGTCCTGCAGATCGGGAGGTTCGTGGACGCCGCCGAGCTCGGAGAGCTGCCGGGCAACGTCGAAGTGCACTCCTGGGTGCCGCAGTCGGCGATCCTGCGGCAGGCCGACGCGTTCGTCACGCACGCGGGTGCGGGCGGCAGCCGGGAGGGCCTGGCCACCGCCACGCCGATGGTCGCCGTCCCGCAGGCCGTCGACCAGTTCGGGAACGCCGAGGTGCTCCAGGCCCTGGGAGTCGCCCGGCACCTGCCGAGCGAGGAGGTCACCCCCGAGCGCCTCCGGGAGGCCGTGCTCGCGCTCGTGGACGACCCCGAGGTGGCCCGCCGGGCGGCCCGGATCCAGGAGGGGATGGCGCACGAGGGCGGCACGCACCGCGCCGCCGACCTGATCGAGACGGAGCTCGACCGGGCCCGCGGCGCGGCCGAGTTCCCCGGGGTGCGCGGCGCGGCCCGTTCGTCCGAGGCCTGATCTCCCCGGGGCGCTCGGCGGCGCGGCTTGCGCGTCCGAGGCCTGAGTCCCCAGGGAGGGTCCGGCGGCAGGACCCACCGGGGATTCGGCCCTGCGATCCCCGGGGACCTGCGGCCGACCCCCCGGGGATGCGGCTCTCGCGGTCCCCGGGGATCTCCGGGTCAGACCACCGCGCCCGTGCGGTCCCGGCCCGTGCCCGCCCGCTGCCCGCGCGCCGCCGTCTCGTGGGGCGCGGGGGCCGGGTGCCGGGACTCCAGGCTGACGGCCAGCGGCATCGCGGTGAAGACGGTGGACGCCATGCCGAAGACCACGCCCGCGAGGACGGCGACGGAGAAGTCCGTCAGCGAGTCGCCGCCCAGGACGGCCAGGGCCACGAGGACGAAGAGCGCGCCCATACCGGTGTTGACCGTGCGCGGGAGGGTCTGGGCGACGGCCCGGTCGGCGAGGTCGGGGAGCGGGACGCCCCCGCCGCGGCGGCGGAGTTCGCGCAGCCGGTCGAGGACGACGACGGAGTCGTTGACCGAATAGCCCACGACGGTCAGCAGCGCCGCGAGGAACACGCTGTCGACGGGCTTGCCCAGCCAGGCGAAGAGGCCGACGACGAGCAGGACGTCCTGGGCCATGGCGGCGACCGTGGCCGCCGCGTACGTCCAGCGGAACCGGACGGTCAGGTAGAGGAGTTGGGCCGCCACGGCGAGACCGAGGGCGATGAGGGCGTGGGTGCGCAGCTCGCCGCCGAGGCTCGGGCCGATCAGGTCGTCGCGCTCCACGGCCACCGGTCCGGCGACACTGCCCAGCGCGTCGCGGATCTCCTGCTGTTCGTCGTCCCCGGTCTCCCGGGTGCGGACCGAGACGGATCCGTCGCCGGTCGTCTGCACGACGGCGTCGGAGAAGCCCGCACCGACGACCGCCGCGCGCGCCGCGTCGGCGTCCACGGGGCGTTCGGAGGCGTACTGGACGACCCGGCCGCCGGTGAACTCGACGCCGAGCTCCAGGCCCCGGACGCCGATGCCCGCCAGGGCCACCAGCAGGAGCGCGGCGCATCCCGTCAGCCAGCGCCGGCGCCGGGCCATCAGCCGGGGTACGCGCCGGTTGAGGCGCGTTCGGAGCCGGCCGAGGCCGGCGATGCCGATGATCGAGGGCCGTCGGCGCACGGCGGGCAGCCGCAGGGCCCAGTCGGCGAAGAGCCGGGTGATGACCATGGCGGTGAGCATCGAGGCGACGACACCGATCGCGAGCGTCACGCCGAAGCCCTTGACGGGGCCCGAGGCGAAGACGAAGAGCAGGCCGGCGGCGAGGAGGGTGGTGACGTTGGAGTCCGCGACGGCGCTCCACACCTTGCCGAAGGCCGTCGCCACCGGGCGGCGCGGATCGGGGGCGGCGGCGGGGCGGCCGAGGGCCGCGTACTCCTCCCTGGCCCGTTCGAAGACCAGGACGTTGGCGTCGACGGCGATGCCGACGGCCAGGACGAAGCCCGCGAGGCCGGGCAGGGTGAGGGTGGCTCCGAGGGCGACGACCGCGGCGTACGAGATCAGCCCGTACAGCAGGAGGGCGAGGGTCGCGAGGAGGCCGAGGAGGCGGTAGACGACGATGACGAAGACGCCGGTGCAGGCCAGGCCGATGACGGCGGCGAGGGCGCTGGCCCGGATGGCGTCGGCGCCGAGCGTCGGTCCCACGGTGCTCTGTTCGACGGTCGTCACGGGCACGGGCAGCGCGCCGCCCTGGACGAGCGCGGCGAGGTCGCGTGCCTCCTTCCCGGAGAATCCGCCGGTGATCTGCGCGGAGCCGCCGCCGATGCCCGCCCCGCAGGCGACGCCGGTCTGCATGGCGGGGGCGGAGACGATCCGGTCGTCGAGGACGATCGCGACCCGGCGGGCCGGGTCGCCGGGTGCGGCGCAGGCGGCGTCGCCGGTGAGCCGGGCCCAGGCGCCGGCGGCGCGGTCGCGGAAGGAGAGGTCGACGGTCCAGCCCCGTCCGGTCGCGGTGTCGAGGACGGCCTCGGCCTCGTCGACGCCCTCACCGGTGAGGGCGGGTGCGGCGAGGGCGAGGAAGCGGCCGGGCGCGTCCGGGTCGGCGAGGACCCGCTTCCCGTCGGCGGCGGCCGGTCCGGCCGGGCCGTCGGCGGCGCCGGTGACGGCGTGGAGGGTGAGCTGTGCGGTGCGGCCGATGACCTCGGCGGCCTGGCGCGGGTCGCGCAGGCCGGGGAGTTCGACGACGATGCGGCGCTCGCCGGAGCGGGCGAGCGAGGGTTCGGCGACGCCGAGGCCGTCGACGCGTTTGCGCAGGACCTCCAGGGCGCGGTCGGTGGCGGCCGCGTCGGCGCGGACGGTAGGGGTGTCCCGGGTCTCCAGGACGATGCGGGTCCCGCCGCGGAGGTCGAGTCCGAGGCGGGGCGGGGTGGTGAGGGTGATCCAGACGGAGAGCGCGACGACGGCGAGCGCGAGGAGCGCGCGCCAGAGGACGGCCCGGGAGGGCTGGGAGGACATGGGTGACTCCACGGACGGCGCACGGTCGGCGGGCCGCCACCTGGTGGGGCCCTGCCGTCCGTGCCGGACGAACGGTCGGATGCGCGCCGGCGAAGGACCGGTCCGGGACATGCCGATGGCCCGGACGGCGGGCGCGGGAGAACGTCAGCTGTGCCGGGGAGCGGGAGGGCCGCGGGAGTCACGCGGCTGGTGGCGGTCGCCGGGCGGCGCGCGCTCACGACGGGGCCCGGCCGCGAGGACGCCGCGGGCGGGTACGGAGAGGTCGGGCACCGGGGCGGCCGGCGTGGCGGGCGGCACCGGGAAGCGTACGGAGTGCTCGACGGCGGCCGGGAGTTCGGTCACGGTGTCGGACGCGAGATGCGGATCCGGGGGCGTGGTGAGGCGCTTGGCGCCGGCCTGCGGAGCGTGGTCCGCGGAGCCCACGGGGTCCGTGTGGTGCGCGGCGCCGGCGGTCCCGGCGGCGTGCGCGGTGACGGAGACAAGAGCGGGGGCGGGTGCCGCCTGGGCGCTCGGTGTCTGGAGCAGGAGCAGGGACCACAGGGCGCAGAGGACCACGGTCAGGAGGGCCGTGAGCTGTCGCGCGGCACGTATCACCGGCTCCGCCCCCTCTCCCGTACGCGGCTGTCTCACCGTCATGTGTGTGCTGGGGCCTCAGCGTAGACCGGAAGGGTGGTGGGCGGGACACCGGCCCGCTCCCTGGGGTGTCGCGCGCACGGCGGATGAGTACGCGTGCTCATGTCCGGGCCGCGTGGCCTCGGGACGATGGGGCTGTTCACCGCTCCGTCCTCGGAACCAGGGGGCTCTCCCGTGCTCAGCCGTCTCGCCGCGAACCTCGTCCCGTTCTTCGGGCGTCTCACCGTCACGACCGACCCTGGGGCCCGCCTCGAACCCGGCAGCATCATCGTCGTCAACCACACCTCGCTCGCCGATCCGGCGCTCGTGCTCGCCGCGCTGCGCGGGCGGCTGGCCGTCGAGCCCGTCCTGCTGGCCGCCGCTGGCCTGTGGCGGATCCCGCTGCTCGGCCGGGCGCTGGCCCGCGAGGGCCATGTGCCCGTCCACCGGAAGTCGGCGACGGCCTCGGCCGCGCTGGACCACGCGGCGGTCGCGCTGGCGTCCGGGCGGCACGTGATGCTGTACGCGGAGGGCCGCATCCCGCCTCGGCGGGACGCCGCGGAGAACCCGCCGGAGCTGTTCCGCACGGGGCTCGCGCGGCTGGCGCGGGCGACCGGGGCGCCGGTGGTCCCGATCGGACAGGCGGGTGCCCGCCGGATCACCTCCGGCGGGCGGACGAAGCAGATCGCGGGCGTGCTCACGGCGCCCGTCCGCAGACCGGGGCTGCATGTGCACATCGGTGCGCCGATCCGGCTGCCGGAGGACGTGGCCGAGGCGACGGCCCTGGCCCACGGCGCGGTGACGGAGGCCTGGCGGACGGCGGCCGGGGCCCTGGGCGAGCCGGCGGCCCTGGGCACCGGGGCTCCTCGCGTCGGTCCGTCGCGACCGGGGTGGCGCCGGTCGGTCCGGCGCCGGGGCTGAGGCGCGCCGCCGATCAGGCGTTCCCGTCCGGGGCGGGCGGCGCGCGGTGCGCCTTCGCCTGCGCCTCCTCCGCGTCGGCGAGCCAGAACAGCAGCGGGGACAGGGCGAGTTCGAGGACGGCGAGTGCCACCTGGAACGCGTGGGGCCACCCCTCCGCGGCGAGCGAGAGGAGGCGGCCGAGGGCTCCCAGCAGGAACACCGCGGTGAGCCCACGGACCGCGGCGGCCGGCACGGCCGGCTGTCTGGCGGCCCAGAGCCAGGCGAGGCCGTACCCGGCGAAGATCGCGCCGAAGAAGCGGCCGAGGCTGTCGATCGTCGGGCCCGCCGACTCGGCGCCCGGGATCGAGGCGTTGCCGAGCAGGACGTGGGCGATCCCGATCGCGGTGCAGGCGTACCCCATCGTGAGGACGAGTCCCCGCAGCGCCTTGGCTCTGGTCATGTCCGCAACCCCCAGCTGGTAGACACGTGTCCAGTAAAGTAGGACCCATTACTAGACGCACGTCAAGTAGAGTGGCGGGGTGCCTCCCCGCCGACGCCTCAGCCCCGCCGACCGCCGCGCCCAGCTCCTGCGGGTCGCCGCGCGGCTCTTCGCGGCGCAGCCGTACGACCTCGTGCTGATGGAGGACGTGGCCGAGCAGGCCGGAGTCTCGCGCGCGCTGCTCTACCAGCACTTCCCGGGCAAGCGCGATCTCTTCGCGGCGCTCTACCGGGAGGTCTCCGAGCAGCTGCTCGCCGCGGCGCGGTTCGATCCCGCCGACACGCTCGTCGAGCAGCTCGTCGAGGGCCTGGACGCCCACATCGAGTACTTCGCGGAGAACCGCAACACCGTCCTCGCGGCCAACCGCGTCCTGGCCGGGGACCTGCTCGTCCAGACGATCATGAACGACGAGCTCGACGCCCTGCGCGAGCGTCTGCTCGGCGTCCTGCCGCTCGCGGACGAGCGGTCCCGTGAGGCCGTCTCGGCCGCGGTGAAGAGCTGGCTGGTCTTCGTCCAGGTGCTGTGCGTCGACTGGCTGACGCACGAGACGTGCACCCGGACCGAGCTGCGTGACGTGTGCGTCGGCGCGCTCGTCGGCGCACTGCGGCCCCTGCTCGACGAGGACCCGGCCCCCGACTGGCCCCGCTGAGGGCGGCCGGGGGCTCGCGCCGGCTTGAGCGGCCCTACGCGTGCGGGAGCGCGGCCGCCAGGCCGAGGTCGCCGCCGGGCGGGGGCGAGAAGAAGCGGGTGACGTCCGCGGCCGTGACCTCGGGGAGCGTCGCCGGGTTCCAGTGGGGGTCGCGGTCCTTGTCGACGACCTGCGCCCGGATGCCCTCGACGAGGTCGGGAGTGGTCAGCGCCGTGCAGGAGACCCGGTACTCCAGGTCGAGGACCTCCTCCAGGGTCGTGAGCGCGCGGGAGCGACGGAGGGTGGCCAGGGTGGCCTTGAGCGCGGTCGGGGACTTCGTGAGGAGGGTGGTGGCGGCCTCCTTGGCGGCCGGGACGCCGGTCTCGAAGAGCTGGTCGACGATCGCCTCGACCGTCTCCGCGCGGTAGCAGGCGTCGATCCAGCTCCGCTGCTCGGCGAGGACGCCCGGCGGGGGCGTCGCCGCGTGCCGTGCGACGGCCTCGTCGACGGGCAGCAGGGTCAGGTCCCGGGCCAGGGCGGGCAGCGCGTCGGAGGGGACGACATGGTCGGCGAGGCCGGCGAGGAGGGCGTCGGCGGCCCCGATGTGGGCGCCGGTGAGGGCGAGATGGGTGCCGAGTTCGCCGGGGGCGCGGCCGAGGAGGTACGTACCGCCGACGTCGGGGACGAGGCCGATGCCGGTCTCCGGCATGGCGACCCGCGAGCGCTCGGTGACGACCCGGACGGAGCCGTGGGCGGAGACGCCGACGCCGCCGCCCATGACGATGCCGTCCATGAAGGCGACGTACGGCTTCGGGTAGCGCGCGATGCGGGCGTTGAGCCGGTACTCGTCCCGCCAGAAGGCCGCTGACGCCGTGCCGCCGGCACGGGCGTCGTCGTGGATGGCGCGGATGTCCCCGCCCGCGCAGAGGCCCCGCTCCCCCGCGCCCTCGATGACGACGGCGGTGACGGCCGGGTCGTGCTCCCAGGCGGCGAGGGCCCGGTCGACGGCGAGGACCATGGGGTGGGTGAGCGCGTTGATGGCGCGGGGGCGGTTCAGGGTGATGAACCCGGCCCGGCCCTCCGTCCGGAGGAGTACGTCGGGCGTTCCGGTCGGCACGATCACTCGGCCCTTTCCCTCGTCGGCTCACTGTCCCGGTCACCGTACCGGGGCACGAGGGTGGGCATGAGGGCGGGAAGACGTGAGGGCGGGAAGGACTCATCCGCTTCTCGCGGATCCTGATTGCACGGTGCACGGTCAGCGATCGACCGCTACCCCGCGTCCTCTGTGGCGAGTCCTTCCCGTCCCTTCCATGGAACCACCGCTCCGGTGGGGGCGCGAGCGCCCGTCGGAGCGGTGGTTCGGGGGTTCGGGGCGGGTCAGGCCGGGAGCAGGTCCTGGGGGACGCGCACCTGGCGGGGGGTCGCCATGCGGAGTTCGACGATGTCGCGGACCGTGGGCCACTCCTCGTCGAGGATCGAGTAGAAGGCCGTGTCGCGGACCGCGCCGTCGAGACCGCGGGAGTGGGCCCGGCGGACCCCCTCGCAGGTGGCGCCGAGGCGTTCGATCGCGATCCGTGAGCGGGTGTTGCGGGCGTCGGCGCGCAGGGTGATGCGGCGGACTCCCCAGACCTCGAAGGCGTGCCGGAACATCAGGTACTTGGCCTCGGTGTTCATGCCGGTGCCCCGGGCGTCGCCGGCGATCCAGGTGTTCCCGATCTCGGCCGCGTCCGGGACGGCGGTCAGGGGATCGCCGTGGGGCAGGCCGGGAACGGGGGGCCAGATCAGGGGACCCCGCCAGTAGTCGAGTTCGAGGAAGCGGGTCGAACCGATGACCCGTTCGTCGGCCGTACTGACCAGGGCGAAGGGCAGGCACCGGCCTGCCGCCTGATCCGCGAGGGCGCGGGCGATGTAGTCGAGGGCCGATTCGAGGCCGTCGGGCACGGGGGTGAAGGCGTAGGCCGATCGGTCCGCCCCGCCGGCCCGGGCGAGGGCGTCGGCGTGCCGCATCGCCAGCGGCTCCAGGCGCACGGTGCGCCCGGTCAGGAGAACAGGTACTGGCACGGAACCTCGGGTCTTTCACGGGCAGGGGAGGCTCCCGCCACGGGTGGTCCGCGGCGGCAGCAGGAGGGAGGTTCTCGCCGGGTGCCGATCACGTCAAGAGCGACAAACGAGCAGGTAAAACGGTTCGTCACCGGTGCGAGGAGGACAGTATGCAGCCACAATCGCTCGGAGAACAGAACCCGGAACGAACCCGGATGCACGGGTGGGTGAAGCCTCTCGGACACCCGGGTTCGCCGGTCTCACGGGGCGGACGGAGCCGCCCGCCAGTCGGACGGTGAACGCGCTCAGACGCAGGTGGGATGGCCCCAGCCCTCGGCGTTCTTCGCGATCGTCTCGCCCTTGTCGTACGCCTTCCCGCAGCGGCAGCGGCCGGAGAATCGGGCCTTGAGCGTGCCGCCGTTCGGGCGACCCTTGCGGGCGGAGGAGGATCCGGACGCGCCGGAGGAGCCGGCGGGCGCGGAGGAGCGCGAGCGGGGCGCGGAGGAGCGCGTCGCCGGTTCGGGCGGGGGCAGAGGGGCGCCGGTCGCGGAGGCGAGGGGCTCCTGCGTACGGGCGCTGTGGCTGGCCGCTCGGTCGGCGGCGTCGTTCAGCGGGTCTCCGTCGACCTGGTGCGCGGGGACGTAGACGAAGTCGACGTCCCGGCCGGTGAGCAGGGCGTCGATCCGGACCACGAGGTCCTTGTTGGCGACGGGTGTGCCCGCGGCCGTCTTCCAGCCCTTGCGGCGCCAGCCCGGGAGCCAGGTCGTGACGGCCTTCATGGCGTACTGCGAGTCCATGCGGACCTCGGCGGGCACCGCCGGGTCGAGGGTTTCGAGCAGTCTTTCCAGGGCCGTGAGTTCGGCGACGTTGTTCGTCGCCCTGCCGAGCGGGCCCGCCTCCCAGCGGTCGACCGTTCCGTCGGAACCGCCGATGACCCAGGCCCAGGCCGCGGGGCCGGGGTTTCCCTTGGACGCGCCGTCGCACGCCGCGATGATCTTTTGCACCATCCCACGATCCTGACACGGCGCCGGGGGCGGGCGGCCCCGCCCCCGGCGGGCCGGTCAGAAGTTGCCGTAGTTGACCTGCCAGGTGGGCAGGCCCATGCGGCGCCACAGGGCGACGACGCGGTCGCGGTCGTCCAGGGAGACACGGACGGCGTAGCGGTGGCGCACGTGGGCGTCGAAGAGCTCCGCCTTCACGAGGTCGTCACCGCGGCCGTCGCCGGAGGCGCGCATCCACAGCTCGTCGTAGGGCACCTCGTGGCGGGCGAGCCAGGCCTCGGTGATCTCACGGTGGTCCTCGCTGCGCCCGGACAGCAGGACGATCCGGTCGCTCTCCGCGGCCCGGAAGGCGCGCAGCGCGTCCCGGACGGAGATGTTGAGGAGGTCGGTGTCGCAGCGCGTGAAGTCGAACGGGCCCCGGTCGCCGCGCAGTGCGAGCGTGCCGTCGATGTCGCACATCACCGCCGACGGGAGGGCCGGGTCGGCGACGTACAGGGTGCCCGCCTGACTGCCGCCCAGCCACTCGGCGGTGAGGCGCCAGCCGCCGCGGGTGGCCTTGGCGTGCTTGTCGGCGAGGATCCGGATGATCTCCTCGCCGACGGGCCTCTCGCGGGCGGCGTCGCGGCGGACGCACTCGTCGACGGGGACGTGCGTGAAGTCGTGCACGACGAAGGTGACGGGCCGGCCGGTGACGGCGGCCTTGAGCCGCTTCGGGATGTGCGGGGTGAGGTGGGTGTTGTCGACGACGACGTCGAAGCCGTCGTCGACGGCGGACCGGACCGCGGCGTCCTGGATGTCGAGGACGGTCCGCTCGTGGGCGTGCGAGCGGCCCCGCTCGGGGGCGGGCACGTCGAGCATGGTCCGGAGGTCGTCGAGGTTGACGCGGCGTACGCGGCCCTCGGCCTCGGCCTGGAGGGCTCGGGCGGCCGTCGTCTTCCCGGAGGCCGGGAGGCCGGTCATGACATGGACCACAGGCACGGTCAGTTCTCCTGGTCGTGGGTGAAGGGATCGGTGGCCTCGGGGCGCAGCTGGCGCCAGACGAGGAGGTCGGTGGGGCGCCCGTCGAGACGGAGGAAGAGCAGGGCGCGCAGGGCCCGGTCGGGGACGTCCGCCGCGGCGCGGGCGAAGGCGGCACGGTCGTCCGCGAGGTGGGCGAGGACAGCGTACGCCTCGTCCAGGGCCCGCTCACGGCCCGCTGCGG
Source organism: Streptomyces sp. NPDC015130 (assembly GCF_043080005.1). Lineage (NCBI taxonomy): Bacteria > Bacillati > Actinomycetota > Actinomycetes > Kitasatosporales > Streptomycetaceae > Streptomyces > Streptomyces sp. NPDC015130. The sequence goes on along the minus strand of NZ_JBIBVC010000004.1, from coordinate 52,428 downwards.
CCGCTTCGAGACCGGCGATGACCTCGCGCACCCAGGCGTCGAACTCGTCGGGGACCTGCTCCAGGAGGGCGTCGAGCGGCTTGCCTCCGGAGGCCTCGACCTCGGCGACGGAGCAGCCGAGGCCCTTGGCCACCTGTCCGGCGGGCAGGGCGGCGAAGCGCTGGATGCCGTGCCCGCGCCAGATGTCCCGCTCCGTGACGCCGGTGAGCACCTTGTGGAGGCGTACGTACTCGGCGATCTTGGCCTTGGCGCGCACGCCCGAGGCGAAGCGGAGCACGAACCCCTCGGCGTCGGTGCCGGTCGCGGGGGCGCCGCCCGGGAGGGTGTTGGACTCGGTCAGCGCGACGAGCTCGGCGACGGTCATGGCGGGCCACACACGGACGACGGAGCCGATCGGGCCCCAGGGGCCCGCGGCCTCGGCGAGCGGCGTCTCGGTGCCGTCCGGGCCGAAGGCGGCGAGCAGGACGAGGTCGCGGCGGTCGCCGTAGTTCACGACGATGCGGTTCTGCGGGTACAGGATCTCGGCGAGGTACGTCACGCCGGGCGTCAGGCCCGAGGTGTCGGCGTCGTCGAGCCGGCGCTGCGCCCAGGTGGCCTGGGTGCTGGTGAAGGAGCCCTTGGAGGCGGCGCGCCAGCGGCCGGCGTAGTGGAAGACGACAGCGAGGCTGCCGTCGACCTTGTCGTACACCTCGAAGGGTTCGTCGGGCAGCGGCGGTGCGTAGGGGCGGCCCGAGGTGTGTTCGGAGAGGTTGAAGAACTTGGGGAGGGGAAGCGCGACGATCCGCCCGGTGGCGTCGTCGGCGACGAGGCCGCGGCAGCGGGTGGTGGCGCGGTTCCAGCGCTGTTCGTACTGGCACGCGCGCGTGTACGTGTAGATCGACAGCGGCAGCTCGGGGTGGCTGCGGCGGGCGATGTGCCCGGCCGCGAGGGCTTCGTCGAGCTCCTCGGGCGCCATCAGGTCGTGCAGAGTCAGGGTCGCCTGGCTCATGGGGTCCCTCCCGTTGTTCCGATGATCCATTCTCACGACGGGGCCACTCCGTGGACAGCGAATATTCCCCTGCGGGGCCCGGGATCGGGCAGGACGGCGGGCTCCCCGAGCCCGGGCGTGTCGGTGGTGCCCCGTAGACTCGCCGTCGCCCCCGCCGGTGACGGAACCGGCGCAGTCGAAGGAAGCGAGCCCCATGAACCACGCGGACGGCACGGCACCGATCTACGCCGAGCTCATACGGGAGCGGGGGGATGTTCCGGCCGACGTCCGCCAGGTCGCCGAGGACGTGCTGCGGGACCTCAGCCGGGTGATCCAGCTGCCGCCGCAGGGTGCTCCGGGGCCGCAGGGCGCCGTCGCGCACGGCGGTGTCGGCGCGCAGCTCGCCGTCGGCGGGCCCGCGGGCCCGATGGGGCAGGGCGGCCCGATGGGCCAGGGCCCCATGGGGCAGGGTCCGATGGGGCAGGGTCCGATGGGCCAGGGCGGTTCCATGGGTCAGGGCGCCGCGATGGGGCAGGGCGCTGCCATGGTGCAGGCCGGCGCCGCCGTCGTCCCGCACCGGCCGATGCGCTAGGTCCTGTCGTCAAACTCCCGTCGTCCGCCCGAAGGGTGGGCCCTGCGGCGGCAGGTGCGTGCTCTCGGCGTGCCGGGCGCGGGCCCGCGTACTGGATGTACGCGGGTCTGCGCCCGGTGCGGCGAGAGTGCGTGCATGGCGTCGCGGGGCAGGCGGGAGTTTGACGACAGGACCTAGGGCCAGGGCTTTCTCCTCGTGTGAGGGTCTTGTCGGTGTCGTAGGTCACGATGTCCTCGTAGGGTCCGTGCCGGTCGGCCGGGCCCCGTACGACGAACAGGGGATGACCACATGGCCGAGGTTCTGCTCTTCCATCACGCGCTCGGGCTGACGGAGGGGGTCGTCGCGTTCGCCGACGAGCTGCGGCGGGCCGGGCACACGGTGCACGTGCCCGACCTGTACGAAGGGCGGACCTTCGAGGACCTGGAGGCGGGGGCCGCGTACGCCCAGGAGGTCGGGTTCGGCGTCCTCACGGCGCGTGGCGAGCGGGCGGCCGAGGCGCTGCCGAAGGAGCTGGTGTACGCCGGCTTCTCGCTCGGCGTGCTGCCCGCGCAGAAGCTGGCGCAGAGCAGGGCCGGGGCCGTGGGCGCGCTGCTGCTGAGCGCGTGTGTGACGGAGCGCGCGTTCGACCTGGACTGGCCGGAGGGCCTGCCGATCCAGGTCCACGCGATGGACGAGGATCCGTTCTTCGTCGACGACGGAGACCTGGCGGCGGCGCGCGAGCTGGTCGCGGACGCCGGGAACCGCGAGCTGTTCCTCTACCCGGGGAGTGCGCACCTGTTCGCGGAGCGGGGTTCGGGGTTCTTCGTCCCGGAGGCGGCCGAGGTGTGTCTCGGGCGGGTGCTCGGCTTTCTGGCAGGCCTCGACGCGTAGGGCGGGTCGTGCGGGGCGGGGTCAGCCGATCGGTCGACCCCGGGGTCGACCGTCCGACCGCCGGTCGGGGGCCGGGCGGCGGACCGGGCGGGGCCTCGCGCGGGCGGAGGATCGGGGCAGGCGCGGAGACCGCTCCCGGGTGGTGCCGTCCGCGTGTGTCCCGTACCGAGGAGTTCCCCATGACGAAGTTCCGCCGTGCTTCCCGCTCCGCCCGGGTGCTCGTGCCCGGAGCGGTGGCCGTCGCCCTGCTCGCGGGCTGCGCGCAGGGCTCGGGGGCGGCGGGGAGCGGCTCGGCCTCCGCGACCGGCCCCTCGCCGTCCACCGGTTCGGCGCCCGCCACCGGTTCGGCGCCCTCCGCCGCTGCCTCCGTGCCGCTGCCCGACGCCTCGGCCGCTCCGGGCAAACTGCTCGTGACCGACTTCGGCTCGGACACCGTCACCTTCGTCGACCCCGAGCGCGGGGCCACGGGCTCCGTGAAGGTCGGCACCGCTCCGTACGGGATCGTCCTCGGCGCCGACGGCCGGGCCTGGGTGGCGACGGCCGAGGGGGTGGCGGTCGTGGACACCGAGCGCCGGGAGCGGCTGGCCCTCGTCCCGTACCGGACGGACACCGGCGCCACGAGCACGGGCGAGTACCGGGGCGGCGGCATGGGCATCGCGCTCGCACCGGACGGCCGGCGGGTGTACGTCGGGGTCAACGTGCCCGACGGGAACGGCACGCTGGAGGTCCTCGACACCGCGACCCTGCGGTTCACGGACACGGTGCCGGTGGGGCGGCGCCCCTTCGACGTCGACGTGTCCCGGGACGGCGCGGAGGTGTACGTGACGAACCACGACTCCTTCGCCGTCACGGTCGTCGCGGCGGGGTCGCTGAGCCCCCGCCGGGTGGAGGTCGCCCCCTACGGGACGGAGGGCGGGCTCGGCTCGTGGCTGAAGCCGCACTACGCTTCCGTGCGGCCCTCGGACGGCCGGCTGCTGCTGCCCTTCGAGGGTGAGCGGCTCGCGGTCGTCGATCCCCGTACGGGCCGGACGACGATCGAGCCGATGACGGCGAACACCCACCAGCACGGCACGGCGGTGACCGCCGACGGGACGCTCCTGACGGTGGGCACGGGCCCGATCGACCCGGACGTGGACGAGGGTCCCTCCCTCACGGTGCGGAAGCCCGACGGCTCCGAGCGGGTCCACCCGCTGGACGGTCCCCACGAGAGCGTGGCGGTGTCCCGGGACGGGCGTACGGCCTATGTGACCGGCGGGTTCACCCGGGACGGTCACTGGGACGGGCTGACCGTCGTCGACCTCGACTCGGGTGAAACCCGCCGGCTCCCGGCGGGCTCGCGGCCCCTGGGGATCGTCGTCCTCTGACCCACGCGGACGGCCTCGAAACGAACCGGTCCGAGGAGCGGGCCGAGGAGCGGGCCTGGCCGAAGGGCAGACCCGGCCGAGGAGCGACACCGCCGCAATGGGGATAAAAAGGGTGGAGCACGGATAGTCGGCGAAAGGGCGGACAGCGTGACTCGACCGAGGATTCTCGTGGTGGGCGCCGGGTTCGCCGGAGTGGCCTGCGTACGGCGGCTCGAACGGCGGCTGACGGACCGGGAGGCACTGATCACGCTCCTCTCGCCGTTCTCCTACCAGCTGTATCTGCCGCTCCTCCCCCAGGTCGCCTCCGGCGTGCTCACCCCCCAGTCGGTCGCACTGTCGCTGCGGCGCAGCGAGCGGCACCGTACGCGGATCGTGCCGGGCGGCGCGGTCGGGGTGGACACGGCGGCGAAGGCCGTCGTGGTGCGGACGATCGCCGGCGAGTTCGTGACCGAGCCGTACGACCACCTCGTCCTCGCGCCCGGCAGCGTGACCCGCAGCTTCGACATCCCCGGTCTCGCGGAGCACGCGCGCGGCATGAAGACGCTCGCGGAGGCCGTGTACATCCGGGACCACGTCATCGCCCAGCTGGACCTCGCGGACGCGAGCAACGACGAGGCCGAGCGGGCCGCGCGGCTGTGTTTCGTGGTGGTCGGCGGCGGCTACGCGGGGACGGAGACGGCGGCCTGCCTCCAGCTGCTCACCCACAACGCGGTCAAGCGGTACCCGCGGATCGATCCTCGGCTGATCAAGTGGCATCTGGTGGACATCGCGCCGAAGCTCATGCCCGAGCTGGGCGAGAAGCTGGGCACCGCCGCGATGGACATCCTGACCGGGCGGGGCATCGAGGTGTCGCTCGGTGTGTCGGTGGCCTCGGTCGACGAGGAGGCGGTGACCCTCACGGACGGGCGCGTCCTCCCCAGCCGGACGCTGATCTGGACGGCCGGGGTGGCGGCGAGCCCGCTGATCGGGACGCTCGGCGCGGAGACCCTGCGGGGCCGGCTCGTGGTCTCGCCCGACATGGCCGTGCCGGGTGTCGAGGGGGTGTGGGGGCTCGGCGACGCGGCGGCGGTGCCCGATCTCGCCAAGGGCGACGAGGGGGCGATCTGCCCGCCGACCGCGCAGCACGCGATGCGGCAGGGCAAGGCGCTCGCGGACAACGTCGTGGCGACGCTGCGCGGGGAGAAGACCCGGCCGTACGTCCACAAGGACCTGGGTCTCGTGGTCGACCTCGGCGGGATGGACGGGGTGTCGAAGCCGCTCGGGGTGGAGCTGCACGGGATGCCGGCGCAGGCCGTGGCCCGCGCCTACCACTGGTCCGCGCTGCGGACGAACGTGGCGAAGACCCGGGTCATGACGAACTGGCTGCTCAACGCGGCCGCCGGCGACGACTTCGTACGGACCGGGTTCCTCGCCTCGAAGGCGGGGACGCTGCGGGACTTCGAGTACACGGAGGCCTATCTGACGCCGGAGCAGGTACGGCTCCACACGGGCGCGTTCCGCGGCGGGGCGGTGGGCAGCGGCTGACCGCGACCGCACGCACGGGGACGCCCGCGGTGCGTGCGTCCCCGTGACGAGCAAGGACGTTTCCCGGGGGCTCCCGGGTCACGGATGCCCGGGCCCGCGTCACGGATGCCCGAGAGCGCCCCCGGGCACGTGGCCGCGCTCAGCGGGCGAGCACGGCGGCCGGTCCCATGACGACGACCGGCTCGCGGGCGGGGTCGAGGGCGACGAGGAGCTCGCGCAGGGTGTCGCGCTCCAGGGCGACGCAGGCCTGCGTGGGGCCGCCGTGGTCGACGTGGATCCAGACGCCGCCGCCCTTCTCTGGGCCGAGCGGCCGCTCCTTGTCGAGCGGCGTGCGACCCGGCACGCGGTTGTAGTCGATGGCGATGACGTGGTCGAAGGAGCCTTCGAGGGACTCGCCGGAGAAGCCGGTGCCGCTGATGGCGAACTCCTGGTCCTGGTCGTACGGCAGTCGGGCGCCCGGGTCCGGGAGCCGCCCGCCCGCGTCGCCGAGCCGGAAGACGCCGATCGGGGTGCGCAGGTCCCCCGCGTCGTGGTCCTCGGTCCAGCCGCGGAGCGCGTTGCGGGCGGCCCACGGCCCCGCGGCCTCGGTCCACCGGCCCGCCGCGTTCCGCTCGTAGAGCACGGCCGTGGCGGTGTTGCTGTCGGCCGTGGCTCCGGTGACGACGAAGGCCTGTGCGGTGCCGTCGGGGATGCGGGCCTGGGTGCGCGGGCCGACGCCGGGGATCCGGGTGACCCGCTCGGGGCGGGCGTCGCCGACGGGCGGGGCCGGGGCGACCGAGGCCGTCGGGGGCTTGGGGGTGGACGGCGCGGGGGCGGGCGGGGCGGTGCGCGCGCAGCCGGTGAGCAACAGGGCCGCGCACAGCGTGCCGGCGTATCGCAGCGCGGGGGCGCCCTTGCGGACGGGCATGGGACGGCATCCTCCTGGCCGGGGGCAGTGCAGCGATCCGTACCCGTTCGGCGGTCGGGGCTGCGGCCGGAACGGCGCCCCCACCCGTTCGGCGTACGAGCCGGCCAGGCGGGAAAGAGGTTGACCCGTCGCGCCGGGCGCGGTTTCCTGCCCGGATGAACGATCTTCGTATCGAACGGGCGAGCAGCGAGGCGCAGCTCGCGGACTGGCGGACCGTCCACAACACGATCATCCCCACGGCCGTTCTCTCCCTCGACGAGGTGCGGGAGCGGGCGGGCCGGAACCGGCTGGACGTCGCGTACCTCGGGGAGGTCGCGGTCGGCTGTTCGACGGTGCGCCCGCCGGACGAGGAGACGGCGGCGACCGTCATCGCGCGGACGCTGCCCGGTTTCCGGGAGCGGGGCTTCGGGACCGCGCTGTACGAGCGGGGGCTCGCGCACGCGCGGACGCTGAGCGACGAGGGCGTCGAGACGGTGGTGCTCGCCTCGAACGAGGAGGGGCTGCGGTTCGCGCTGGCGCGCGGCTTCGTGGAGGTGGAGCGGTACGTCCTGCCGGGCGACGCGGTTCCGTTCGTGACGCTGCGCCTGCCCTGAAAGCCCGCGGCCTGACGATTCGTCAGGTCATTTCGTCACGGGTATGGGAACCTTCGCGGCCCGACGCTACCCTCCGCGCATGATTCGGACAGTGGTGTGGGGTACCGGAAATGTCGGGCGCGCGGCCATCCGTGCCGTGGACGCCCACCCGGGTCTCGAACTCGCGGCCGTGCTCGTGTCCGACCCGGCGAAGGTCGGCCGCGACGCGGGCCGGCTCGCCGGGCTCGACCACGATCTCGGGGTGGTGGCCGACGACGACGTCGGCGCGGTCCTGGCCGGCCGGCCGGCGGCGGTGGTGTACGCGGCCTCCGGCGACACCCGGCCCGACGGGGCTCTCGCGGACGTGGCGCGGGCGGTCGCGGCGGGCGCGGTGGTGGTCACGCCGGTGCTGTATCCGCTCTACGACCAGCGCAACGCGCCGCCCGAGTTCCGGGACCCGGTGCTCGCGGCGGTGGCCGAGGGCGGCGGTTCGCTCTTCGTGTCGGGGGTGGACCCGGGCTGGGGCAACGACGTGCTGCCGCTCCTGGTGAGCGGGCTCGGCACCACGGTGGACGCGATCCGCTGCCAGGAGATCTTCGACTACTCGACGTACGAGCAGGAGGAGTCGGTCCGGGAGCTGGTGGGGATGGGCAGGCCGATGGAGTACGAGCCGCCGATGCTCTGGCCCTCGGTGCCGACCATGATCTGGGGCGGTCAGGTGCGGCTGATGGCCCGCGCGCTGGGCGTCGAGCTCGACGAGATACGCGAGACGATGGAGCGGCGTCCGCTGGAGACCTCGGTGAAGACCCGGACGATGGGTGCCTTCGAGGCGGGGACGCAGGGTGCGATCCGCTTCGAGGTGCAGGGGATCGTCGGCGGGGAGCCCCGGATCGTCATAGAGCACGTCACCCGCATCCACCCCTCGTGCGCGCCGGACTGGCCGGTGCCGCCGGACGGGGCGGGGGCGCACCGGGTGATCGTGGAGGGCAGCCCGCGGATCGAGGTGACGGTGGCGGCGACCGACGAGGGCGAGAACCGCTCGGCGGGCGGCAACGCCACGGCGGTGGGCCGGCTCGTCGGGGCGATCGACTGGCTGGTGGCGGCGGAGCCGGGACTGTACGACGCGTTGGACGTGCCGCTGAGGCCGGCGGTCGGGAAGCTCGGAAGGAGAGCGCGATGATCATCGACATCCCCGAGGGGCAGGAGCCGATCGGGTACGTGTGGGGCGACATGGTCCCGGAGATCGGGACGGCGGCGGCGAACTTCTCGCTGTCGGTGTACGCCCACACGACCCTGGGGCTGCGCGAGTTCGAAGCGGCGCGGCTGCGGATCGCGCAGATCAACGGCTGCGGGTTCTGCCTGGACTGGCGCACCGACCGGGACGGCGAGAAGGTCGAGGACGGCTTCGACGAGGTGGTCGCGGCCTGGCGGGAGACGGAGGTCTCGGAGGCCTTCGACGAGCGGACGCGGCTGGCGGCCGAGTACGCGGAGCGGTACGCGCTGGACCACCACGGCCTCGACGAGGAGTTCTGGGCGCGGATGACGGCGCGGTACAGCCAGGCGGAGATCGTGGAGCTGACGATGAGTCTGGGCTCGTGGCTGGCGTTCGGGCGGCTCAACCGGGTCCTCAACCTCGACACGGTGTGCGTGCTGCCGACGCACTGAGGTCCCCGGGAGCACGGGAGGGGCCGGCCGGTTCTCCGGCCGGCCCCTCGGGCCGTTCGCGAGGTCAGAAGTCCTCGGCGACGATCCGTTCGATGTTGCGCTCGGCGAGGGCCGTGATGGTGACGAAGGGGTTGACGCTGGTGTTGCCGGGGATCAGGGATCCGTCGATGGCATAGAGGCCGGGGTAGCCGTGGAGCCGGCCGTAGTTGTCGGTCGCCCTGCCCAGGACCGCGCCGCCGAGCGGGTGGTACGTGAGGTGGTCGCCCCAGATCTTGTAGGCGCCGAAGAGGTCGGTGCGGTAGATCGTCCCCTCCTTGCTGTTGATCTTGTCGAAGATGGACTTGGCCATGTCGATGGAGGTCTGCTTCCAGGCCCGGTCCCAGCTCAGGTCGACCTTGCCGGTGGCCGGGTTCCAGGAGAACTCGGCGCGGCGCGGGGTGCGGGTGATGGAGAGGTAGAAGGAGGCGTAGGTCTCGATGCCGGTGGGCAGCGGGGCGACCTCAGCGAAGGCGCCGCCGGCGTTCCAGTTGTCGATGCCCGCGGTGGGCATGGAGGACTGGAGCTTGCCCGTGGGGTCCCACATGTGGTTGGCGCGGCCGCACATGACGTTGCCGTTGTCGCCCCAGCCCTTGCCGATGTGCTCGTTGAGCGAGGGCAGGGCGCCGGTCGCCTTGAGACGGGTGAGGAGCTTGCTGGTGCCGACGCTGCCGGCGGCGAAGAAGACCCGGTCGGCGCGGACGGTCTTGGTGGCGAGGGTCGCGCCGGTGGTGTCGATCTGGTCGATGACCACGGTGTAGCCGCCGGCGGCGGCCGGGCTGACGGAGGTCACCCGGTGCAGCGGGGAGACGCTCACCCGGCCGGTGGCGGCGGCCTGGGCGAGGTACGTCTTCTGGAGGCTCTTCTTGCCGACGTTGTTGCCGTAGATGACCTCGCCCGCCAGGGCGGACTTCTGGACCGTCCCGGCGGCCTCCTGCTTCATGTAGTCCCAGTCGTAGACGTTGGGCACGAAGACGAAGGGGAAGCCGGAGCGCTGGGCGTGCTTGCGGCCGACCCGGGCGTACTGGTAGCAGTCCGCGTTCTCCCACCAGTTCACGTCCACCGAGGTGACGCCGAGGCCCGCGTTGGCGCGCGGGTAGTAGGTGGCGTACATCTCGGCCGGGTCGACGGTGGGGAGGATCTCCGGGAAGCGCTCCCGGAGCGGTGTGACGGCCATCCCGCCGTTGACGAGGGAGCCGCCGCCGACGCCGCGCCCCTGGTAGACGGTGATGCCGGCGAAGTCCTCGGCGTCGAGGATGCCGGTGTGGACGGGCACGTCCTTGTCGAGCGGGAAGCCGAGGAACTGGCTCAGCGGCTGCCTGGTGCGGGTGCGCAGCCAGAAGGAGCGGTAGTCCGGGGTCGTGGTGTTGGCGAAGATCTTGCCGTCGGGGCCCGGGGTGTCCCAGGCCATGCCCATCTCGATCATGTGGACGTCCACGCCCGCGCGGGCGAGCCGCAGGGCGGCGACGGAGCCGCCGTAGCCGGTGCCGATGACGAGGGCGCGGACCTGGGAACCGTCGGTGACGGGGGTGCAGTTCAGGCCGGGGACCTCGGCGCGGGCGGGGGCCGCGATCGTTCCGGTGAGGGCGGCGGCGCCGAGAACAGAACCTGTTCCCGCGAGAAAGCTGCGGCGGCTGACGCGGTGACTTCCCTGGGCGGACAGGGGGTGTTCACTCATGTGATCTTCCTCACTCGCGAGTGAATGGGAACACGTTCTACGACCGACCGCCGAGGAAGTCACGAGAAACTGCCGGGTAACTTCAGGCCGGACACGCCCTCTTGATCGCCTCTGCTACGTACGCGGCGTGGGCCCGCGCCGTCGGCAGCAGCTCCGCCCAGTCCCCGTACTCCCCCGCCAGGTACTGGTCCCGCGCCGCGACCAGCACCGGCCGGTGCTCCTCGGGAAGTTCACCGAGCACCCACCGCGCCGCCCCGTCCTTCGACAGGATCCGGCCGGTGCGGAGGGTGGTGAGGATTCTGGCCAGGGTCAGCAGCACGTTGCGGGTGTCGTCGTCGAGGTCGGCGAGCAGCTCCGGGACGCCCGCGACGATCGCGGTCCGCAGGTCGTCCTCGGGCACCGGCTCGAAGAGCTCGGACGGACGCGGGCCGTGGAGGGAGCGGTCCCCGGCGCGGGCCATGGTGAGCAGCGGGGCGAGGTCGGGGCAGGGCGCGGGCGCGGGGGTGAGGCCGCGCTCGAAGTCGTCGCGGAGCCATTCCCCGTAGAGGTACTCGCAGACCGGCGGGTAGCGCCAGGGGTGTACGTCGGCGTGGACGACCAGACTCAGCTCGACGGGCCGCGCGGGCCCCTCGTACGCCCGCCGGCCCGAGACGGCGAGCAGGGCGTCCGTGAGGGCGCGGCGCTCCCGTTCGGTGGTGCGCCGGGTGAGGGCGACGAGGACGTCCACGTCGCTGGTGGGCCGCAGCCCGCCGAGGACGGCGGAGCCGTGGAGACAAGCCGCGAGGACGGCGTCCTCGCCGAGGGTCTCGCGGACGACGCGTACGACGCGGCGGGCGGCGTCGTGGTCGGCGGCGGCGCTGTCGGCGGCGTGGGCGGGCATGCGGCGGCTCCTGGCGGGTGACGGGCGCGGAGCCCGTCACCGTACCGGAGGAGCGGCGGAGCGGACGGTCAGGCGAGCGCGGGGCCCGGGGCGCCGGTGAGGCGCTCGGGCGTGAGCAGTTCGGCGAGCCGGTGCGCCGGCAGCAGGCCCTTCTCCAGGGTGAGTTCGGCGACGCCCCGGCCGGTGGCGAGTGCCTCCTGGGCGATGGCCGTGGCCGCGGTGTAGCCGAGGTGCGGGTTGAGGGCGGTGGCGAGGCCGATGGAGTTCTCCACGGCCGCGCGGAGGGCCTCGGTGTTGGCCGTGATGCCGTCGACGCAGCGCTCGGCGAGGGTGAGGCAGGCGGCGCGGAGCGAGAGGAGGCTCTTCGAGAGGGCGTGGAAGATGACCGGCTCGAAGGCGTTGAGCTGGAGCTGCCCGCCCTCGGCGGCCATGGTGATGGTGATGTCGTTGCCGATCACCTCGAAGGCGACCTGGTTGACCACCTCGGGGATCACGGGGTTGACCTTGCCCGGCATGATGCTCGAACCCGCCTGGACGGCGGGGAGGTTGATCTCGCCGAGGCCCGCGCGCGGCCCGGAGGAGAGCAGGCGCAGGTCGTTGCAGGTCTTGGAGAGCTTGACCGCGATCCGCTTCAGGACCCCGGAGAGCTGGACGAAGGCGCCGCAGTCCTGGGTGGCCTCGATGAGGTTGGCGGAGGTCACGAGGGGCAGACCGGTCAGCTCGGCGAGCCTGCGGCGGGCGGTCTCCGCGTAGCCGGGCGCGGCGTTGAGACCGGTGCCGATGGCGGTGGCGCCGAGGTTGATCTCGTGGATGAGCTCGACGGCCTCGGCGAGGCGTCCGCGGTCCTCCTCCAGCATCACGGCGTACGTGGAGAACTCCTGGCCCAGCGTCATGGGCACCGCGTCCTGGAGCTGGGTGCGGCCCATCTTCACGACCTCGCGGAACTCCAGCGCCTTGGCGGCGAAGGCGTCCTGGAGCACGGCCATGGCGAGCAGCAGCTCGCGGGCGGCGCCGATGGCCGCGATACGGATGGCCGTCGGGTAGACGTCGTTGGTGGACTGGCCGAGGTTGACGTCCTCGTTGGGGTGGAGGCGCCCGTAGTCGCCCTTGGCGTGGCCGAGGAGCTCCAGGGCACGGTTGGCGACGACCTCGTTGGCGTTCATGTTGGTCGACGTGCCGGCGCCACCCTGCACGACGTCGACGACGAACTGGTCGTGGAGGTGCCCGGAGCGGATCTCCCGGCAGGCGCCGGCGATCGCGTCGGCCTTGTCCGCGGGGAGCAGGCCGAGCTCCTCGTTGGCGCGGGCCGCGGCCTCCTTCACGGCGGCGAGCGCGTCGATCAGCAGGGGGTAGGCGGAGATCGGCGTCCCGGTGATGGCGAAGTTCTCGGTGGCGCGCAGGGTGTGCACGCCCCAGTAGGCGTCGGCCGGCACGTCCCGGTCACCGAGCAGGTCGTGCTCGGTCCGGACGGGGGCGGGGTGCGGGGAGGATGCGGGAACCATGTGGATGCCGTCCTGGGGAGGGAGGGGTGGGGAGGAGGAGCCCGCCGGCAGCGGGCTCGCGGGAGTGAGTGGGGTCGGGTGCGCGGGTGGCCGGGGGCGGAGGGGGTGGGAGTGCGCGGGTGACTGGGCACGGCTCCGGCACGGCCTGGCGGGGCGGTGCGCTGGGCTTCGTGAGGGGAGGGGAGGGGAGGGGAGGGGAGGGAGGGGAGGGGAGGCGGCCGGTGTTCGACAGCCGGGCTGGGGCCGTGGCCGTGGCCGTGGAACTCGGGCCGTGGGCCTGGGCCGCAGGCCCTGGGCCGTCGGACTCGGGCCGTCGGACTCGGGCCGTCGGACTCGGGCCGTCGGGCGGTCGGCCGCGGGTGATCGGGGGCCGGGTCCCGTCGTCGGGTCCGGTCACCGACTCCGGCCGTCTGCGGCCGGTCGTCGGCGGCCGGCCGACTGCGGCCCGTCAGGGGTTGGCTCCGGCTCGCGGCGGAGGGTGGGGAACACTCCGTCCGCGAGCCGGGGTTTCGGGGGCGGCCCCGTCAGGGGCCGGCGGGGCGGGGCGACGGACGGCCGGGCCGTCGGCCCGGGGCGCCCGCGGCCGCTCTCGGCGTCAAGCGCGCGTGGCGACGGCCGAGGCCGAGCGGGAGCCGCCGGTGGCCAGCGCGGGCTCCGCGCGGACGGGGCCCTCCAGGAGGCGGCGCAGGAGGGCGGTGCGGCGCGCCGGGTCCGTGGCGCCGTCGCCCTCGGCGAGGAGCGCGGTCAGGACGGCGATCCGCGCCTGGGCGGCCCGGAGCGTCCCGGTGAGCAGCGCTCCGGCGGCGACGAGGTCGACGGCTCCGCCGCCGGTGTAGATCTCGGCGAGCGGGCCCGCCGGGACGCGGGTGCTCACCGCGACGAGGACGCCCTCGGCGACCGCGTCCGCGACGGCGGCGGCGATCTCCGGGGTGGCGTTGCCCGCGCCGGTCGCTTCGAGGACGATGCCCCGGGCACCGGCGGCCAGGGCCGCACGGATGAAGAGCGGGTCACCGTCGGCGTGGTGCGTGACGATGTCGACCCGCGGCAGCGGGGTCGCGCCGGGGCCGGGCGCCGCGGTCAGGGCGGCGTCCGGGAGCGGCAGCGGCGCGGGGCGCTCCGGGAGGCGCTCGACGTCGACGCGGGAGAAGCCGACGCGGCCGAGGCGCTCGGCGGAGGGGTCGGAGAAGGCGTCGGCGGCGAGCGTCTGGCTCTTGACCGTGCCGCGGGCCGCGTGGACGCGCCCGTCGAAGACGACGAGGACGCCCAGCTCGCGGACGGAGGCGGCGACCTGGAGGGCGTCGTACAGGTTCCCGGGGCCGTCGCCGTCGCCCGTGCCGAAGGGCCGCTGGGCGCCGGTCAGGACGACGGGGCGGGCGTCGCTGTGGTGGAGGTCCAGGAGGAAGGCCGTCTCCTCCAGCGTGTCGGTGCCGTGGGTGACCACGATGCCGTCGACGCCGGGGTCGGCGAAGGTCTCGTGGACGGTCCGCAGGAGGGCGAGCTGGTGGGCCGAGGTCATCCGCGAGCTGTTCACGTTGAACAGGTCGACGACCTCGACGGTGACGCCCTCGGGGAGCGGCGCGGTGGCGAGGACGTCGTTGCCGGAGGCGTCGGCCGCGTAACCCGTGCCCTGCCAGCGGCTGGCGATCGTGCCGCCCGTGCTGATGACGACGATCCGGCGCGCTCCTCCGTCGTTCGTCCGCATCATTGCCTGCCGTCCTCACTCGTACCGAAGTCCCGGCTCGTCATCGACGTCACGAACCGGCATCACCCTGCGTCGCAACGATAGGACAGGAGGCGCGCAAGCCGATTGCGAAATCAGCCGCTTGATCGTTTCAGCGTGGTAGATAATTGCGCCATGGACCGAATCGATCTCCATATCTTGCGCGAGCTCCAGAACGACGGCCGGCTGAGCAACCAGGAGCTGGCCCAGCGGGTCGGGCTCAGCCCCTCCCCCTGTCTGCGCCGGGTGCGTCAGCTGGAGCAGGACGGGGTGATCCAGGGCTACCGGGCGATCATCGACCCGGAGGCCGTGGGGCGGGGCTTCGAGGTGCTCGTCTCGGTGGAGGTGCGGCGGGACCGCGAGACGGTGGAGGCCTTCGAGGAGGCGCTCCAGGGCGTGCCGGACGTCATCGAGGCGTACCGGCTGTTCGGCAGTCCCGGCTGTCTGCTGCGGATCGCGGTGGCCGACCTCGCGGCGTACGAGCGCCTGTGGATCGAGCGGCTGACGACGCTGGCCGGGGTCACCGAGGTCAACTCGCAGATCATCATGAAGCGGATCAAGGAGCCGAAGGGGATGCCGGTGGACGTCCGGGGCACATGACACCCCTCGGCGTGGCACATGACGCTCCCTCGGCCCAGCACATGACACCGCCGCCGGTTCCTCCATATGCGAGAACGTCATGGAACAGCCTCCTTCCCGTTACATGACAGGTACCTGACCTGTGTCACCCTCCCGATGACACGAAGTCAACACGCGTAGACAGCGGGAGCCTTGAGCCGGCGCCCGCGCCCCGCGCGTACCGTCCCCGGGAAAGGGCCCCCCATGTCCGTTGTGCGGATCGGCAGATGGAAGGCGTGGGCGGCGGCCCTCGCCGCCACCCTCGTCGGCGTCACGCTCCCCGCGATCACCGCGACGCCCGCCAGTGCCACGACGACCGCGTACGACAGCACGTACTACAAGAACGCCGTCGGCAAGACCGGCACGAACCTCAAGTCCGCGCTGCACACCATCATCAGCAGCCAGTCGAGGATCTCGTACGACGCCGTCTGGAACGCGCTGAAGGTCACCGACCAGGACCCCGCCAACACCAACAACGTGGTCCTGCTGTACAGCGGCGCCTCGCGCAGCAAGTCGCTCAACGGCGGCGACGTGGGCGACTGGAACCGCGAGCACGTGTGGGCCCAGTCCCACGGCAGCTTCGGCACCTCGGCCGGCCCCGGCACGGACCTGCACCACCTGCGGGCCTGTGACGTCCAGGTCAACAGCACCCGCGGGAACAAGGACTGGGACAACGGCGGCAGCGCGGTCAGCGGCGCCCCCGGCAGCTACACGGACTCCAACTCCTTCGAGCCGCGCAACGCCGACAAGGGCGACGTGGCCCGCATGATCCTCTACATGGCCGTCCGCTACGAGGGCGACGACGCCTGGGCCGACCTGGAGCCCAACGAGTCGTCCACCAACGGCAGCGTCCCCTTCCACGGCCGCCTCGCGATCCTGAAGCAGTGGAACGAGCAGGATCCGCCGAGCGCCTTCGAGGAGCGCCGCAACGACATCATCCACAGCACCTACCAGGGCAACCGCAACCCCTTCATCGACCACCCCGAGTGGGTCGAGGCGATCTGGTAGGGCCGACGCGACCGCAGGAACGGAGCCGGGCCGGGCTCGTCACACCCCGGCCCGGCTCCGGCGCGTTCCGGCGGCATCCCACAGGCCGGCGAAGGGTGTTCGGCACGAGGGTGCGCGCCGACCGACCCGTACGCCTGACCGTTCCCGGCGGCTTCAAACGTGAAATCCCGGATCTTCTCACGCTCTTCGCGCACACGTCAGGGGTGCGCAAGAGGCGTTACCCATCCGTTATAAACGGTGGTTTTGTCCCACAACACCCCCGTATTCCGTGTGTCGGAGCACGCATTCCCGCCATGCCGGCCACCGGCGCACCTATCACGCTTCCTCGGTCTCGAACAAGGCCTCCGGACCAGGAAGTTCCGAGATCCACTCGGTAGCTTCGGCGCCCATGACCACCACTGCCACCACCCGCACGACACCCCCGACGATCGCGGACGGCGCCGAGCTCTGGCGGATCGCCCACGGCTCGGGGGAACTGGACCTCAACTCGCCCTACAGCTACCTGCTGTGGTGCCGCGACTTCGCCGACACGACCTCCGTCGCCCGTGACTCCACCGGGCGCCCGATCGGATTCGTCACCGGCTACCTGCGGCCCGAGGCGCCGGACACCCTCTTCGTCTGGCAGATCGCCGTCGAGGGTTCGCACCGCGGAAGCGGGGTAGCCGGGACCCTGCTGGACGCCCTGTCCGCACGGGTGGCGGCCGAGCACGGGATCAGCCGGGTCGAGGCGACGGTCACTCCGGGGAACGTGGCCTCCGACCGCCTGTTCCGGTCCTACGCACGCCGGCAGGGCGCGGACGTGACCCGGGAGGTCCTCTTCCCGGCGGCCGCCTTCCCCACGGCGGGACACGACTCCGAGGTGCTGTACCGGATCGGCCCGATCGCGCCCCCGGCGCCCTGAGCCGTCGCCCGGGACACGTGCCCGACGCGCGTCACCCGGCGCCGTCGCCCGCGCCCCGCACCCGTACCCCCGTACCCCACTCTGGAGAAGAGACCTCGTGACCCTGACCGACTTCGCCACGACCGGCATCGCCGCCCCCTCCGTCTTCGAAACGCTCGAATCGGAGGTACGCAGCTACTGCCGCGGCTGGCCCGTCGTCTTCTCGCGCGCCACCGGGAGCCGGCTGTACGACGAGCAGGGGCGACCCTACCTCGACTTCTTCGCCGGCGCGGGTTCCCTGAACTACGGCCACAACAACCCGGCTCTCAAGCGGGCCCTGCTCGACTACCTCGCCGACGACGGCATCACCCACGGCCTCGACATGTCGACGACCGCCAAACGGGACTTCCTGGAGACCTTCCACGCCACGGTCCTGGAGCCCCGCGGCCTGCCCTACAAGGTGATGTTCCCCGGCCCCACGGGCACCAACGCCGTCGAGGCCGCCCTGAAGCTCGCCCGGAAGGTCACCGGCCGCCAGACCGTCGTCTCCTTCACCAACGCCTTCCACGGGATGTCGCTCGGCTCGCTCGCCGTCACCGGCAACGCGGCCAAGCGCGCCGGCGCGGGCGTCCCGCTCCACCACGCCATCCGCATGCCCTTCGACGACTACCTCGACGGGCACCTCCCCGACTTCCTCTGGTTCGAGCGGCTCCTGGACGACGCCGGCTCCGGACTCGACCACCCGGCGGCCGTGATCGTCGAGACGGTGCAGGGAGAGGGCGGCGTCAACGTCGCCCGCGCCGAGTGGCTGCGCTCGCTCGCGGACCTCTGCCGCCGGCACGACATGCTCCTCATCGCGGACGACATCCAGATGGGCTGCGGCCGCACCGGCGACTTCTTCTCCTTCGAGGAGGCGGGCATCACGCCCGACATCGTCACCCTGTCCAAGTCCATCAGCGGCTACGGCCTGCCCATGTCCCTCTGCCTCTTCCGCCCCGAGCTCGACGTGTGGCAGCCCGGCGAGCACAACGGCACCTTCCGCGGCAACAACCCCGCCTTCGTCACCGCCACCGCCGCCCTCGACGCCTATTGGCGCGACGGCGCCCTGCGCGAGCGGACCCTCGGCCGCGCGGACCGGGTCGAGCGCGCCCTCCTCGACCTGTGCACGGGCGACGGGCGCACCGGACTCTCGGTCCGCGGGCGCGGACTGGTCTGGGGCCTGGAGTTCGCCGACGGGGAGCGCGCCGACGCGGTGTGCCGACGCGCCTTCGAGACCGGCCTGCTCGTGGAGACCTCGGGGCCGCGCGGCGAGGTCGTCAAGCTCCTGCCGCCGCTGACCGCGACCGACGACGAACTCGACGAGGGCCTCGGCATCCTCGCCCGCTCCGTCCGCCACACCCCCTGACCTCCCCGCCCCTCCCCCGGCGGCACGCAACCGAAAGGCGACACACCCCATGATCGTCCGTTCCTTCGACGAGCTGGAGAACACCGAGCGGCACGTACGGGCCGCGTCCGGCACCTGGGAGAGCAAGCGCATCGTCCTGGCCCGGGAGCGGGTCGGCTTCTCCCTCCACGAGACGGTGCTGTACGCCGGCACCGAGACCTCCATGTGGTACGCGCACCACGTCGAGGCCGTCGTCTGCACGGCCGGCGAGGCCGAGCTCACCGACCTGGAGACGGGCCGGTCCTACACGATCGTGCCCGGAACGATGTACCTGCTCGACGGCCACGAACGCCACACCCTCAAGGTCAAGCGGGACTTCCGCTGCCTGTGCGTCTTCAACCCGCCCGTCACGGGCCGCGAGGACCACGACGAGAACGGCGTCTACCCCCTGCTCACCGAACCCTCCGGGGACGGCCGCTGAGCCCCGGCACACCACCACCGAACGGCACCCGGCGCACCCCTCCGAGAAAGACGCATCCCTCCGAGAAAGGCGGCACCATCCCTCATGCCCTCCGCACCCACCCGCCCCGTCGACCTCTACCCCACCCGTGGCCCCAAGGAGGAACTGATCGGCCGCAAGGACCCCGTCGTGTGGTCCGAGCCCGGCACGGCGGGCCCCTTCTGGGCCCGTGAACTCGCGGAGTACGAGCGCGACGGCTTCGTCACGGTGGACGAGCTCGTCACCCCGCACGAGGTCGACGAGCTCCGGGCCGAGCTGGACCGGCTCGTCGCCGACCCCACCGTGCGGGCGGACGAGCGCGCGATCGTCGAGCCCCGCTCCCAGGAGATCCGGTCCGTCTTCGAGGTGCACCGGATGAGCGAGGTCTTCGGCCGGCTGGCCGAGGACCCCCGGGTGGTCGGCCGCGCCCGCCAGATCCTCGGCTCGGAGGTCTACGTCCACCAGTCGCGGGTCAACGTGAAGCCCGGCTTCGGCGCCAGCGGTTTCTACTGGCACTCCGACTTCGAGACCTGGCACGCGGAGGACGGCCTGCCGAGGATGCGGACCGTCTCGGTGTCGATCGCGCTCACCCCGAACCACACCACCAACGGCAGCCTGATGATCATGCCGGGTTCGCACCGCACGTTCCTGGGCTGCGCCGGTGCCACGCCCCAGGACAACTACAAGCAGTCGCTCCGGATGCAGGACGCCGGCACACCGTCCCCCGAGGCGCTGACGACGTTCGCCGACGCCTGCGGGATCCGCCACTTCACCGGTCCGGCGGGCTCGGCCACCTGGTTCGACTGCAACGCCCTGCACGGCTCGGGCGACAACATCACCCCGTACCCCCGGAGCAATGTGTTCCTCGTCTTCAACAGCGTCGAGAACGAGCCGGAGGCGCCCTTCGCCGCCCCGGTCCGGCGTCCCTCCTTCGTCGCCGCGCGCCCCGGGAGCCGGTGATGACCGGACCCGCTCCCCTGGACCGCCGCCGCTTCCTCGGCAGAACGGCGCTCCTGGGCGGCCTCGCCCTGACGCCCGGCCTCCTCGCGGCGTGCACCCGCACCCAGGCGGGGACGGGGGCGCCCGAGGACGACGGCGAGCTCCTGGCGAGGCTGCGGAAGCAGGGCTTCGTGCGGGTCGGGTTCGCCGGCGAGGCACCGTACGGCTTCCAGGACGGCGCCGAGCTCGCAGGTGAGGCCCCGACGCTCCACCGCGAGATCTTCACGGCCCTCGGGGTCCGCGAACTGCGGCCGACGCTCACGGAGTTCGGGGCGCTGATACCCGGGCTCCTGGCCGACCGCTTCGACGTGGTGAGCGCCGGCATGTCGATCACTCCCGAGCGGTGCGCCAAGGTGATCTTCTCCGAGCCGGAGTTCGTCTCCCCCACCGCCCTGCTGGTCCGGGCGGGCAACCCGAAGGGGCTGAGCGACCTCGCGTCCTGTGCGGCGAAGGGTGCCACGGTCGGGGTGCTGACCGCCGCCGTGGAGGCGTCCTTCGCGAAGGCGGCGGGGGTGCCCGAGGGCTCGGTGAAGACGCTGGCCAAGCAGCAGGACGGCCTCGACGCCCTGGTGGCCGGCCGGATCGACGCCTTCGCGCTGACCGCGATCTCGCTGCGCTGGCTCGCGCGGACGAACGGGGGCGCGCCGGTCGAGGTGGCGGAGCCGTTCGTCCCGGTGGTCGACGGCGTACGGCAGCTGGGCGCGGGCGGGGCGGTGTTCCGGCCGGGGGCGACCGCCCTGCGGGACGCGTTCGACACCGAGCTCCGGAAGATCACCGGGGCCCCGGACCGGTTCGTGGAGCTGATCGGGCGCTACGGCTTCACCCGGCGCGAGGTGCCTCCCCGCTCCCTGCGGACCGCCGACCTGTGCGCGGGGTGAGGGGCGGCGGGCATGGCTGACTTCCTCGCCGAGCTGGGCGAGGCGGTGCCCCGGCTCGCCGACGGGCTGCTCGTCACGGCCGAGGCGACCGTGCTCGGCGCCGCGCTCGCCCTGCTGCTCGCGTACGTGCTCGGCCTGCTGTCCGGGTCGGCGCGGCGAACGGTGCGCGGAGCGGCCCGGGTCGTCGTCGAGTTCTTCCGCGGGACCTCCTTGTACGTGCAGCTCTTCTGGCTGTTCTTCGCGCTCCCGATGCTCGGATTCCGTCTGGAGCCGCTGGCCTGCGGCGTCCTCGCGCTGGGCCTCAACTTCGGGGCGTACGGCTCCGAGGTGGTGCGGGGCGCGGTGGCCGCGGTGCCCCGCGCCCAGACCGAGGCGGCGCTCGCGCTGGGGATGGGCCCGGTGCTGCGGCTGCGGCGGGTGGTGCTGCCGCAGGCGCACGCCCTGATGGTCGCGCCCTTCAAGAACCTGCTCGTCCAACTGCTGAAGGCGACGCCGCTGCTGTCCCTGGTCACGGTCCAGGACCTGACCTTTCGGATCGACCAGCTGCGCTCGTCGACCGGGGCGACGGCCGCCTCGTACCTGCTGCTCCTGGGGCTGTACTTCGGCATGGCCGTCGTGCTGAGCCTCGGCATGAACGCCCTGGAGCGGGCCGCGAAGGCCCGCGCCGGGCAGGAAGGAGGCGCGTGATGTGGGACGGGGAGGCGACCCTGGCCGCCCTGCCGGCCGTTCTCCGGGGGTTCGGCGTCACCCTGGTCGCGACCGTGCTCGCCTTCGCCCTCGCCGCGGTGCTCGGTCTCGCGCTCGCCCTCGTGCAGCGCGCGGGTCCCGCGTGGCTGGCCCTGCCGGTGCGCGGGGCGGCCGGCTTCGTCCGCTCGACCCCGCTGCTGGTGCAGCTGTTCGCGGCGTGGGTGCTGGTCCCGGGTCTCGACGCGCCGGTGCTCGGCGTCCTGGTCCTGGGCGTGCACTACGCCACGTACCTCTCCGAGGTGTACCGGACGGGCATCGACGCCGTGCCGAAGGGGCAGTGGGAGGCCTGCACGGCCCTGTCGCTGCCGCGCCGGCGGGTGTGGCGGGCGGTCGTGCTGCCGCAGGCCGTGCGCAACGTGCTGCCGCCGCTGGGCAACTACGCAGTGTCGATGTTCAAGGAGACGCCGCTGCTGTCGGTGATCACGGTCCACGAGATGGTCCACGAGGCGAACACCTTCGGCAGCACCCACTTCGCCTATCTGGAGAGCTTCACCCTGGCCGCCGCGGTGTTCCTGCTCGCGAGCTGGCCGACGTCCGTGCTGGTACGACGAATGGAGGCACGCCTTGCCCACTGAGGACCCCGCGGTCCGCTTCGACCGGGTCACGAAGCGGTACGGCGACCACACCGTGCTCGACGGCCTCGACCTGGAGGTGGCCCGTGGGGAGCGGGTGACCCTCATCGGCCCGAGCGGCTCCGGGAAGACCACGATCCTCCGGCTGCTGATGACGCTGGAGCGGGTCACGGACGGGGGCGTTCACGTGGCCGGGGAGCCCTTCTCCCACATGCCGGGTCGCACGCCCGGGAAGCTGGTGCCGGCGAGCGAGCGTCATCTGGCCGCGCGTAGGCGGCGGATCGGCATGGTCTTCCAGCAGTTCAACCTCTTCCCGCACATGAGCGTCCTCGACAACGTCGTCGAGGCGCCCGTGCACGTCCTCGGCGAGAGCAGGGAGGAGGCGGCGTGCAGGGCGCGGGACCTCCTCGACCTGGTCGGGCTCGCCGACAAGGTCGACGCGCGGCCGACCCGGCTCTCCGGCGGCCAGCAGCAGCGGGTGGCCATCGCCCGTGCGCTCGCGATGCGCCCCGAGATCCTGCTCCTGGACGAGGTGACGTCCGCGCTGGACCCGGAGCTCGTGGCGGAGGTGCTCGACGTGCTGCGGGACGTCGCCCACCGGACCGACATCACGCTGCTGTGCGTGACGCACGAGATGGGCTTCGCCCGGGACGTCTCGGACCGGATCCTGATGTTCGACCGCGGCCGGATCGTCGAGTCGGGACCGGCGGACGAGCTCCTGGACGCGCCCGTGGAGGAGCGCACCCGCGCGTTCCTGAGTTCCGTGCGCTGAGCCCGGCCCGCGCCGGTCTCTCAGCCCTCGCTCCCCTGCTCGACCATGCCGTCCCGCAGTCGGTCCAGGCTCCGGGCGAGCAGCCGCGAGACGTGCATCTGGGAGACCCCGAGCCGCTCGCCGATCTGCGTCTGGGTGAGTTCGTCCACGAAGCGGAGGTGGAGCAGCAGCCGGTCGCGGGGGGCGAGGGTCTCCAGGAGCGGGGCGAGGGTGTGGCACTCCTCGAAGAGCGCGAGCGCCGGGTCCTCCCGGCCGATGAGGTCGGCCAGGGCCGCGTCGTCGTCCTCGCCGTCACCGGCGAACGTGGCGTCCAGGGACGTGGAGTTGTATCCGTTGGCGGCGACCTGGGCCTCGATCACCTCTTCCTCGGACAGGTCCATGGCCGGCGCCAGCTCCGCGACGCGCGGGGCCCGGCCGAGCTGTGAACTCAGCTCCTCGGTGGCCTTGGCCAGCTCCACCCGCGCCTCCTGGAGCCGGCGCGGGACGTGCACGGCCCAGGTGGTGTCGCGGAAGAACCTCTTGATCTCGCCCACGATGTAGGGGACGGCGAAGGTGGTGAACTCCACCTCGCGCGACAGGTCGAAGCGGTCGATCGCCTTGATGAGCCCGACCATACCGACCTGGAGGATGTCCTCCCGCTCGTCACCGCGCCCCCGGAACCGGCCCGCCGCGTACACCACCAGGGACATGTTCATCTCGATGAGCGTGTTCCGGACGTACTGGTGGCCCTCGGTGCCCTCCTCCCGCGCCGCCAGTTCACGGAGGAACACCTTCGACAGGGCGCGCGCGTCCCGGGGCGGCACCTCGTGCGGGACCTCGGGAAACGGCAGGTCCTCGCCCACGCCGTTCGTCACGTACGTCGTCGTCGCCTCGGCCGGATCGGTCCGCACGGGGACAACCTCCTCTGGTCGGCGGTCCGTTCAGCGGTCCTGGTTCTCGTACCCCCGCTTCCCGAAGGCACTCCTGGCCCGTTCTCGTCCGATTTCTCCCGGGAGGCACACATCCCTCCGGCCCGAACGGGAAGACGGAACCCGTCACCCACCATGGAACCGGTCAGAAACCGGTCAGATGCCGGTCCAGAATCGGTCAGGAAACGGTCAGGAACCGGTCAGGAAACGGACTGGCACCGGAAGAACAGGAAGTACAGGAAGCGAGGGATGCGTGATGAAGACCTGGAGCGACACCCGGTCCCCGGCCCCCCGGGTGGACCCGCACGGCGCCGGGAGCCCCGGTCCGTCCCCGGTCCGTACCCCGGCCCAGGCGCGGCAGCTCGTCCGCCACACACTCGCGGCGCTCGGCCCCCTGTGGCCCTCGCAGGTCGAGGACCTGCTGCTCGTCACCTCGGAGCTGGTGACGAACGCGCACCGGCACGCGGGCGGCGTCACCGGCTTCGGCATCGGCGTCGGACGCGACCGGGTGACGGTGTCCGTGTCCGACTCCAGTGGGCGGACCCCGCTGTACGAGCTGCGTGGGGGGCTCCGCGCCGGCGGCTACGGCTGGCCGATCGTGCTCCGCCTGTGCCGCGAGGTGACCGTGGACGCAGGTCCGGAGGGCAAGACCATCCACGCGACGGTGGCGGTCGACCGCCGGTGACCGGACCCCGCCCCCTCACGGCCGCGCCCGCCACGGCGGGGACGACCTGTGGAAGGGTGAGCCGATGACCTCACGCTCGTACGACGTCCTCGCCGGCGCCCCGGACTCCCCCGTCCTCCTCCATGTCCCGCACTCCTCCCGGGTGATACCCCCGGACGTGCGCGAGGGCATCCTGCTCGGCGACGGGGAACTGGACCGCGAGCTGGACCACATCACCGACGCCCACACCGAGGAGATCGCGGCCGTGGCCGCGGCGACCGCCGGCACGGCCCCCTGGCGGTTCGTCAACCGGCTGTCACGGCTGGTCGTCGACCCCGAGCGCTTCCCCGACGAGCGGGAGGAGATGCTGGCCGTCGGCATGGGCGCGGTGTACACGCGGACCACGCACCGCGCCGCGCTCCGCCCCGCCGGCTTCGACCCGGGACCGCTGATCGACGCGTACTTCACGCCGTACGCCGAGGCCATGGCCGCCGCCGTGGCGGAGCGGCTGGCGGCGACGGGGCGGGCCGTGATCGTCGACGTCCACTCGTACCCGACCGGGCCGCTGCCGTACGAGCTGCACGGCGAGGGGCCCCGCCCGCCGGTCTGCCTCGGCACCGACGCCTTCCACACGCCGCCGGCCCTGCTGGACGCGGCGCGGGAGGCGTTCGGCGGGTTCGGCGGGCTGGAGACGGACACGCCCTTCGCCGGGACGTACGTACCGCTGGCGTACCACGGCAAGGACCCGCGGGTCAGCGCGCTCATGATCGAGATTCGCCGCGACGTGTACATGAGCGAACCGGGCGGCGCGGCGGGTCCGGGGGCGCGGGCCCTCGGGGCGGCCCTGGCTGCGCTCGTCGACGCGGTGCCGACGCACCCGCCGGCGTAGGGACTGCGGAGAGGGGTCCCTGCGAACCGAACGACAGCCCCGGTCGGCGGACCGGACGGGGCGGGCCGTCGGGCAACCGGCCCAGCTCCACGAGCGCCCGGGGCGAAGGCCTGGTGAGCTGTACCCGGAGATCTCCGGTGCCCTCACGCCCGGACCCCCGGAACGAACGGAGAGGAACCCCGTGCCGGACCCGACGACGTCGTACGCCGACTTGCGCGCCCTGGTGATCAACTGCACGTTGAAGCGTTCCCCGGAGCGCAGCCACACACAGGGGCTGATCGACATCAGCACCGGGATCATGGAGCGCCAGGGCGTCCAGGTCGAGGTGCTCAGGGCGGTGGACATCGACATCGCGACCGGTGTCTGGCCGGACATGACGGAGCACGGCTGGGAGACGGACGAGTGGCCGGTGATCTACTCGCAGGTGATGGCCGCCGACATCCTGACCCTGGCGGGACCTGTGTGGCTGGGGGACAACTCCTCGGTCATGAAGAAGGTGATCGAGCGTCTGTACGCCTGCTCGTCGATCCTCAACGAACAGGGCCAGTACGCCTACTACGGCCGGGTGGGCGGCTGCCTGATCACCGGGAACGAGGACGGCGCCAAGCACTGCGCGATGAACGTCCTCTACAGCCTCCAGCACCTCGGGTACGTCGTCCCGCCGCAGGCGGACGCGGGCTGGGTCGGCCCGGCCGGTCCGGGACCGTCCTACCTCGACCCCGGCTCGGGCGGACCGGAGAACGACTTCACGAACCGCAACACGACCTTCATGACCTGGAACCAGCTCCACCTGGCGAGGATGCTCAAGGACACCGGTGGCATCCCCGCCCACGGAAACCAGCGCGCCGAGTGGGACGCCGGCTGCCGGTTCGACTTCGAGAACCCCGAGCACCGCTGAGCACGGACCGGAAGGGACGCGGTCGCCCGATCTGACGGTGTCGTGGCGCCAGGGCGTCAGACGAGGTCGCGGTGGCGGCCCACCTGCGTGGAGAAGAGGTAGAGCGGGGGCAGGAGGGCGGCGGCGCAGACGGTCCAGAGCGCGGTGTGGGCGCCGAACCGGGTGGCGAGGAGCCCGGCGGTGAGCGCGCCGAGCGGCATCGCGCCCCAGGAGACGAAGCGGACCGTGGCCATCACGCGGGACAGCAGTTCCGGCGGCGACTGCGTCTGCCGGTAGGTGCGGGTGGTGATCGAGCCGATGACGGTGCCGAAGGCGAAGCCGGCGTTGCCCAGGGCGAACCAGTACGCGTCCCCCGCCGACGTGGTCAGCGGGGCGAGCAGGAGCAGCGCGCCGCCGGCCAGATCGGCCAGGATGGCGCCCCGCGCGGTGCCGACGCGAGTGGTCACGCGGACCGCGACGGCGGCGCCGGCGAGCGCGCCGACCCCGTCCATGGCGAGGACGAGACCGAGCTGTACGGAGTCGAGGCCGGCTTCGCGGACCAGGTAGAGGGGGGTGAGGGCGACGAGGGCCGCGTTGAGGAAGTTGGCGGCGGTCGCCCAGATCATGCAGGGGCGCATGACCGGGTGCTTGGTGACGTACCGCCATCCCTCGCGCATCAGCCGCAGCGCGCTCTCGCCGGTACGGGGTGCGGGGCGGCTCTCGGGGAGGGTGCGCAGGAGCACGGCGGAGGCCAGGTAGCTGGCGGCGTCCACGACGAGGGCTCCGACCGGGCCTGTCGCGCCGATCAGGACGCCGCCGAGGGAGGGGCCGCCGGTGTCGGTGACGGCGTGCGTGCCCGACATGACGCTGTTGCGGGCGGCCAGCTGCTGCGCCGGGACGACGGCGGGCAGGAAGGTCGAGTTGCCGATGTCGAACAGCACGGTCGCCGCGCCGGTGACGAGCGCCGCGAACAGCAGGTGCGGATAGGTGAGCGTGTCGATCCACCAGGCGAGCGGCAGCGATCCGAGTGCCGCGAACCGTACGAGGTCGAGGGTGACCTGGAGTCGGCGCAGCGGCACACGCTGCGCGACGACGCCCGCCGGGAGGCTGAGCAGCAGCCACGAGACCTGCCCGGCGGCGGCGAGGAGGGCGACCTCGAAGGCGGTGGCGTCGAGGACGGTGAGGGCGACGAGCGGCAGGGCGAGGGCGGTGACGGCGGTGCCCGCGCCGCTGACGGTGGCGGCGGCCCAGAAGCGCCAGAAGACCCCCGGCGACGAGCTCTCCCGTTCGTCCTCGCGTCGGTCGTGCTCCTGGATCGCTCGTGTTCCGCTCATACGGCGCCCACCCCCGGGGTTCTTGTTAGTCTCTTTTGGGAACTCACTCGTTCGAGGTCAGTTTCTATCCGGAACTGACCTCATGGCGCAAGATGGTCCCGACGGACGGCCGCCGTGCGCGCAGAAGTGGAGACGTAGTGATGAGGTCGGTTCCCGAGCGGGACGCCGCCTGCGCGATCGCGCAGGCCGCGGCGGTGGTCGGCGACTGGTGGAGCCTGCTCCTGATCCGGGAGACCGCCCGGGGACACCACCGGTTCGACGCGCTCCAGGAGGAGCTGGGCATCTCCCGGAAGGTGCTCACCGAGCGCCTGGCGCACCTGGTGGAGACGGGGGTGCTGGAGAAGGTCCCGTACCAGGAGCGGCCGACGCGGCACGAGTACCGGCTGACCGAGAGCGGCCGGGGGCTGCTGCCCGTCCTGCTGTCGATGCAGGACTGGGCCGACCGCTGGCTCCTCGGCGACGGCTCCCTCAGCGGCACCGCCGACGAGACGAGCGCGGAGGCACGGCGCGTCGCGGACCTGACGGGCCGGCGACTGCCGCGCCTGCGGCTGCCCGGTCACCGGGACGGCGCGCCGGTCGACCCGGTGGCCGACAGCATCGCCACCGTCCTGTTCTGCTACCCGGCGACCGGGAGCCCCGGCCCCCTGCCGGAGGGCTGGTCACACATCCCCGGCACCGTCGGCTGCACGCTGGAGAACCGGCTCTTCCGGGACGCCTACGCGGACTTCCGCGCCGCGGGCGCGGAGGTGCACGGCGTCAGCACCCAACGTCCCGACGAACAACGCGTGTTCGCGAGCCAGGAGGACATCCCCTTCACCCTCCTCTCCGACGTCGACCTCCGCCTCGCCGCCGCCCTGCGCCTGCCCACCTTCCGCGCCGGACAACTGCTGCGGCTGAAGCGGACCGTGCTGGTCGTCGACCGCGACGGCACGGTGCGGCACGCGCGCTTCCCGGTGACGGACATCCCGGAAGCGGTGAACGAGGCGCTGGCCGAGGTACGGCGTCTGGCGGCGGAGGACTGACACCACGGGATTCCCGGGGGAACACCGCCGGCGGACCTCGCCGGTGGAGACGACGGCCTCGGTGGCCGGGCCCTGTCCCGGCCTTCGGCACACACGCGTCGTCGGCGCTCAAGCGGCTCTTTAGCGAGCGGTCCCAGTGTGTGGGGGCAGCAACGCCTCCGCCCGCTTCCGCCGATCTGGAGACCCAAGGTGATCACCGACGCCGACCTCACCCGTCGCCTCCTGCCCGGCGACGGGCCGGGAGAGTTCTTCCTGCCGCCGCTGCCGCGGCTGCTGCCCGCGGTCTACCACCCCGACGCCGCCCGCATCGAGATCGCCTCCAACGGCTGGGTGCGACGGATGCTGGCGGACTGCTTCGACTCCGAGGAGTCGCTGCTGTTCTTCCTGCGGCAGCGCAACGGGATCTACGGGCCGCTGACGGTGCCCTACGCCGAGGCGGGCAGGGCCCGGAACATCGCCGACTGGTACCAGTTCGTCACGGTGATCGACAGCTTCGTCTCCGACGAGGCGGCACTGGGTGCCGACCACGCGGCGGCCGCCGAGACCTTCGCCGCCGTCGTCGCCGACCTCCGCGAGGGCGGGGCCGGCGGACCGGCCGCGAGCCTGTACGGCCGCGCCGCCCAGGACCTGTGGCGGCGTATCGCGGCCGGGATGAGCGCACGGCAGGTCGATCGGCTCGTCGCGGCCCTGGAGGCGTTCCTGCGCGGCTGCGCGGAGGAGATCCGCAGCAAACTCGACGAGCACGTCCCGCAGTTCGAGACGTGCATGCGGGTGCGGGTCGACAGCTTCGGGTGCGCGTTCCTGGAGCTGCTCACCGAGTACGCGGCCGAGGTCGACATGAGCCTGGCCGCCGCGGAGGGCCTGTTCGACGAGGTCCACCACCACGGCATGCGGCAGCTGATCCTCGTCAACGACCTGCTCTCGTGGCGGAAGGAGTACGCCCAGCGGGACACCATGACGACCGTCCGCGTGCTGTGCGAGGTCGAAGGGCTTGAGCTGCAGGACGCCGTCGACCGGCTGTGCGCCCTGGTGGAGCACCACGAACGCGCCTACATCGCGGCGCGCGACGCGGTGCTGGCCGGCCCCCAAGGGCACCGCGAGGACGTCCGCGCCTATCTGTCGGGGCTCGACCATCTGATCGGCGGAAGCCAGGAGTTCGAGTACCTGACGCCGCGCTACTTCGGCGACGGCTCGGTGTGGGACGGCTCCACCTCCGGCTGGATCAGTCTCACCGCACCGGTGGCCCGCTTCCGTGACGCACCCGCTGCCCCGCCGAGCGCCCGACCCACCCGATCGCTGGTTTGAGGAGCGCCGTGACCACCGTCTCGCCACCGCCCCGCACGATGTCCTACGCGCTCGCGCCCGGGGCCCTGCCCCTGCTCGGCCACGCCGTGCCACTGGCCCGCCGACCGCTGGAGTTCCTGACCGGGCTGCCCCGGCACGGGGACCTGGTGGAGGTCCGGCTGGGGCGCCGCCAGGCCGTCATGGTCTGCCACCCCGAGTTGATCAAGCGTGTGCTGCTGGAGCCGCGGACCTTCGACAAGGGCGGGCCGCTGTTCGAGAAGGCCGAGCAACTCGTCGGCAGCGGGCTGTTCGCGGCGACCTGGGAGCCGCACCGCAGGCAGCGGCGGATGATGCAGCCGGGCTTCCACAAGTCGCGGATGCCCGGGTACGTGGCGGTGATGCGGGAGGAGATCGCGGCGCTGCTCGACGGCTGGGCAGACGGCCAGGAACGCGACGTACGCGACGAGATGCACACGGTGACGCTGCGCATCGCCTCGCGCACCATGTTCACCAACCCGATGAGCGGGCGCGCCGCGGCCGAGGTGCAGGAGTGCATGCCGATCATCAACCGCGGCGTCTACAAGCGGATGGTCGCGCCGACCTCGCTGCTGGAGAAGCTGCCCACCCGGGAGAACCGCGAGTTCCAGCTCGCGCACGAGCGGATGGAACAGGTCGTCGACGAGACGATCGAGCAGTACCGCAGTGCGGGCGTCGACCACGGCGACCTGATGTCGATCCTGATCGGCGCGGTCGACGAGGGCTCCGGGCAGAGCATGTCCGAGACGGAGATCCACAAGCAGGTCATGACGCTGCTGGCCGGCGGCATGGAGACGACGGCGAACGCGATCTGCTCGGCCCTGCACCTGATCACCGAGCACCCCGAGGTCGAACGGCGGCTGTGCGCGGAGCTCGACGAGGTGCTGGCCGGCAGGCCGCCGGAGTTCGAGGACCTCCCCCGCCTGCCGTATCTGTACCGGGTGCTGCACGAGACCCTGCGGATCCGTCCGCCGGTGTGGCTGCTGACCCGGATGACCACGTGCGACACCGAGCTGGGCGGCCACCGCATCGGCCGGGACACCATCGTGCTGCTCAGCCCGTATCTGCTGCACCACAACCCGGACCTGTTCGCGCGGCCCGAGACGTTCGACCCGGACCGGTGGCTGCCGGAGCGCGTCGACGACATCACCGAGGCCGCCATGCAGCCCTTCATCATGGGCAACCGCAAGTGCATCGGTGACAAGTTCGCGCTGAACGAGGCGATGATCGTCATCGCGACGATCCTGTCGGGCTGGTCGCTGCGGATGATCCCGGACGCCAAGCGGGTCTCGCTGCCCGAGGCGACCCTCGGCCCCGGCCCGATGCCGATGGTGCTGCACCGCCGCGCCGCCGCGCATCACACCCCGGCGCCCTCGGTTCGACCGGCCGAATGCCCCTACCAGGGCGGGCGGGCATGACCCGGGCCGCGGCACCGGCCCAGGCCCCGCACGGGCTGCCGGTCGTGGGCCATGCCGTGCAGTTGTGGCGGCGCCCGCTGCCCTTCCTGCGTGAGCTGTCCGGGCGCGATGACGTCGTGACGCTGCGCCTGGGCCGCCACCGCGCCCATCTGGCGTGCGGCATCGACGCGGTGCGCACCGTGCTGCACGATCCGCGGACCTTCGACAAGGGCGGCCCGCTGTTCGAGAAGGCCCGGCTACTGGTGGGTGACGGTCTGGTCAGTTCGGACTTCGCCACGCACCGCAGGCAGCGGCTGCTGATGCAGCCCGCGTTCGGCACCTCGCGGCTTCCCGGCTACACCGGGCTGATGGCCGAGCAGATCGACATGGCGCTGGGCCGGTGGCAGCACGGCCGGACACTGGACATGGGCCGGGAGATGCACACGCTGGCCCTCGAGGTCGCGGCACGGACGATGTTCGGTGCCCAGCTGGGTGAGCGGGCCGTCGGCGAGGTCGTCGCGAGCATGCCGCTGGTCATGCGGGGCGTCTACCGGCGCATGCTCGTCCCGGCCGACTGGGTGCACCGCCTGCCGCTGCCCGCCAACCGCAGCTTCGACCAGGCCAGGGCCACGATGCACCGCGTCATCGCCGACACCGTCCGCTCCTACCGCGACGCCGGGAAGGACCACGGCGACGTCCTGTCGATCCTGGTGAGCTCCCGCGACGAGCACGGTACGTCACTGAGCGACGCCGAGATCCACGACCAGGTCATGACGCTGCTCATCGGGGCGACCGAGCCGCCGGGCTCCGCGCTGACCTGGGTGTTCCAGCTGCTGTCGGAGCATCCCGAGGCCGAGCGCGCCCTGCACGCCGAGGCCGACGACGTGCTGCGCGGCAGGCCGGCCCGCGACCTGAGCGCGGCGGACCTGGCGCGCCTGGAGCACACGCGGCACATCGTGCTCGAAGCACTGCGGCTCTACCCGCCGGCGTGGCTGCTCAGCCGCGTCGCCACCAAGGACACCGACCTTCTGGGCCATCCGGTGCCCAAGGGTGCCACGGTGCTGTTCAGCCCGTACCAACTCCACCATGACCAGGACGTGTTCCCGCATCCGTCACGCTTCGACCCCGGCCGCTGGCGCTCCCCCTCCCCCGCCGCCCGCGCCGCACTGCTGCCCTTCGGGGCCGGCAACCGCAAGTGCATCGGAGACGAAGTGGCCCTGACGGAACTGTCCCTCGCGGTCGCCGCCGTGGCGTCCCGGTTCAGGCTGCGGGCCGTTCCCGGTACGACGGCGCGGCCCCTGGTCCGTGCTTCGCTCGGTGCCGAGCACGTCGTGCTGAGAGTCGAAGCACGCACCCCCCTCGGCGCGGCCACCACGGGCACGTCGACCGGGTACCGGGCGGTGGCGTGATGACCCAGATGACACTGCAGGCCGGCCTCGTGGACGCCCCCCTGCGCCCGCCCGTCGAGGGCATGCGGCCCACCCCGGCGTACGGTGTGCTGGTCGGGCGGCTGGGAGCCGCCACCGTGCACGCGGACCTGCGGGCCTGCCTGGACGGCATCGACACCGTCGTCCGCGCCGCGCCGCTGGTCATCCCGCCGGCCATGGCCGACGTCTTCTCGGGCGGCAAACGGCTGCGTCCGCTGCTGGCCCTGGCCTGCGCACACGCCGCCGGCCCGCCGTCGGCGCGCACACGCGGCCGCGCCGTCAGCGGTGCCCGCGCCGTGGAACTGCTGCATCTGGCAAGTCTCGTCCACGACGACATCATGGACGAGGCGGTGACCCGGCACGGGGTCGCGACCATCAGCGCACGGGCCGGCAACAGCCGCGCCCTGCTCGCCGGCGACTACCTCATCGGCCACGCGCACACCGCCGCTTCCGGCCTCGGCGCCGAGGCCGGAACCCTCCTGGGCCACACCCTGGTGCGGCTGTGCGAGGGCCAGGCCGAGGAGGCCTCCACGCTCTTCGACGTCGACCGCGGTGAACAGTCGTACTTCAGGGCGATCGGCGGGAAGACCGGTGCCCTGATCGACGCGGCGTGCCGCACCGGCGCGCTCGCCGCAGGACTGGACGCCACCACGACCCGGGCCCTGGGCCGCTTCGGCCACCATCTCGGCGTGGGGTTCCAACTCCTCGACGACCTGCTCGACCTGACGGCCAGCCATGCCTCCACGGGCAAGCCGGTGGGGCACGACATCGCCAACGGCGTCTACACCTACCCCACGCTCTGGGCGCTGCACCGCGACCCCGGGCTGCGGCGGCTGCTGGAGGAACTCGCCCGTCGGGACGGGCCCCGCACCGGGCCGGCCGGCGAGGCGGCCCACCGCGTCCGCGCCTCGGGTGCGCTCACCGCGACCCGGCAGGCGATCGCCCGCCGGCGTGAACGCTGCCTGGGCATCCTGGACGAGGCGGTCGACGGCATCGGCCCCGACGGCGTCGGCCTGCTGGCCGACCTCGCCATCGCCGTCCTGAGCCACCCCCGCGGATGACCGCAGAACAGGGGGCGGTGCGGGTCCGACACCCCACCGCCTCCACCGTTCTTCCCGTCCGTTCCCGCTCCTGCGGCTCCCTCAGCGCACGGAGGATGTCGGTCTCGTCGAAGACGAGGAACAAACCCTCCTGACGGAAGTCCACGATCTCCTTCTCGTCCTCTGCGTTGATGCCGAGCATCCTGGCCCACGCCCATGACAGGCGTGGGCCGCTGTGGAGGTGGCTCCTTCCGCCGCTCCGGGCTCAGTGCGCGGAGAAGAGCTGGTGGAGTGGGACCACCGCCAGTGCCCCGGCCGGGACTTCGTCGATCAGCCAGGTGGTGCCCCCGGCGTAGCGGCACTCGAGGCCGTGGGCGGCCGGGTCGTGGACCGACAGGAGTACGGCGGGGCCGTGTCGACGTCCGGCGAGGACCGCCGTTCGTGGATGGGTCGTGAGGTGGACGGCCTTCCGTGTCATCGGTCTCAGTCCCTGCCGGAGTTGGAGGATGTCGCGCAGGTTCTCCGAGGCCGTGGCGTGGTACAGCGGCCCGTCCGGTGTGTCGACCGCGTGGTCGTCGGGTGCCGACCTGGTGTGACCGTAGCGAGCGCGGATCAGGTTGTCCCAGACCTCGAAGCGCGGCTCGTCCAAGGCCTGGGCGACGGCCAGCACCTCTGCGGACGACACGGACTGTCCGCTCTCCGCGAGGACGGACAGGAGGTCGTCGAGCCGTGCCCAGCCCTGCGGGTTCGTCGGCAGCCTCGGGTTGTGGCGCAACTGGTAGGCAAGAGCCTTGCTGATCCGCCTCTTGCGTCCGAGGTTGAGCTCCCGCAGCGGCGCGCCCCCTGGGGCGCCGCGCCGCTCGGCCCAGGCGTCGCGGAGGGTGACGGCCACCTCGTGGACGGGACCCCACTCCGGGTGGGCGCTGATCTCGTCCAGCAGGGCCTCCCCGTGCCGGCGGAGCCCGGGGTCGCCGGTCGGAGCCGTCAGGCACCGTACCGCCCTGACGACGAGTGAGGCGCGGTAGACGGCCCAGATCCGTTCGACCTCCGCGTCGTCGTACGGCTCACCGGTGCACTCACGCAGCGCTGCGACGTAGCTTTCGAACACCTCACGGCGAAGGTCCCAGGACCCTGGTGCCAGGGCCGGTACGTCATCCGTCAGCTGGGCCAGTTCGCACCCGACCGGTTCGTGGCCCGTCGCCTCCAGGTCGATCGCGACGAGCCTTCCGTCGTCGGTGGCGAGCCAGTTGAACGCGTGCGCGTCCCTGCGGGGCAGCGTCGGCGCGTCGGCCAGCAGCGCCCACCATCTGTCGAAGGTCTGGTCGACCAGTCTGTCGGCGCCCTTGGGGAAGACGTCGCGAAGCCACATCCGCACCCGGTTGCGCACCTTGGCGCGGACCTTGGTGGGCTTGGCCTCGCCCGGCCGGGGAGCGGCGTGGATGTAGGCGAGAAAGGCGGCCGCCTGTTTGAGCAGGTCCCGCGAGACGTCCTCCGTCTCGGGGGAGAGCAGCTCGGCGAGGACCGTTCCGTGCTCGAACCGTCGGACGGTGATCACGTTCACGTTGGGCGCGAGGCCCGAGCGGCTGCTCAGCTCGTCCGCGTCCAGGGTGGTGATCAGGTCGCTGGTGCGGAAGCGGGTGTCGGCGCCCACGTGGGCGAGAGCGGTCCGTACGGCCTGTGCGGTACGGGTGTCGCGTTCGACGTTGTCCGTGTGCGTGGGCTTGAACACCAGGGTCGACGAGGCGAAACCCAGGTGGTCCTCGACGGTGACCACGTTGCTGCGGCCGCCGAGGTTGCGACGCGTCACGTCCGGGCTGGACATCGCGCGGGTGGCCGCCCGGGCGTAGTAGAAGCCCGCGTCACCGTCGGCGAGTGCCCGGACCCAGGAGGCGGGATCCGAGACGATGCCGACCAGCCGGGCTTCCAGCGTGGCGCGGTCGGCGGGACTGACGTTCCGCCGGTGTTCGGCCTCCCGGCCCAGGACGACCAGGGGGACGCAGGTCGACGGGTCGTCGGCGGTCTCCCGTACGAGCCGCACCACTCCCTCTGCCCAGTGCTGGGGCGAGGCTCCCAGCGCGGCCACGTGCAGCAGGTCGTCGGCGTACCGCATCCGGCTCGGCGTGTCCGTCAGGGCGGTGCCGGCCGTGCCGCCCCCGAGGAGGTCGATGACCGTGCGGCGCAGTTCGAGCCGGGTCGGGATCGGGCAGTCCATGAACTCTGCGCACGCCCGGTGCCAGTCGGCGAGAAGACGCCTGATCAGCGGCTCACCTGAGCCCTTGAACCGCTCGTTCAGGGCGCCGAGGACCAGGTGCGGGAACGAGGACGCCGGGGCGCCGGCGCCGACGAACCGCTGCACCTGCTGGTCGAACCCGAACTGGCTCGGCAGACCGCGCAGTGCGAGGCGGACGGTCGCCGACCCGGTTACCGCGCGTGCCTGGGTGACGATGGTCAGCAGAAGCGTGTGGCGCACCGCCTCCCCGCTGGCGAAGCTTCGGATGGTGTCGAGGGTGGTGGCGGCCCGATCGAGGTAGTCGGCGGTCCACGTGTCCATCGGGCGCCCGTCGGCCAGCCGGAGCCACGCCTCGGCGATGTGCAGTCGCCAGGCGGTGCTCTTCTCGGCGTCCGTGAACTCCCGGTCCGCCTCGATGATCCGGCCCAGGTACCTGCGGTCGCCGGTGCTGTCGTGCAGACGCAGGAAGCCCTCCATCAGGTACGGCACCGCGTCGGCGACCTTGTTGCCCTCCTCTATCGAGCGCCGGATCAGCTCGACGGACCGCGACAGCTCGGCCGTACCGACCGACTCGAACCTGCTGAGCAGCACCGGACCTTGGCCGAGGCGTCCGCTGAACTGGTGACGAGCGTTCACCCGGGTCGACTCGCTGTCGCTCACCACGGCGTCCAGGTAGACCTCGGCCAGGCGCAGTGCCCGACAGAACACCGTGGGCCGCTGCCAGGTCACGTCGAGCGCGTGGTGGTGCAGCTTGGTGCCGATCCGCTGTCGGACCACGTGCAGCGTCTTCGCGAAGTGCATTCCGGGTGGAAGCCCCTGCGACGTCGCGGCCGGCCGACAGAAGCAGTGCTCGAACACGAGCAGCTCCAGCAGCGGGCGGCCGTCGTCGCTGAGGAACTCCTTCCAGAGTTCGAAGATGCGACGGGCCGACGTCTGGGGGTTCACCGCGGTCGACACCCAGGGGGCTCCACGGAGCCGGATCCACTCGGAGAGGGTTTCGTCGAGCGAACTCCCGAGCCAGTGCAGCAGGCTGACGAGCTCGGGACAATGCTCTTCTAAAGCGAGGCGGATCTCCGCCTCGGAGAGGCCGGAGACCGGAGGCGGTGTCCGGCGCGCAAGATCCAGCGGTGTGACTTTCCGATCGACGCTCACCCCGGCGAGTCTAAGCGGAGCCCCTGACAGTTCGTCGGGTTACCGATGCACCCGGCCCGGCTGCTCAAGCGGGCGGGCTGCTCAAGCGGGCGGGCTGTTCAACGGCGGACCTCGCGGCGCCGACCGCGGCGTGCGTTCCGGCGCGTGGCGACCGGCGCTCGGCGACCGGCGCTCGGGACGGCGGCTGCGGGCCGGATCTCGTCGCGAACCCCGAGCACCGCTGACCGGACGCCCGCCCGTCCCGTTTTGGTTTGTCGGAGGATCATCAATACGATCCGGCGATGATCACGAGAAAACGGCTGGCGACCGGGGCGGTCGCGCTGCTCGCCGCCCTGACCGCCGCGCTCCTGCCGACCGGCGCGGCCGCCGACGCGCCGGTGGCGAAGGAATCACCCAAGGTCGAGCTGGTGCTCGACGTCAGCGGCTCCATGCGGGCCAAGGACATCGACGGCAAGTCCCGTATGTCCGCGGCCAAGCAGGCCTTCAACGAGGTCCTGGACGCGGTTCCCGAGGAGGTGCGGCTCGGCATCCGCACGCTCGGCGCCGACTATCCCGGGCCCGACCGCAAGCGGGGCTGCAAGGACACCCGGCAGCTCTACCCCGTCGGCCCGCTCGACCGCACGGAAGCCAAGACCGCCGTCGCCACCCTCGCC
Organism: Streptomyces sp. NPDC015130; assembly: GCF_043080005.1. NCBI lineage: Bacteria > Bacillati > Actinomycetota > Actinomycetes > Kitasatosporales > Streptomycetaceae > Streptomyces > Streptomyces sp. NPDC015130. Next base: position 14,881 of record NZ_JBIBVC010000004.1, on the reverse strand, counting down.
CCCACCGGCTGGACGCCGATCGGCCCGGCGCTCCTCGGTGCGGCCGACGACCTCGGCGAGGACGGGGCGACCAAGCGGATCGTGCTCATCACCGACGGCGAGGACACCTGCGCCCCGCTCGACCCCTGCCAGGTCGCACGGGAGATCGCGGCCAAGGGGATCCACCTCGTCATCGACACGCTCGGCCTCGTGCCCGACGCCAAGACCCGCCAGCAGCTCACCTGCATCGCGGAGGCGACCGGAGGCACGTACACCTCCGTCCACCGCACGGAGGAGCTCTCACGCCGGGTGAAGCAGCTCGTCGACCGCGCCGCCGACCCGGTCGTCACCCCCGTGGGGACGAAGGGTACGGCGCGGTGCGTCGACGCCCCGCTCCTCAAGGCCGGTCTCTACACCGACCGCGAGACCTTCGGCGAGCACCGCTGGTACCGGGTGGAGCTGCTGCCCGGCCAGGAACTGCGCGCCTCCGTCAGCGTGTCGGCCGACCGGGCCGTCAACAACGACTACGGGGTGCTGCTGCGCGCGGTCACCCGCCACGGTCGGGAGATCGTCCGCGGCTCGGAGGCGGGCGACGGCCGCACGGACGTCATATCGACCGGACTGCGGTACCCGAAGCCGGAGCTCGACGACGACGTCGCCGGGGACGTGAAGCCGGCCGCCGAGACCGTCTGCCTCCAGGTCAGCAACTCCTTCTCCGCTCCCCCGTCGGTCAAGACGACGCCCGGCATGCCGATCGAGCTGACCGTGGACGTCGTCGACGGCCCGTCGGCCGCCTCGGACGTGGCCGCCTTCGGTCTCGGCCGCGGCTGGTGGCTGCTCGGCGTGCTCGTGCTCGCCGGCTTCCTGGCCGGTCTGCTCTGGGGCTGGGTGTCCCGCTGGCGCGTCGCTGTCTGGAGGACCAACTGATGCGTACCGTACGCATGCTCGCCACGGCCGCCCTCGCGGGCGCCGCGCTCCTCGGCCTCACGGCGCCGGGCGCGTCGGCCGACTCCCCCACCGCGGACCCGAGCGCCGGGGCCGGGCCGACGGAGGCCGGGACGACGTTCCGCACCGCCGCGAGGTTCCTCCCGGGCCAGCAGGCCACCGCGCAGGCCGCCACCGGCGACTACCTGTACTGGGTGTTCCCCGCGGACACCGGGCAGCGGCCGACGGTGGACGCCACCGTCACGCTCCCCGACTCCGCGCTGCGGCACGGCCCCACCACCTGGCGGGTCGACGTGTACGACGGGCTGCGGCGGCGTCAGCCGTGCATGTACGGGACCCAGTCCCGTACGGCGGCCAAGGAGGCCGCGTCGGTGCAGCTCGCCTGTGTGCTGCGGCCGGTCCGCGCGTCGGCGGACGCCTGGGCGAACGACCCGCTGCCCGGCAGCTACTACGTCCGGCTCACCGTCACGGGCCTGCGCGACGAGGACCTCGGCCAGCCCTTCACGGCCCGGGTCGGGGTGACCACCCTCGACAAGGGCGGCGCCTACGCCACGGACGGCTCGCTCGCCGCGCCGCTCGTGCCCGGGGCGACCACGGCCGACCAGGCGGAGGCGGACGCCGAGGCGGGCCGGCCCTCCGCCGTGGAGGCGGCGGCCCCGGAGGACGGCTGGTCCTCGGGCTGGTGGTCCGACCGCTGGATCTGGACGGCGGCGGGGGGCGTCCTCGCGGCGCTCGCCGGCATCGGCGGCTACGTCCTGACGCGCGGCACGGGCCGCCCGTCCCGGGTCCCACCGGCCGTCTGAGCCACCTCGCGCACAGCACCGAAGGCCCCCACCGCCCCGTCGCGGTGGGGGCCTTCGGCCGCTCCGGCGGGCACGCTCCTCAGGAGTGGCCCCGGTGGGCGGGGAGGTCCTGGACAGGGAGATCCTGGGCGGGGAGAACCGGCGCGGCGAGGTCCGGGGCAGGGAGCTCGGAGTCACGGAGGCGGGTGGCGGGGACGTGGCCGTCATGGGCGGCGGCGGGGTGGTCAGGGGCGGCGGCGGGGTGGTCAGGGGCGTGGGGGTCGTCAGGGAAGCGCCGGGGGGCGGGAAAGCCGTGGGCGCGCGCTCCCGTGACGACGGCGACGACGGGGACCAGCAGGAGCAGGACGCTCCAGGGAAGGGCCCCCGCGCCGAGCCCGTCGAGGAGGAGGCCGCCCGCGAGGCCGCCGGCCGCCATGGCCGCGTTCCAGAGGCTGACCAGCATCGTGTGGGCGGTGTCGGCGGCGTCCCCGCCCGCGTCGGCGACGGCGGTCTGGAGCAGCGTCGGCGCCCCGCCCCAGCCCAGGCCCCAGAGCCCGGCGGCGACGAGGACGAGCGCGGTGCTTCCGGCCGGTACGGCGAGGGCGGCGGCGCCGGCGGCGACGAGGACCGTGCCGCCGAGGGTCAGGGCCCTGAGCCGGCGGTCGATGTACCGACCGGTGAACCAGATCCCGGCGAGCGAGGCCACGCCGAAGACGAGCAGGACGAGTCCGGTGGAGCCGCCCAGTCCGAGGTGGCCGAGGTAGGCGGCGACGTAGGTGTAGAGGACGGTGTGGGCCAGGACGAGCATGAAGGTGACGGCGAGGACCGGCAGGACGCCGGGGACCTTCAGGGTCCGGGCGACCGGGGCGCGTCCGCCGCTCCGCTCGCCCGGCAGGTCGGGGACGGCGAGGGCGATCCAGCCGAGGAGCCCGACGGCGATCACGGTCATGGCGGTGAAGGCGGCCCGCCAGCCCACGGCTTCACCGAGGAAGGTGCCCGCCGGAACGCCCAGCGAGAGGGCGAGCGGGATGCCGGTCATGGCGACGGCGACGGCCCTGCCCTGGAGGTGGGTCGGGGCGATGCGGCGGGCGTAGCCGGCGAGCAGGGCCCAGGCCAGCCCGGCGGCGACCCCGGCGAGGAAGCGGGCGCCCATGGTGAGGGCGTACGAGGAGGAGGCGGCGGTGACGGTGTTGGCGGCGGCGAATCCCGCGACCGAGGTGAGGAGCAGCCGCTTGCGGCGCCAGTCCGCGGTGCGGGCGGCGAGGGGGACGGCGGTGAGGGCGGTGCCGAGCGCGTAGACGGTGACGGTCTGGCCGGCGGCGGCCTCGGCGACGCCGAGGTCGGTGCTCAGGCCGGGCAGGACGCCGGCGGGGAGGGTCTCGGTGAGACTCGTGACGAACACGGCGGTGGCGAGGGCGAGCAGGGCGGGCAGGGGCAGGCGGCCGGTGGGCTTCGGGGAGGAGCTCATGGACCTATGCTCGAACCCTCACATTGATGTGAGGGTCAAGCGAGTCCCTGGAGGGCGTCCATGCGGATCGGGGAACTGTCGGAGCGCACCGGAACACCGCGTCGGCTGCTGCGCTACTACGAGGAGCAGGGGCTCATCGTCGCGGACCGGTTGCCGAACGGCTACCGGGTCTACGACGAGTCGAACGTGGACCGGGTGGTGCAGATCCGGGGGCTCCTCGACGCCGGTCTGCCGACCCGGATCATCAAGCAGATCCTGCCGTGTCTGAACAAGCCGCGGATCATCCACTTCCCGGACGCCACACCGGAGATGCTGGCGACCCTGGAGGAGGAGCGGGACCGGATGACCGAGCGCATCCGGTTCCTGACCAGGAACCGGGACGCGGTGGCGGAGTATCTGGACGCCGTCCGGGAGAAGTTGGCGACGGGCTCGGCGTAGCCGAGGAGGGGGGCGGAAGCCGAGGACCGAACACCCGGCGCCCGGGGCCGAGGACCGAACACCGGCGCCCGGGTCCGCGGGCCGTCACTCCATGCGGCGGGAGCCCTCCAGGACCGCCTGCCGGATGCGGTGGTAGGTGCCGCAGCGGCAGATGTTGCGGATCGTGTCGAGGTCCGCCTCGGTGATCTCCCGTCCGGCCTCCCGCGCCTTCCGGACCGTCGCCACGGCGGCCATGATCTGGCCCGGCTGGCAGAAGCCGCACTGGGCGACGTCGAGGTCGAGCCAGGCCTCCTGCATCGGGTGCAGGTCGCCGCCCACGGTGTCGGGGAGGCCCTCGATGGTGGTGACCTCGTCGGTCGGGGCGAGGTCGTCGACGGGCACGGCGCAGGGCGTGAACGCCTTGCCGTTGAGGTGGCTCGTACAGGCCCGGCAGACGCCGACCCCGCAGCCGTACTTGGGCCCGGTGACGCCGAGGACGTCCCTGAGGACCCAGAGGAGCCGGACGTCGCCCTCGACGTCGGCGGTGACGGCCTTGCCGTTCAGGATGAAGGTGTGCTGCGGCACGGGGACTCCAGGTCTCAGATGGTGCGGTCGCGGCCGTCGGTGGGCGAGGCCGGGACGGGCGGGACGGTCGGCAGGGGGGTGAAGCCGAGCGGCTCGGCGTGGTTGAGCGGGAAGACCGTGGGCATCGTGCCGGTGGCCCGCCCGTAGGCGCAGGCGACGGCGGCCATGGCGCCGGCGACCGCCAGCTCCCCCGCGCCGCCCGGCTTCTCGCCGTTCGAGGGCATGACGACGATCTCCAGCTCCGGCGGGGTGTTCCACTGCCGGGTGTAGAAGTACTGGTCCCAGCTGCCTTCGAGGAAGTGCCCGTCACGCAGGTGGAGTCCGGACGTGAGCGTGATGGCGATGCCGTCGGAGATGCCGCCCGTCATCTGGGCCTCCAGGCCGCGCGGGTTGACGGCGAGACCGACGTCGACGGCGCACACGACCTTCGTCACGCGCGGTCCCGTGTACGCGTTGGGGATCTTCCGTCCGGTGGTCTCCGGGCGGCAGTCGATCTCGGCGAGGATCGCCACGAAGGAGTGGTACTCGGCGTGGACGGCGATGCCCTGGGCCGTACCCGGCGCCATCGTCCGGCCCCACTCCCCCTGCTGGGCGACCTTGTCGAGGACGGCGCGCGCCCTCGGGTCCTTGATGAGCTTGCGCCGCATCGCGTACCCGTCCTGGTTCGTGCGCCTGGCCAGTTCGTCCATGACGAGTTCCTGGGCGCAGCGGACGTTGGGCGAGTAGATGCCGCGCATGGAGCCGGTGTTGTAGCCCTTGTCGGTCTCGGAGAGCAGCTGGGTGGTGACGCCGAGGTGGTAGGGGCTGACCTGGGTGAGCTGGAACATCGTCTCGGAGAAGGCGAGGTCGCCGACGGGGAGCCGGGCCGCCTCGGCGGTGAGGAGCTCGCCGATGCCGTGGCCGAAGTCGGTGGCCACGGAGGTGTGGCGCTGCTCGTACGTCAGGACCTCGCCCAGCGAGTAGGTGGCGCGGACCCGCGAGGTGGACATCGGGTGCGTACGGCCCTGGCGGAAGTCGTCGGTGCGGTGCCACATCAGCTTGACGGGCTTGCCGAGGGCGCGGGAGACCTCGGCGGCCTCGTGGGCGGCGTCGTGGAAGAGCTTGCGGCCGAAGGAGCCGCCGCCCTCGGTGACGTGGACGCGGACGGCGGTGGGCGGCAGGCCGAGTTTGAGGGCGATCTGCTCCTGGGCCACGATCGGGGCCTTCAGGGAGGCCCAGATCTCGGCGGAGTCCTCCCGTACGTCCGCGATGGCGCAGTTCGTCTCCACGGCGGCGTTGCTGGAGAAGTGGAAGGTGAAGCGGGCATCGACCGCCTTGGTGAGCAGGGGCAGCGGCGGGACCACGAGGGGGAGTTCGGCCCGGCGGAGCTTCTCCAGGACGGTGGCGTCGGAGGCGCCCTCGGCGGTACCGGGGCCCCAGTCGACGTCGAGGGCACGGACGGCGTCGACGCACTGGCCGAAGGTGCGGGCGCGGACGGCGACGCCGGTGGAGACGGTGACGACGTCGGTGACGCCGGGCATGGCGCGGACCGCGGCGAGGTTGGCCACGGAGCGGACGGTCCCGTTGATGGTGGGCGGGCGGCAGATCATCGTCGGCAGCGCGTCCGGGACCTGGAGGTCCATCGTGAACTTCTTGCGGCCGGTGACGGCTTCGAGGGCGTCGAGCCTGCGCTGCGCGGTGCCGATGACGCGGAAGTCGGCCCGGTCCTTGAGCTCCACCTCGACCGCGGTGCTGGTGAGGGCGGCGGCCTTCGCGGCGAGTTCGCCGTAGCCGAGGAGCGTGCCCGCCGGGGAGAGGACGGCGCCGGCCTTGGTGGTGAGGGTCTCGACGGCGTCGCCGAGGACGAGGGAGGCGGCGTGCAGGAGGCGGCCGCGGGCGACGGCGGCGGCGACGCGGATGGGGGTGTAGGTGGAGTAGGTGGTGTTGGAGCCGCCGGTCAGCTGGTTGAAGAGGAGCTCGGGGCGGGCGTCGGCGAGCGTGACCTTCACCTTGTCCAGGGGCAGGTCGAGTTCCTCCGCGACGATCATGGCGGTGGAGGTGGTGATGCCCTGGCCGACCTCGGCGCGGGGCAGCGCGAAGTGGGCGGTGCCCTCGCTGTCGAGGCGGATCGTGATGAGGTTGCTGGTCGGCAGGGCGGCGAGCGTCAGCAGCTCGTTGAGGTCGAGGAGTTCGGCCGGTCCGGGCAGCGAGGGGATGAGCGCCGGGGCCGCGGCGGCGGCCTGCCGGGGCACGAGGGCCTCGGCGCCGAGCTGGGCGGCGACGGTGAGGGTGGGGGCGGCGAGGACGTAGCCGAGGAACCGGCGCCGCCCGATGGCGCCTTCACCGCCCCCGCCCGCGACGCCCGCCCCGTCGCCGCTCGTGTGGTGGTCGTCCCGCACGCGGTGCCGCCTCGGCATTCGGTGTGCCCTTTCGTCCAGGCCCCGGTGTTCTTGCTACTGCCGGGTATTCGTCAGAGGCGACGATCATCGCTCATGTGCGGTCCCCCTGGAGACCCTTCGGCACGGAAGCCCGTCGTAGGGTGCCGGGCATGACCGACGTCGCACGCCTCAACGCCACCCGGACCGGACCCCGTGGAGCCGACGCCCAGGCCTTCCGGCCCGCCCGCAGGCCGCGCGACTGAACACGGTCGCCGCACGAGCGGAGGTGGGCCCGGGAGAGCCGGGCGCGTTGGCCGCCGCCCGCGATGAGGGCGTTGACGGAGGCCATCGGGTCGCCGCCCGCCGACCGGACGAGCAGGGCGCCGAGCACCACGGGGCCGAGGGCCACGGCGAGGGCCGTGCCGGTGGCGGTGACGTGCTGGAGGGACCGGGTGCGCCGGGCGTCGGAGGTCATGTGCCCATTCCAGCGGAGGCCGGCCCGCCGCGTATCGGTCGACGTACTCAGCCGGGCGGTCCGGTGTACTCAACCGGCGACCGGCGGGATCCGCAAGATCGACCGGATGAAGCAGATGAACCCGCTGAAGCGGATGAAGCAGATGAAGCAGATGAGGAGACGTGTCGGATGAGTGTGACTGTGGAGACCGGACCGGTCGGACGCGAGCAGCCCGGCGTTCTCGTCGTGCAGCACGAGGAGGACGCCGGTCCCGGGCTCGTCGGGGAGCACCTGGTGCGGGCCGGGCTCCGGCTCGACGTGGTGCGGGCCTGGCTGGGTGAGTCCCTCCCCGAGGACCTGCGGGGGCACGCGGGGCTCCTCGTCCTCGGCGGGTCCGTCGGCTGCCGCGACGACGCGGCCGCGCCGTGGCTGCCGCCGGTCCGTGCGCTGGTCCGCGAGGCGGTCGCCGGTGAGGTGCCGCTCCTCGGGATATGCCTGGGAGGCCAGATCGTCGCCGACGCCCTGGGCGGTTCGGTCGTGCCGCGGACGCGGGGGCCCGAGCTGGGTGCCGTACCGCTGCGGCGGCTCGCGGCGGCCGACGGTGACGCCGTGCTCGGCGGGGTGCCCGAGGGCGCGCCGGCCGCGCAGTGGCACTGGGACGAGGTGGACCGGCTGCCGGACGGTGCCGTACAGCTGCTGGGCGGGGACGACTGTCCTTACCAGGCCTTCCGGGTGGGGCCTTCGGGCTGGGCGCTCCAGTTCCATCCGGAGGCGGGGGCCGGCACGGTCGCGCGGTGGGCGGAGGCCGACGAGGCGCAGGTCCGGGCGGACGGCGGCGACCCGGTGGCGGTGGTGGCCTCGGTACGGGAGGCGGAACCGCGGCTCCGTGCGGTCTGGGGCGCGGTCTCCGAGGCCTGGGGCGCCGTCGTGCTGGACCGTGCCGGCGCGCGTTCCCGCGGGCGGTGAGTCAGCGCCGGTCGGCGAGCAGGCGGAACAGCAGGTAGAGGAGGACGAGGGCGGTCGGGGCGAGGAGGGCGACCGTCCGTCGCCGGGACGTGTGCCGCCGGCTCCGCGGCAGGGCCCAGCTCGTCACGAGCAGCCCGAGCGGCAGCGGCAGGCCGACGATGAAGGTCCAGAAGGCCGGGAGGTAGGCGGCCCTGTACGCGGCGGTGTTCGCGCCCGCGCAGGCGTCGCAGGACAGCGGGTCGAGCACGACGGAGAGGAACGCGAGGCAGGTGAGGGGCAGGGTGACGACGGTGGCGGCCGTCGGCGCGATCCAGGCGAGCGGGGCGCGGTCGTCGGCCGTGGGGGTGCTCCGGGACATGGGGACATCCCACCGGAGGGCGCGTCCCCGGCGCATGAGTGCGGATACTCATGTCCGGGGTGGACGCATGTCCGGGGTGGACGCGCGACGGCGCGTCCGCTCCGGCGGAACCGGGACCACGGGGCTGGGGCCGGGGCCGGGCCCGGGCCGGAAACCCGGGCCAGACCCCGGGCCGGAACCCGCGCCGTGGGATGGTGGGGCGGTCGGCCGTTCCGCCACCGCAGCACGGCGAACACCGCACCACAGCGAACACCGCACCACAGCGAAGGAGCTCCGCCGCCATGGCCGACTACCGGATCGAAACCGTCCGTACCGGGTACCGGAACTGGACCGCCCGCAACGACCGGGGCGCGGAGGTCCGGATGGCCGCCGCCGACGACGCCGACGCGCAGCCCTCGTTCACGCCGGTCGAGTTGCTGCTGGCGGCGATGGGCGGGTGCGGCGGTCTCGTCGTCGACCGGACGGCGCGCGCCGTGGACCACGACGACCTGCGGATCGTGGTGGAGTCGGTCTCGGGTCCCGAGGACGACGGCCGGCTGGGCCGGATCAGGGTCAGCTACGAGTTCGAGCTGCCGGACAGCAACCCGCGGGCGGAGGAGGTGTTCGCCCGGGCGGTGCGTCTGACGCACGAGAAGTTCTGCACGGTGAGCCGGACGGTCGAGCACGGCGCGCGCGTCGAGGCGATCCTCCCGGACGGCAAGGTCGGTTTCGAGGGCTGACCCGACGCGCGCGGGGCCTTCAGCCGACCGAGACGTGGGCGAGGGCCCAGGACGTGTGGTCGAAGGACGTCCGGGCGTTGGCGTCCGTCACCTCCAGGCGCAGGACGCGGACGCCCCGCACGTCCACGTCGAGCGGTACGGGGCCCGTGGCGGCCGTCAGGGTGGGGGTGGTGAGGAGGACGCGGTCGTCGCCGTACACGAGGGCGCGGGTCGCGCCCACGGAGCTCTGGCGCGCCGAGAAGTCGTCGATGCCGACGAGCGCGGTGAACCGCTTCCCCGCGCCGCCGAGGTGGAAGGACACGTCGCTGTAGGCGTGGACGCCGAGGCCCTTGGGGTACGTGGTGCCGCCGAAGGCGATCGGCGTGCCGTCGCCGGCGCCGTTCCTGCCGGACGCGGCCGGGGCCCCAGGCGATGAGGGGAACGCGTACCCCGCCTTCGTACAGGTTCCGCTTGTAGCCGCGCAGCGGTCCGTTGGCGTCGAACAGGTCGGGATCGACCCCGCCCTCCTCGTGGGGGCCGTTGTCGCTGGTGACGAGGACGACGCTGTCGTCGGCGAGGCCGAGGGAGTGCAGCCGGTCGACGACGTCGCCGACGAGGGAGTCGAGGAGGCCCACCTGCGCGGCGTGGCCCTTGTCGGCGGCGGTCCAGCTCCGGGAGGCGTAGGCGCCGGTGTCGGGGACGTCGCTGGGGGCGTGCGGCACGGTCGGGGTGAGCAGGAGGAGGAACGGTTCGGCGGCGTGGCGGTCGAGGAAGTCGAGCGCCTTCTGCCGCAGCAGGTCGGGCGCGTACGTGCCCTTGGCACCGCCCGCGTTGGCCGGGACGCGCACCTTCCGGTCGTCGTGCCAGAGGTACTCGGGGTAGTACTGGTGGGCGTGGCCGTGGTCGATGTAGCCGTGGAACTCCTCGAAGCCGCGGGCGTTGGGGTGGCTGTCCTGGCCGGCGCTCTCCGGCCCGAGGCCCCATTTGCCGATGACGCCGGTGCGGTAGCCGCGGGCCCGGAGCACCTGGGCGAAGGTGGTGTCGGCGGCGGTGAGGGAGCCCTGGGCCCCGGACGGGTTGGCGCGGACGGTCGCGTGCCCGGTGTGCAGTCCGGTGAGGACGGAGCAGCGGGAGGGGGCGCAGACGGCCGCCGTGGAGTACGCGTCCGTGAACCGCAGTCCGTCGGCGGCGAGTCCGTCGATGCGCGGGGTGGTGATGAGCTTCTGCCCGTACGCGCCGAGCTCTCCGTACCCGAGGTCGTCGGCGAGCACGACGACCAGGTTCGGCGGGCGGGTGGTGTCCTCGGGCTCGGTGGCGGTCGCCGGTCCCGCCGGGGCCGCGACGGCGCCGGTCGCGGGCAGCGGCCCGAGGCCGAGCGTGGCGGCGGACCCGGTGAGGAAGCGGCGGCGGCTGGACATGGCGGGGCTCCTCGGGCAGGCGGCGGGCACGGCTGACGGTGCTGCGGGTCCCGGGTCCCTGGCCTACGGGTCCCGGGTCCCTGGCGTACGGGTCCCGGGCTCCTGGCGATCATCGTCGCCGTCCGGCCCGGCGGACCATGCACAACGCATGAAGAACATGTGACACGGTCCGGGGGCCGGCCCGAGGCGGCACTCTCCGGTCAGTCGCCCGAGGGGGCACCCTCCGGTCGGTCGGACCAGATCGCGCGGACTCCGCTCAGCGGGTCCTCGGCGATCCGAGGCTCGGCGTCCCAGATCATCGTGGCGCGCCCGTCGGTGGTGTAGCGCGGCCAGTCGGCGCCCGGGTCCTGGTCCGTCACGAAGGCGACCCAGGCGCGGTGCACGGCGTCGGCGAGTGCGCGCGGCGGCGCGTCCCCGGCGGCGGGCGCGACGCCCTCGGAGTCGAGGACGTCGAAGGCGAAGGGCAGGTCGAGGCAGTGGAACGCGATGCCCATCACCGGCGAGCGCCAGGCGAACTCGTAGAGCCAGGTGGGCTGTTCCCGCGCGGCGCGAGCGTCCGCGACGGCGAGGTTCGGGGCGCGGAAGATCGAGTCGGTGAGCGCCTGCCCGAAGAGGTGGGCCTCGCCGCCCTCCGCGTACGCCCGGGTGAAGGCCTCGGTCCGGGCCTCGTCGAGGCCGAGGCCGCCGAGCACGAGCGGTACCGGCAGGCCCTCGGGCGCGGGGATCATCGTGAACTCGTGCTCGGTGAAGCCGAGCATCAGCGGGACGCCGTCGCCCGCGCCGCCCGCCGTCAGGGCCTCCAGGGCCGGTACGGGGATCAGGTCGCCGTCCGCGAAGGGCGCGAGGGCCAGCATCGGCGGCAGGCCCTCACGGTCCGGGCCCTCCTCGGCCAGCCGGTCCTGGAGCGCGAGCAGCTCGTCGTCGCCCAGGTCCCGCAGGGCCGCCGCGGTGGCGGGGACGCCGGTGCGGGAGGTGAGGAGCCGGGCGGCGGCGCGGGCGACCTCGGGGCCGTCGGGGCGCAGGAGCGCGCCGGAGACGGAGATGACGCCACGGAACAGGTCGCGGGCCGACGGGACGGCGAGGAGGGTCTGGACGGCGCCGCCGCCCGCCGACTGACCGGCGATGGTGACCTTGGCCGGGTCGCCGCCGAAGGCCGCGATGTTGTCGCGGACCCATTCCAGGGCCGCGATCCAGTCGCGTACGCCGCGGTTGTCGGGGGCGTCCTCCAGGTGCAGGAAGCCCTCGATGCCGAGCCGGTAGCCGAGCGAGACGACGATGACGCCGTCCCGGTTGAAGGCGGCCCCGTCGTACCAGGGGCTGGCCGCCGAGCCGGCGACGTAGCCGCCGCCGTGGATCCAGACGAGGACGGGGAGCCCGGCCTCGGGGTCGGCCCCGGGCGTGAAGACGTTGAGGTTGAGGACGCCCTCGCCCGGGATGGTGGGCTCGGGGATGATCACGACCTCGCCGAAGGGGCGGCGCTGGGCGGTCGGGCCGTATGCGGTGGCGTCGAGCGGCTCCGTCCACGGCTCCGGCGGGACGGGCGCGGCGAACCGGAGGTCGCCCACCGGGGGCTGAGCGTAGGGGATGCCGAGGAAGCGGAGGCTGCCGTCGGCACGGCGTTCGCCGCGGACGGGGCCTCGGGTGGTGGTGACGGTCGTGCTCATGCGGTGCTGCTCCTTCTGCGCGGCGGCGGCACGGGGCCGGACATGGAGCGTTGCACTGCACACTTACACGTGTCAATCCCGTCGTCGCCGACCGTGTTCGCACGGCCGTCGCCCCGTCCGCGAGGGATGATCGGCCGATGACCGTCGAGAACCTGCCGGGAAAGCTGGTCGTCGAGGTGGGAGAGCGCCAGGCCTGGCCCTTCCTCACCTTCCTCGACACGGAGAGCGACCCGGAACGCGAGATCCGCCTCTACCTGGACACCGGCTGGCGGATCACGGAGCCCGGGGACACCGAGGCGCCTCGCGCCGAGACACGGGACAATCCGCTGCCGGACCTGGCCCGCGTCAACAACAGCTACGTCGTGACGGCCACCGAGCACCCGGACGTCTCGGTCGACATCGTCTTCGACAACGACCTGACGCTCCGCATCTCGGGCAAGGGCACCAGGACCACCGCCGGCGAACCCTGGTGGCTCTCCCCCTGGAAACAGTGACGCGCGCCGACATCCGGACGCGTTCACGGGCAGACGGCGGACGCGGTGCCCGGCGCCCTAGGGGGCGTCTTGTCGATCAGGCCGGATCAGGGAGCGGCGTCCGGTGCCGTGGATCGCAAGGCGGAGGAGGGAGTCATGGCGGAGCCATGGCGAGTGACGACAACGCGGCGAGGCACGGCACCAGACGCCGCGAGCCCGGCATGATCGGCAAGACGCCCCCTAGAATCGGACCGACCGGCCGCCGGACCAGCGGTGCGTGTCTTTCAGGCGTTCCCGGGGGAAGGCGGCACGCGATGAGGTGGAGCCTCGACGTCGCGCTGGGGTCGCTCGTCTTCCTCCTCGGGGCGGGGTTCATCACGGCGGGCGTGGTCTGGAAGGGTCGCGCCGTACGGCCGTTCGCCGCCGCGCGGGCCCGGTCCGTCGCCCAGCGGGAGTACGCGCGCGACCTGCAGCGGGCCGCCGACCACGTGATCGCGACGGCCCGCAGCTCCGCCGGGGACGGCGAACCGGCCATCGTCACCGTCGAGGCCGTGGTGAGCGTGACGCGGGACCGCTACGGGTACGCCGCGGTGGACCGGCCGCACGCGGCGGCGGCGCTGCGGCGCCGCTTCGAGCACTGGCGCTGCGCCGCCGACTGCGTCACGGACGCGTACACCTAGGGCGTGGTGCGAAAGTAGCGCCGGCCGCCCGAAGGGCGGGCCCGACGGCGTCTGGTGCGTGCGATCGCAAGGCGGAGGGTCGCCCCGATAATGGATGTATCGGGGTGATCCGACAACGCAGCGAGCGTGCGTGCCAGGCGCCGTCGGGCAGGCGGGACTTTCGCAACACGCTTTAGTCGCACACACGCACCTGGGGGAGCCGCCCCGCCAGGGGGCCGCCCCGGCGAACCGTGCGGCGCCGAACGAGTGGAATCGACGGAGCGCTCCCCGGACAGGCACCTCCGCCACGGGTCCGGATGGTGATGTGGCTGCCTGCTCCCCGACCCGGAAGAGGCGCCCCCCACATGCGACGCATCCCCACCCGACGTCTGTTCGCCGCCGCACTGCTCGTGGCGTCCGTGCTGGCCCCGACGGTCGTGGCCCCGGCCCCGGCCGTGCAGGCGGCGGGCGTCGACCGGTACGACAAGGAGGACTGCCCTCCGGGCGGGCTCGGCCCCCAGGTCGAGGCCAGGCTGGACAAGGCCGTCGCGGACATCCGCACGCAGGCGGGCATCCCCGGCGTCGTCGTCGGGCTGTGGATGCCGGGCAAGGGGAGCTACGTCCGCGCGACCGGTGTCGCCGACACCGCGACCGGCGAGCCGATGTCCGCCGACTCGTACATCCGGATCGGCAGCGAGACCAAGACCTTCACCGTCACCGCGCTGCTCCAGCTCGTCGACGACGGCCGGGTCGGCCTGGACGACCCGATCGCGAAGTACGTGCACGGCGTGCGCAACGGACACCGGATCACGCTCCGCCACCTCGCCGAGATGCGCAGCGGCCTGTTCCCGTACACCTCCGACCCGGACTTCATCCACGATCTGCTGAGCGACCCTCAGCGGCAGTGGACCCCGGAGGAGGTGCTCCCGTACGGCATGAATCACAGGAACACCTTCCAGCCGGGCGCGCAGTTCCAGTACTCCAACAGCAATCTGGTCCTGCTCGGCCTGGTCGTCGAGAAGGTGACCGGCCAGCGCCTCCAGGACGTCATCCGCAACCGCGTCCTCCGCCCGTCCCACCTGTTCGGCACGCTGTTCCCGGACGCCGCCGAGTTCCCCGAGCCGCACTCGCACGGCTACACCGACCAGACCCTGAGCGGCGAGATCGCGGACGCCACGGACTGGAACCCGAGCTGGGCCTGGGCGGCGGGGGCGATGATCTCGAACCTCCAGGACCTGCGCCGCTGGGCCAAAATCGTCGCCACCGGCGAGCTGCTCACCCCCGAGACCCAGGCGCAGCGGCTCAAGACGCTGCCGACCGGCTTCCCCGGCACGACGTACGGCCTCGGCATCCTGAAGACCGACGGCTGGATCGGCCACAACGGGTCGCTGCCGGGGTACGAGACGGTGACCGTCTACCTGCCCTCGCAGAAGGCCACCCTGGTCCTGATGCTCAACACGGACGCCCGCCGCGTGGACAATCAGGAGCCGTCCACGCTGCTCGCCCGCGCGATCACCGAGATCGTGACCCCGGACAACGTCTACGCCGGCAGCGTCACCCCGCGCTAGGGCGTGTTGCGAAAGTCCCGCCTGCCCGACGGCGTCTGGCACGCACGCTCGCCGCGTTGTCGGGATCACCCCGATACATCCAGTATCGGG